>CAYZJS010000043.1:0-13557 GCA_964478865.1 uncultured Thermodesulfatator sp.
AGGATAAGGCGTAACCGGGAAATAATCGGACCGGAATTCAAAAGGTGGGCAATGCCTCCTTGGCTGGTATGGGTCTTCATAGTATCCGGTTTCATGGCCCTTTATCCCGGGGATCAAATCTCCTGCGTGGGGAAAAATGCCGTGACTTCAGTGAGCATTTTTTACCTCATCCAGGGGTTTGCAGTAATGAAATATTTCTTCCATGCCATGAAGACTCCGGCGTTTGTCCGGTGGCTGGTTTATTTGTTGATTGGCATTCAGTGGTATGGTCTACTTATGGTTGTTTTTACCGGCCTGATGGACAACTGGTTTGATTTCCGCAGCCGGCTTGAAAAAAACAGAAGAAAGGCTGCGGAGTGAATACAACAGGACTGGATTACATCATTTATATGTGGATTTGCTTTTTAAGCGGTTATGTGAAATCTTATCATATGGCCGGGTAAAATCTCAATTTTTCAATTTTCCTTGGAGGGCATCAAGAAAATGGAAGTCATTTTAAACGAAAGTATAGAAAACCTTGGAAAGGCTGGCGATATTGTCAGCGTAGCCAACGGGTATGCCAGGAACTACCTTCTGCCCAAGGGTATTGCCATAGTCGCCGACAAGAAGAATCTCACCAAGATCGAAAAACAGAGAGAGGCAATACTGAAAAGGGCGGCCAAGATGAAAGAAGAGTACGAGGCCCTGGCTTCCCAGCTCTCGGCTCTCGATATCGAGATTCCAGTCAAGGTGGGCGAGGAAGAAAAGCTTTACGGTTCTGTCACCAACCTGGACATAGCAAAGGCCGTGGAAGAAAAGGGTTTCCAAATCGACAGGAAAAAGATCGTCATGGAAGAACCCATCAAGGCCCTTGGCGAGTACGAAATACCAGTCAAGCTCAGCCCTGATGTAACAGCAACCTTGAACATCAAGGTGGTTTCCGCCGGTTAACTGTGGCAGTAAGACAGTTCAAAGTCAAAAACATTCACAGGGATGATTTCAGGGTCCCGCCCCAGAATATCGATGCGGAGCAATGCGTCCTGGGAAGCATCCTGATAGAAGACGGTGCATTGCTGAAGGTCCTGGAGATCCTCGGGCCTGACGATTTCTACAAGGAAAGCCATGGCATTATCTACTCTACCATGGTGAACCTTTTTGACAGGAATGAGCCGCAGGACCTCGTCACGGTCCACAACGAACTGGCCAAAAACGGCAAGCTCGAGGCGGCAGGCGGGGCCTTGTACCTGGCGGAACTTACCGAAACCGTACCCGTTGCCTCAAATATCGACTATTACGCGAGAATAGTCCGGGACAAGGCGGTACTCCGGCGACTGATACAGAAAAGTTCGGATATCGCCACCATGTGCTATGAAGAGGCTGGCGACATAGACGACATCCTGGAAAGCGCTGAAAGTGCCATATTTGAACTGTCACAATCAAAGATAAAACAGGCCTTTAACCCCCTGAAAGACGTTCTGAAGTCCAGCATCAAAAGGGTAGAAGAACTCTATGAAAAAAAGGAGCTAATAACCGGAATACCATCGGGCTTCACCGATCTGGACAAACTCACAGCAGGCTTTCAACCTTCGGATCTCATCATCATCGCCGGGCGTCCATCCATGGGCAAGACCGCCTTTGCCCTGAATATTGCACAGCATGCGGCTGTGGAACACGGGATCCCTTCTGCCATCTTTTCACTGGAAATGTCCAAGGAGCAGCTCGCCCTGAGGATGCTTTGCTCCGAAGCCATGGTTGACGCCCACAAGGTGAGAACTGGCTTCCTCGGGAAAGAAGACTGGCCGCGCCTGATAAATGCTGCCGGGAACCTCTCCCAGGCACCGATCTTCATCGATGATACGCCGGCACTGAGCGTTTTGGAAATGAGGGCAAAGGCCAGGAGGCTCAAGAGCGACCAGGACATCGGCCTTATTATAGTTGACTATCTCCAGCTCATGCAGGGCAGAGCTGGAACGGAGCGCCGGGAACAGGAAATTTCTGAAATCTCCCGCTCCCTAAAGGCAATGGCCAAGGAACTGAACGTCCCGGTACTTGCCCTTTCCCAGCTGAACCGCAAGGTGGAAGACCGTCCGAACAAAAGGCCCCAGATGTCAGACCTCAGGGAATCCGGAGCCATAGAGCAGGATGCAGACGTCATCATGTTCATATACCGGGACGAAGTCTACAACCGGGCGGAAGACAACCCCAAGAGGGGCAAGGCGGAAATCATAGTGGCCAAGCAGAGAAACGGCCCCACGGGTACGGTGCTCCTGGCCTTTGTGGGAAAGTTCTCCTCCTTTGGAAACCTTGCAAACGAGCAACTTCCCTAAACTGCCTGAGCTCATCAGCCGCCTTTCCCAGGACACCGGCATATCCCTGGATCAGACGGCCCGGCAAAATCTGCTCTTCTATTTCACGGAACTTTATAACTGGAACAGGGTAACGAACCTCACGGGAATAAAAGACCCCGAGGCACTGGTCCTGAAACACCTCGGGGACACGCTCCTGCTCATGGGAAACATCCCCCAAAACACCAGGACCGTGCTTGATATCGGCACAGGAGCAGGCATTCCGGGACTCCTTATGAAGCTCATCCGGCCGGGTCTTTACATGGTCCTTGCAGAAGCAGTGAAAAAGAAATGTTCCTTCCTCTATTTTATCATGGCAAGGCTGGGCCTAAGTAATATCTTTATCACAAACAGGCTGATCACCCCTCAAAACCCTCCTGAATTCATGCCTGAAAATGGATTCGATATCATCGTCAGCCAGGCCGCCGGCTCAGTAAAATGGTTCGTTGAAACCGGGCTGGATTTCCTGGCCCCAAAAGGCTCCATGTTCCTGCTCAAGGGACCGTCGGGAGAACAGGAGCTGGAAGACCATGCCGGATTCCTGAATCAAAGAGGCCTTTACCCCTGCGTCCAGCGAAAACTCCTGCCCTTAACAGGCCACCGGCGCCTTATACTGGAACTGAAAAGAAAACCGGCCGGGGATGGATAGGACATTACTGTTTTTGAACTGTGGGCTACCGTACCAAATACGTACCGAAAAATGAAAAAGGGTTACAGCTGATTTGCCGTAACCCCTTGATTTTCTTGGTAGCGGGGGGAGGATTTGAACCTCCGACCTTCGGGTTATGAGCCCGACGAGCTACCAGGCTGCTCCACCCCGCATCAGATGTCTAAATTAAATAATCATGTTATCCTTGTTTGTCAACAGCTCTGAATATGACACGTAACCCGCCAATGGCAGGCGGGCATCTTTTCGCGACCAGGCTTTATCATGTTAGCACCTAAGAGCTCCATCACAATGGTTATAATGGCAGGGGGAAAGAGCAGCCGCTTTGGAAGCAACAAGGCCCTGGCGCCGTGGAAAAACAACGCCACCATAATAGAAAATATTATTGAAACGGCGCAGCAGGTTTCCTCAAAAGTAGCCCTGTCTGTCAGGGATTCTGCGGATTATCCCCAAGTCCGCCTGCCCAGGTTCCCGGATATTCTGAAAGACCGCGGCCCCCTTGGAGGACTCCATTCCGCCCTCTTTCACTGTCAGACCCAGTGGGTGATGCTGCTGGCTTGTGACATGCCACTTGTGGACCTGCAGCTTTTAAGATACATGGTGGAAATAGAAACGTGGGCACCCCTGATAATCCCTTACTGGCAGGGCAGATTTGAGCCGCTACATGCCATATATCACAGATCCCTTCTTCCCCTGGTGGAAAACCTGGTTGAAAGAAACCGGCTCAGGATGAGAGAGCTCACGGACAAGGTCCCTAAATTTCTGGTGATGGAGGAAGACATCGTCCGTATAACCGGCTCCCTGAAATGTCTGTCCAACGTCAACACCCAGGCCGAGTTCGAAAAGGCACGTGAGCTGGCAGGGAGAAACGATGGTTAACCAGTTTTGCAGCTGTCCCGGGACATTTCCCGGCGGCATTCAGGCTTTACTGGAAAAGGCGGGTTTTTTCATGCTAAAGTTGCCTGCAGTAGTCATCTGGAATAGAGTGTGCTCCATTGTGCCGGTGGCAGGAGGCATCACTATCTAATGAAAAAAGAGGAATAAATGGGACTAAAACATATCGAGGAAAGGGTAAACAAGGCCCTGAGGAAGGGACAGGAAGGAAGCCCGATCCAGCCGGTCAGGCTCGAAAGAGACAGCACCTTCAAGTTCAGGTGCTATCCAGGGGTAAGCTGCTTTACAAAGTGCTGCAGGAACATGAACATCATCCTTACACCTTACGACATCATAAGGATGAAGCACAGGCTGGGGCTCAATTCCGACTTGTTTTTGCGGCTTTATACCGAGCCGGAGCTTCTGGGAATTACCAGGGTTCCGGTTGCCAGGCTTAAAATGCTGGAGAACGAAGGAGGCCGGTGCCCCTTTGTGACAAAGGACGGCTGCCAGATATACACGGACAGGCCGGTCTGCTGCCGCTATTATCCCATCGGCCTGGCGAGCCTGAGACAGGCTGAAAAATTTGCAGGGGAAGAGGAAGAATTCTTCTTCCTGGTAAAGGAAGACCATTGCAAGGGTTTTGAGGAAGACACGGAGTGGACAGTGGACTCCTGGAGGCAGGACCAGGAATCCGACCTCTATGACCGGATGAACCGCGACTGGATGGAACTGCTGCTCAGGAAGAAATCGTTTGGCGAGGAAACCGAGATGCCCGAAAGGGCCAAGGAACTCTTCTTCATGGTGTCCACAAACATGGAAAGGTTCCGGAGTTTCGTTTTTGAAAGCAGATTTCTGGACACATACATAGTTGATTCCAGGCTTCTCAGAAAGATACTCGAAGACGATGTCGAACTCATGAAGTTCGGCTTTGAATACCTGAAGGTGGCTGTCTTCGGTGCAGAATCGGACAAACTGAAACTGAGAGAAGATATCCTGGATGCCACTGTCAAAAAGATCATAAAACGCAGGAAAAAGAGACGCCGCAGGCTGCAACGCCTTTCCAAGGGGCGCAAGTAACAGTTTGCAAGTGAAAATAACCTGTCGGGATCTGAGTTTTTCTTACCCCGGTAGTGACGGGCCGATTTTTTCCGGCCTTAACCTGTCTTTTTCAGGACCAGGGTTCTTTTCCTTTTTCGGCTTTTCAGGCTCTGGCAAAAGCACCCTGGCCAGGCTCATTGGCGGGCTTCTCGCCCCGGATAAGGGCCAGGTGGTGAAACAGGACCTGGCCAGAGATCTTTTTTCATACAATACCGAAAGGCTGCCCGGCTGGAAAACAGTAAAAAGGCACCTGGAGGAGGTAACGGCCCCTGAAAGAAGGCATTTGCTTCATGATCTTCTATCTGAATTCGGCGTGGAGTCTTTTGCAGGTCACAAGTTTCCGCGGCTTTCCATGGGGCAGAAAAACAGGGTAAACCTTATCAGATACCTGGTGCAGGATTTTGACCTTCTCATATTGGATGAGGTCCTGGCCAACGTGGACGAACCGTCCAGAAACATGATCCTGTCATTTATAAAGGAGCATTATCCGGAACAGACGTTCATATATATTTCCCACAATGTCAGTGAAGTGGCCCTGTTCTCAAAAAAGATCTTTGTATTGCAAGAGGCGGGGACAAGCGGATTGTCAAGCCTGGTTTCCATCCCGGGCCTGGACATCAAACATCCCAGGCAGGCAGAAAGAAGCCGGGCACAGGAAAAGATCCTTGAAATATTACAGGCAGCTTCAAGCAAGGACTGGCAAGATACCGAATGAGAATCATTCAGTTCATAGTCATTTTTTTGACGGGCATATCGATTCTGCTGGCAGTGAAATATTCCGCAGGCCTTTCTGATTATCTGATACCTCCACCAGACGAAATATCCTTTCTCATTTTCATGAAGTCTGCTGATTTCCTGCTTCCCTCGGTAAATACCACTCTGGTTGCAGTTGCCGGTCACGTGCTGGCAATAATGCTTGCGGTTAGCGTGGCATTCCTGGCACGGACCGGCTCCAGGTTTTCAAACATGGTAAAGACGGCTGCCTACAACCTCCAGGCCTATCCGGTAGTTGCAATTGCTCCCATCGTATTCATTTTTCTCGGGGACGGCCTTGCCTCCAGGCTGCTGATAGCATCCCTGATCTGCTATTTCCCATTGCTGCTGAGCTTTCTTGGAATTTTTTCAGACCCTGTAACAGAGGTTGAACATTTCTTCAGGGAAACCGGATACATGGATTCCCTTACGGAACTTTCCATCAGGACCTTTGAAAACCTGGACAAGATAATAACCGTGATTGCAGGCAGCGGGACCCTGGCAATGGTGGGCACCATAGTTGCGGAGTTCCTGGCAGCCACCAACGGCATCGGATACGTTATAAGAAAATCACTCTACCAGAATAATCTTGCCGCCATACTGGCCAGCCTCTTTTTCATAGGGCTGTGTTCGTCTCTCTACCTCATGGTGGTGGAAGCGGCAGGCAGGAAGATCAAAAAAAGGCTCGAAGGCTGAGATCCATTTACTCGATCCACTTGCCGATTCTGTCCAGACGTGGAGAAAAGCTCTCGGAATCCCAGCTCCAGTAAATGATAAAGGCCTTTCCTTTTACATCCTGGAGGGGGACAAAACCCCAAAACCTGCTGTCGAAACTTTGATCCCTGTTGTCACCCATGACAAAGAGCTTGCCGGGCGGCACCTTTATGGGTCCGAGGTTGTCCCTTGGCTGGATGTTGCCTGGGATGATATTGGGATCTGTATGCTGCACACCGGGAGGCTCTTTATATAATTTGCCATTTACGTAAACCTTTTTGTTTACGATTTTAATCGTGTCTCCCTCGACCCCGATCACCCTTTTTATAAAATCCTTTTTCCTGTCCAGTGGAAAAATAAAGACTACCACGTCTCCATGGTCGGGATGATGTCCCGAGATTAAAGTTTCCCTATTGAAGGGGTTTTTTACCCCGTAAATGAACTTGTTTACCAGGATGTGATCACCTATCAGGAGTGTCTTTATCATGGATCCGGACGGGATCTTGAATGCCTGTACAACAAATGTCCGGACAAAAAGGGCAATAACCAGGGCTATCAAGATAGCCTGGGCGTATTCCTTAAAAAGGATGAGGAGCCTATTTTGCTGATAATTGTCTTGAATTTTCATGGGAGCAATGCTAATCCCGGCAAGGCTTGTGCGCAATAACAAACCTGGCTGAACAGCCTCACCAATTTTGAAGGCAAGGTGCGGTTCCGCCTGGGGCTAAACCTTCAGAATGCTCAGGAAGGCTTCCTGGGGTATTTCAACAGAACCCACCTGTTTCATCCTTTTTTTGCCTTCCTTCTGCTTTTCCAGGAGCTTGCGCTTCCTGGTAATATCGCCCCCGTAACACTTTGCTGTTACATCCTTTCTAAGGGGCGGAATGCGCTCCTTGGCAATAATCTTGTTTCCTATTGCGGCCTGGATGACAACTTCGAACAGCTGGCGGGGGATTATCTTCCTCAGCCTGGAGACAAGGTCACGGCCCCTGTAATAGGCCTTGTCCTTGTGGACAATGACGGAGAGCGCATCCACCGGCTGCTTGTTTATCAGGATGTCCATCTTTACCAGATTTGCCGGCCTGTATTCCAGGAATTCATAGTCAATGGAGGCATAACCCCTGGTTATGGACTTCAGCCTGTCATAAAAATCCAGGACTATTTCATTAAATGGCAGTTCGTATTTTAGAAGGACCCTCTCCGAGGTGAGATAGGTCATGTTGACCTGCCTGCCTCTTTTCTCATCACATAGCCCCATTACGGCACCAACGAATTCCTTGGGCACGTAAATCTCCATTTCCACATAGGGTTCCGAGATATCACGGATCTTGGAGGCATCCGGCATTTGTGCAGGGTTATGAATGGTAAGCTCCTCCCCGGAATTCAGCCTCAACCTGTAGGCTACCGCAGGAGCAGTGCTTATAAGCGATAGCTCGAACTCCCGCTCCAGTCTTTCCTGGACGATTTCCATGTGCAAGAGGCCAAGAAACCCGCACCTGAAGCCAAACCCGAGGGCAGCAGAACTTTCCGGCTCATAGGAAAAAGCAGGATCGTTTAGCCACAGTTTTTCCACGGCCTCCTTCAGCTGATCATATTGGCCAGGATCTACCGGATAGAGGCCGCAAAAGACCATGGCCTTCACCGGCTTGAAGCCTGGCAGCGGGTTGGCAGCAGGCCTTTTCAGCTCGGTGATGGTGTCTCCTATCCTGATGTCCCTGACGTTTTTTATACCCGCAACCAGGAAACCCACCTCCCCTACTGAAAGCTCTTCCACGTCCCGGGGCTCAGGCGTAAAAACACCTATGCGCTGCACTTCGTATTTCCGTCCATCAGACATCATGACCAGGCCCATACCCTTTTTAAGGGTCCCCTCCACTATTCGCACCAGCACAATTACGCCCTGATAGGGATCAAACCAGGAATCGAAAACAAGGGCCCTCAGGGGTTTTTCCCGGCTGCCACCCGGTGGAGGGATCTTTCTCACAATGGCTTCAAGCACCTCTTTTGTGCCAATACCCTCCTTGGCACTGGCCAATATCGCGTCAGAGGCATCTATGCCGATTATGTCCTCTATCTCCTGGGCAACTCTTTCCGGTTCGGCACTGGGAAGGTCGATCTTGTTCAGTACTGGAATGATTTCCAGGTCATTTTCAAGGGCCAGATAGACGTTGGCCAGGGTCTGGGCCTCGACTCCCTGGGTTGCGTCAACAACCAGCAAGGCCCCTTCACAGGCTGCCAGACTTCTTGACACCTCGTATGAAAAATCCACGTGGCCAGGGGTATCAATGAGATTTAACAAATAATCTTTTCCATCGTCGGCCCTGTAGGTAATCCGGACGGTCTGGGCCTTGATGGTAATACCCCTTTCCCGTTCCAGATCCATCTGGTCCAGGAATTGCTTTTTCATCTGTCTTGAACTCACGCTACCCGTAAATTCAAGAATTCGATCAGCCAGCGTGGACTTGCCGTGATCTATATGGGCGATTATGGAAAAATTTCTGATACGTTCTTTTTCAATACTCATAGGAGATAAATTACCGTGAAAAGCCGCCTGGTGCCAGTATTCCCTGTTGACCTGTCCGTCAAAAACAAGTGGGTGCTGGGAAGTTCAAATTTCAAGAAGGAGATTTTTGAAATATTAGCTGGCCGCAGGTCCGCTAATCATACAGTGCAACTTTTTTTAAACAAGTCTTTTTAATTTGGCTTAAGAAAATTTTGCATGGAACCGAATAAGAGAATAGCCAGAAAAAAAGGGGAGCAGGAACCTGGAAACAATTTGAAATGAATATGAAAAATTTTAAACTGACAAGCCTGTTCAAGAAAAAAGAAAAGCCTGTGCTGGGTATAGACGTAGGTTCCCACACCATCAAACTCGCCGAATTTGCAGGTTCGGGCAAAAACCGTACCTTGAGGACATTTGGAAGGGCCATGCTGCCTCCGGATGTAATAGTGGATGGTTCCATAAAGGATCATGAAACCGTCGGCAACATCCTCAGGAATCTCATATCAAGCTGCCAACCCAAGATAAAACGGGTGGCTACTTCCATCTCCGGCTATTCGGTCATAGTCAAGCGCATTCATGTTCCCTATTCCAATGAAAAAGACATAGAGGAAAACCTGTTAATAGAGGCGGAAAAATACGTTCCCTTTGAAATAGACGATGTCTACATAGATTTCAGCATACTTAAAAACACTCAACAGGAGGACGTGGAGGGCACTGATATCTTCCTGGTTGCGGCCAAGAAGGAGATAGTCGATGCCTACGCCGGCCTTATGGAGGCCATTGGCCTTACCCCTGCTGTAATAGATGTGGATGCCTTCACCCTCGTCAATGCATTTGAAATGGCCTTTGGAGATGTCTCAGAGCCGGCTGTCCTGATAGACATTGGAGCCAGCAAGACAAATCTGAATATCATCCAGAACGGCATGCCTGTATTTGCCCGCGACATGGCAATTGGAGGAGAACAACTGACAGAGGCCATACAGGAGGCCACGGGGCTGAGCCGCGACGATGCAGAGGCTGCCAAGATTTCAGGAACAAAGGATAAGGTCCTGGCTGAAGAGATCAGGCAGGTGGTGGTTGAAATGGCCGACCTGTGGCTTGACGAAATAAAAAAGGCCATCAATTTCTTCAAGTCAAATGCAAAACCCGAGGAATTTCCTACCCATATATTCTTAAGTGGAGGCTGCGCACTTTTAAAAGATCTGGAAGCGCATTTTTCCAAGGGCCTGGAAATTGAGGCCACCAAACTAAATCCTTTTTCCAGCGTTGATCATTCCAAGGAAATAGATCCGGCCTATATGGACACTGTATCGCCCCAGATGGCGATAGCAAGTGGCCTGGCAATAAGGAGTGCAGAATAGTGATTGCCATAAACCTGTTACCGGTTAGGGAATGGAAAAAAAGAGAGGCTGTACGCCAGCAGGTCTCGATATTTTTTCTGTCTATTGTTCTGCTTCTGTCTGGATTATTCGCAGTTGGATTTGGAATTCAGGGAAAAATTTCCGCCCAGCGAGCTGAGCTCAAAAGACTTGAAGCAAAAAAGGCAAAGTTGGCCTACGTGAATAAAAAGATAAGGAAAGTTCAGCAAAAAAATAAGGAAATTGAGACCAAATTTGAGGCCATAGAAAAGCTTCAACAAGGAAGAACACGAACAGTTAGAGTACTTGATGACGTAGTCAGCTCTCTGCCTATCGATCGCTTATGGCTAACAAAACTGGATCTAAAAGATACGAACCTCAAACTTTCGGGCGTTGCACTTGATAATCACACTGTAGCTCTTTTCATGCGGCGCCTTCAAGCAACACCAACATTTAAAAAAGTGCGGCTTTCAGCAACTCATCGTCAAGAAGTACAGGGACATGATTTAATGGCGTTCGATCTGAGCATCAATATTGCTGGATCATGACAACATATAAGACTGACGAGCGGATATCGTGAAAGTAAAAAAACATTTTTTGCACATTCCTCCGGGATTATTCGATAGCGTTTATCGGATGCCCACATGGCAAAAGGCACTGGTATTGGTGATTACATGGGCCGTGCCCCTGGCCCTGTTCTGGTTCCTCTTTCTTTCGACCAGAATAGGAGAAATTGATACTATTTCTACCAAGATCCCAAATCTCAAACGTGAAATAGCCCTACTGGAAACCAAGAGCAGACAGCTTCCAAGGCTGGAAAAAGAACTGAAGGCCATGCAAGATATTTTGAAGCAGGCCATGAAATTGCTCCCGGAAAAAGAGGACATCCCCTCCGTCCTGACGGAGATATCGTCACTGGGGAATGAAGCCCGCCTCGAATTTCAAGCATTCAAGCCAGGCGAAGAAAAACATGAAAAATTTTACGCTTCCATTCCCGTTGGCCTGGAATTCAAGGGGCCTTTTCACAATACAGTAGTCTTTTTCGACAAAGTCAGCAGAATGGCCCGGATCGTTCATATAAAAGACGTAACCATGGGAAAAGCGGAAGAAAGTTCTCAAATATGGAGCCAGACAGGCAATATTGCCCACAAGGCTGGTGGGAGTTCGGCTCCAGAAACAGCTGATTTAAACCTTTCCAAATCCTCAGGAATTCAAAGAGGAGGTAACTGGATCATTCAAACTAAATGTACCGCAGCAACATATCGCTTTCTTACTCCGGAAGAACAGAAGGCACTCAAAAAGTCCAAAGGAAAGAAAAAGAAAAAATGATGCAAGAACTATTAAAAATAAAGATTAATTCGAATCATTTTAATAGGAACATAGTTATCGTAACTCTGTCTATCTTGTGTCTTGGAATCGGCAGTGCAACGGGTTTTGCCAAACCAAAATCCAGCCCTGGTATTTCAACCAGCTCGACCAACACTCAAAGAAAAAAGATCGAGGAATACCAGAAGAGATTGGCACAGCTCCTGACCCCTGTTGCCTATCATTATAATCCAGCTGGCAAGCCAGATCCATTCATGCCATTTTTCCGCACTTCCTCCTCAACACCAAAAAATATTGCCAAGAAGACCGGCAAGGCAAACCGGCCGGAAAGATGTGATACCCCACTGGAATGCATGGACGTGGGCCAGCTAACACTGGTGGGAATAGTTCTTGAAAAAACTGGATCAACCATCGCCATGGTTCAAGATGCTTCGGGTATAGGTTATACGCTCAGGCCTGGCATGCGAATAGGATTTCAACATGGAAAAATTGTCAAAATTGATAAGGACAAGGTGCTTATCAGGGAAGAAGTTGAAGATATAAAAGGTGAATTGATATCCCGAGACAGGATTCTATTTCTTCATCCGGAGGAAACCAATGAGGCCCAATAGAAAAGTAATCAAAAATATTCCGGCATTCTTGTTGATTTTTTGCTTTACAATGGCCAGCTCCTTTCCGTGCTGGAAGTGCCTGGCTTCCCAACAGGAAAAACATCCTGGGTCAGACGTGAATTTCTGGCTCAAGGAACTCAAGAAACGGAAGCCGTCCACTGGGAAAAATAAGGGGGCTTTTCAAGTGGCTAAATCCAATGTCTCGCAGGCTGATCGCCACGCAACCAAGCAAACTGAAATCAACCCTTCGGCAATAAAAAATGCAAAGCTTAACAAGGAACCCAAAAAGATAAGCGTGGATTTTTACAAGGTGGATCTCCACAATGTTTTCCGGCTCCTGGGACAGGTGAGTGGAAAAAACGTGGTGGTTGACGAGGGAGTGAAGGGGACATTGACCCTTGCCCTGGACAATGTTCCATGGCCCTTCGTACTGGAAGTGATAAAAAACCTGAAAGGACTGGACAGTGTTGAAAGAAATAACACTATAATGATTTATCCCAATAAAAAGTCAGTCGAGTGGATTGGTGAAGCCGGCTCTTCAGGCGTTTTGGAGACCAAGCCCGTTGTTCATGTCAGTTCCAAGGCCGACAGAAAATTATCCATAAATAAAAAGAAGAAATCCACCACGCCGCTTAAGCAGATAATAAAAGCTGAAAAACTGGTTAAAAAGGCGGCTTCCCAGGAGAGACATGGCAATATTCTGGGCGCATATGAAAACCTTAAGAAAGCCGCTGCACTGTGGCCTGAAAATGTAGAACTCAATAGAAAACTTGCCGCCCTGGCATTACAGCAGGATGATCCCCTGTCAGCCTTTAATTATGCCAAAGAGGCACTAAAAATAGACAGCAAGGATGGAGAAGCCGCTGCAATAGCAGCCGTGGCGCTTGCACGCCTGGACAGGGTTAAAGATGCAGCCGCATATTTTGAAATGGCCATCTCTGAGAAGCCTTCCAGAGACACACTTTGGAACTATGCCGTGCTGTCATTTTCCCAGGGAGATTACAGGAAGGCCTTGAGGCTCATAAACCGGATAGAAGCCAACTACAAGATAGATCCAGATGCCATAATGCTGAAGGCTCAGTGTTATGAATATTTATCCAAGACTCCACAAGCCATAACTGAATACCGCACGATTTTATCTGCAGGCTCCAGTGTACCTGAAGATATGATTACATTCGCCCAGTTGAGGCTCAAGGCCCTGACAGGCTCAGAGTATGCAAGTGAGTAAGGGAGGAAATATTATAATGAAATTTACAAGAATACCTGGGCAGTGGCAAAGAAATGCTTGGTTGTATTGTCTGATAGCTATCTCCATGTTGTCCATCCA
>CAYZJS010000044.1:0-16928 GCA_964478865.1 uncultured Thermodesulfatator sp.
CAGAAATACATTCACTAAAGCAACTCTTGAGCTCTTCGACAATCTGGGGAGCGGTTTCAGCCTGAACCGAGACCGGCCCAAGAGCCACCAGGAAGAATCCGATCCAAAGGGGCAAAAGCGATTTGATCTTGAACATGCAAAAATCCTCCGTTTCGTTTTAAAAAGTTAGAATCCAAATAAATTTCCACTGCCTCGTCAGGTCTTACCGGCTGATTCTTATGTCCTTTCCATCGGTTTTTATGCCTGAAAAATTAAGGTCCTTCCGGCAAAAGACTAGCTGAAACGGAGAATGGCAAGGGGAAGGGGAAGGCCTGGAAGGATTTTGGAAACCACTGGAAGAAGCCCTTTACATATTCTTGGGCGAAACAGAGCGCATAAATTTCCATCCGGGATCTGCCACTATATCAGCATCTTATCCTTTCCGGACGGTGAAACACGTTCAGCCTGTCAGGGCGGGCATAGGCGGCAAGCGTCACCCCGGCCCTTCGGGCTATGGCAAGCCCCAGGGAGGAGGGAGCGGTACGGGACATTACTATGGGGATTCCGATCCTGGCGCATTTCAGTACCATGTCCGAGGTGAGCCTTCCGGTCGTGTAAATGGCCCCGGAAGGAGGAAATCTTCCAAGGAGGATGGCCCCTATGATCTTGTCAACGGCATTGTGCCTGCCCACATCCTCGAAAAAGGCCCTCAATCTTCCATCCGCCCAGAATCCACATCCATGAACGCAGTGTGTCTGTCTTCCAAGGGCAGATCTGTTTAATACCTCAAGGATAAATTCCCTTATTTCAGGAAAGGTGATGGTCGCCTCCCGCAGCGGTTTAAAGGCGCCTTCAAGCATTTCCTTTGAGATCTTTCCGGTTCCGCCGCACCCCGAGGTTATTATGACCTCCTTTGGAGCGCTGTTTTCGGGCACGTCTGCATAAACGGAGATCTTACCCTCGGGGCAGACCCATACCTCAACGACTTCCCCGGGAGAAGTGATATAGCCCTGCCCGAAGAGAAACCCCGGCCCGAACTCTTCAAGGCCTGTTGGCAGGACCATGGATGCCCCTATCTCCGTTTCATTTAGCAGGACCCTGTAGGGCACCTCGATTGCCAGGAGCTCTTCCCTCCTGCTGCTGCCCCCCGGGGTGAGGACAACGGTTTCAAGGGGCAGCTTTACCGGATTTTCCATCTCGTTTCCCTGTCATGAGAACCCGTCCCATACTGTATTTCATCAAGAAGTGCCGTAGCGAAGAAGGCATGATTCGGGATCATGTCCCACGGGCCATTTACAATAAAACTTGTTTTGAAAGGCCAGGGTACTATAAATAGAGGCCATGCCAAAGTTCAAGTCCGGGCTGACGGAAAGACCCGCCCGGGAATCCAGTGCATTTTCAGAAATCGGGACCGAAAAGACATGAAGAGTTTCAACCTGTATCTGCTTTGCCGAAAGGATCATTCGGGCCTTCAACTCGTCAAGGAGGAGGCCTTTCTCCATCCCGGGATGTCATCTCCGGTGAAATCAAAGGTGCCGGGCCTTCGCCTCATGAGCGGCTTTCCCGGCCTTTTCAGAACCCTGGAGGTGCCAGTGTCCCCGGCCCTCCAGCTCAATGCGGACCTCGGGGACTTCGGGCCCCGGGAGCTGCTGGATATTGCAAGGGCAGAGTCCAACTGGAAGGAGCATGTGCTTTTCCGAAGCTATATCCTTGAGCCGGACACCAGGATAGCGGTATTTTCAGGTGATGCCGCCCGCCTTTCCGAGTTCGTGGAGACATGGGGCGGGCTTTTGGAAATAACCCCTGTTCTTACCAGTGGTTACCATCCGTCCTTTATCACTGCATCCTCCATGGAGGTCAGGGAAAGGGGGCAGGGCCTCGAAATCATTCTCGGGGTGAAAAGCCCCTTTGACCTGGAACGCTGTTCCTATTGCGGTTACTGCGCGGCCTCATGCCCTGAAGACTGCCTGAAGGAGATGCTCTTCCTGGATTTTGACAGGTGCAGCCTCTGCGGTGCATGCGCCGACTCCTGCCCCAACGGTGCCATAGACCTCCACGCCACCGAGACCGTGGAGTTCGAGGTTTCGGCCATCGTCTGCCTTACGGGTGCGAACCTTGAGCCTGCCGGGGATATTCCCCTCGTCTACGGGGAGGATGAACTCGATTCCCTGGTGGCTTCCATGGGTAAAAGGCAGGTTGAAGAGGTTATCAGCCTTGATCCACTGATCTGCCAGCACGGCACCCGGCTGACAGCCGGATGCACCAGATGCCTCGATGTCTGCAGGGAGGCGGCCATATCGGAGCAGGAATCGGGCCTTGAGATAGACCAGCTCAAATGCGTGGAATGCGGCCGCTGCGTAAGCATATGCCCCACCGGCGCCCTCCAGTATGAGAGGTTTAACGACAGGGCCTTTTCCTCCTATGCAGCGCAGCTCGACCTGAAGCCCGGGACGACGGTGGCAATTGGCAGTGCCGAGGTGCTTCACGCCTTCTGGTGGAGGAACCGGACCAGGCGTTTCAAAGATACCCTCTTCATGGAATGTCCAAGCATCAATGCCCTTGGTCTTTTCAACATGCTTCTTCTGCTTTCCAGGGGGGCGGGCAGGCTCGTTTTCCTCCACAACGAAGACAACCTTGAAGGCCCTTTCCTTTCCCAGGCCGCCCTTGCAAACCGCATAATGGAGGTCCTTTTCCAGGCGGAAGAGGCAGTGATCCCGGCGTCCCTGGAGGAGGCATCAGGGCTTTTGGGGCCATCCAGGGTGCACCTTTCAAGGCCCCTTCCTCCAGGAGCTTTCAGATCCAGGCGAAGGGCAATTGAACGCATCCTCCTTTTTCTCATGGAGGAAGGCTCGGGCCGGGGCCGGTTGGAGCCGGAAATCTCCTCCTCTTTTGGAGGCCTCTCGTGTGACACCTCGCTTTGCACCCAGTGCCTTTCCTGCCTTAATGAGTGCCGCCAGGAGGCGCTAAAGGCACACGAGGATTCCTTTGTCCTGAGCTTTAAACCCGTACTCTGCGTCCAGTGCGGGCTTTGCACGGCAACCTGCCCGGAAGATGCACTGGGCCTTGAGCCCGGACTCGTTCTCCAGGAAACCTTTTTCCGAAGAGACGTGCTTCTTGAGGCGGAACCGGCAAGGTGCAGGAATTGCGGCAAGGTCTTCGGGACGCGGAAGAGCCTTGAAAAGGTAAAGGCAATACTTTCGGTCCGCCAGGATCTTGACATGGAGCTTTTCGAATTGTGCGACCGGTGCAGGGTCAAAAGATTCTTTGAACAGGAAGGAGAGGGGTGATGACTGCCCAACCGGATTTTCAGCTGATAAAGATCAGAAGTTCTCTGACCGAGCTCATCAAGTCATTTTTCTATTCCGAGCCCGACGCCAGCAGGCTTGGCCTCTGGCGTGGAGTGGTCTTTTCCCTCTCGGATGAATCCATCTCCCCCGAAATGGACGAAGCCGTGGCAGGATTGTCCAGGTGCATTTCGGAAAAGGGGCTACAGGACCTGAAGGAGGAATACTACGAGCTTTTTACAAATCCCTTCAGCAGGCACTCCGTCAACATGAACCTGTCATATTACAGGGACGGCCATAATTTCGGCCAGGCCCTGGTGGAATGCAGGGAATTTCTGAAAAAGGCAGGCATAGAAAAGAAAGAGGGCGTGTCAGACACGGAAGACTCACTGGTCGTGATGCTCGACATCTACCAGGAACTGATAAACCGGGAGAGGAAAGATCCGGCGGATGCATCCGTCCTGGAGGGAGAATTCCTGAATCGTTTCCTCCTGCCCCTTGGGGCAGCCCTGGAAAAGGCCATGGAGAAAAACCCGCAGGCCTCGTTTTACCGGGCCTGCAGCCATTTTCTGAATGCCTATCTCTTTATGGAAAGGTCATTGACTTTTGGCCCCTCAGGGATACAATCATATAGTGTTGAATCAAATTAAAATAGGATATTAGTTACTTAAGTCACATGCTGAACACAGGAGGGCCTGAAATGGAAACCGGGACAAGAGATGAAAGGCGCAGGTCTTTTATCAAGGCAGTGATGGCCGGTTCTGCAGTCCTTGCAGGTATTTTATCCACCAGGGACAGGGCAGAAGCGGCAAGGGGAAACGGCGAGGCCCGCAGGCCTCAGGAGGTTTTGTACAGGGAGACAGAGGAATTCAGGAACTATTACGAAATGCTTCGTTCATAACCATGAGAAGCCTTGACAGGGGGGAAAAATGTCCCAGAAGAAGATCATAGACACCAACATCGCCGGCAGGAGATCCAGCAGGGTAACGCTGAATCCCAGGATGGCAAGGAGGTCCTTCCTGAAGCTTTCGGCAGCCGCGGCTGCAGTGACCACTGCATCTGCCCTTGCCCCTAAACTTACCAGGAAGGTGTCGGCAGAAACTGGAAAAAAGGAACCCTATCCCGGCTCCAAGAAGATCAAGACCATCTGCACCTACTGCTCGGTGGGATGCGGTATCGTGGCAGAGGTCCAGAACGGCGTATGGGTGCGCCAGGAGGTGGCATCGGATCACCCGGTCTCCCGCGGAAGCCACTGCTGCAAGGGAGCAGGCGCCATAGACATGGTTACCAGTGAAAAACGCCTCAGGAGCCCCATGAAACGGGTTGGCGGAAAGTGGCAGAAGATCTCCTGGGATCAGGCCATGGACGAGATATCCAAAAAGCTCCTGGAAATCAGGGAAAAGGACGGCCCAGACGCCCTTCACTTCAACGGCAGCGCAAAGGTTTCCAACGAGATGGCCTATCTCCAGAGGAAGTTTGCCGCCTTCTGGGGATCCAACAACATAGACCACCAGGCCCGAATATGACACTCCACCACGGTGGCAGGTGTCGCCAACACATGGGGTTACGGTGCAATGACAAACAGCCTCAACGACATAAGGCATTCGAAGCTGGTTTTCATGATCGGCTCAAATGCCGCAGAGGCCCATCCCGTTGCAATGCAGCACGTGCTCTATGCCAAGGAGGTCAACAACGCCCCTGTAATAGTAGTTGACCCGCGCTTTACAAGGCTTGCTGCAAAGGCAACAGACTACGTGCGCATCCGCCCGGGCACGGATACGGCCTTTGTCATGGGGCTTATCAACCAGATCGTTTCCAACGACTGGTACGACAAGGAATTCGTCAGGACAAGGGTTGCCGGTTTCACGGAGATGTGCAAGGTTGCAAGCCACTACACCCCGGAGGTAGTCGAAGACATCACCGGCATTCCTGCATCCGAGGTGGTCAGGATAGCAAAGCTCATGGCCACCCACAGGCCCGGAACGGTTGTATGGTGCATGGGCGGCACCCAGCATTCCATAGGAAGCAGCAACACCAGGGCCTTCTGCATACTGCAGCTGGTGCTTGGCAACATGGGCACGTCCGGGGGCGGAACCAACATCTTCCGCGGCCACGACAACGTCCAGGGCGCTACCGACATGTGTGTCCTGTCCCATTCTCTTCCCGGATATTACGGCATCAAGGACGGCTCATGGAAGCACTGGTGCAGGGTATGGGACGTTGACTACGAATGGATAAAGTCCCGCTTTCACAACAAGGAATACATGAACAAGAAGGGCTTTACCCTGGCCCGCTGGTACGAAGGCGTAAACCAGGATGACAAGATCACCCAGTACACCCCCATAAAGGCCCTGATCCAGTGGGGATGTGCAGGAAACTCCAACTCCCAGCTCACCAAGGTCAAAAAGGCAATGGACAAGCTTGAGCTGGTGGTTATAGTTGACCCCTTCGCGCCTGCCATGTGCGCCTGGGGAGAAAAGGACAACATCTATCTGCTGCCCTGCTCCAGCCAGTACGAGACATCCGGCAGCCTTACGTCCACCTCCCGCCAGTTCCAGTGGAGATTCAAGGTGGTGGACCCTGTCTACGAGAGCAGGGACGACTACGAGATAATGGCAGATCTGGTGAAAAGGCTCGGCTTTGCAGACAAGTTCTACAAGAACATCAAGAAGGTACCTGAGGACATCACCAGGGAGATCTGCAAGGGCACCCTGACCATTGGCTACAACGGGGCACTGCCGGAACGAATCAAGAAGCACACCCTTAACTGGCACACCTTTGACATAGATACCCTCCAGGCCAAGGGTGGACCGTGCGACGGTGAATATTACGGCCTTCCCTGGCCCTGCTGGACCGAGACCCATCCCGGCACCCCTATCCTGTACGATATCTCAAAGCCTGTGGCAAAGGGCGGCCTGCCCTTCAGGGCAAGGTTCGGCACCAAGATCACCTATTACGACGGAAGGACCGAGGATCTGCTTGCCGCAAAGGGCGTGGCGAACCCCGGAAGCCAGGTCAAGGGGGGATACCCGGAATTCAAGGATATCGTCCCGGGCACGAACTGGAAGACAGATCTATCCCAGAAGACCATAAAAGAGGCCATAAAGCGCGGGATGGCGCCCTTTGGCAATGCAAGGGCAAGGTGCGTGGTGTGGACCTTCCCGGACCAGGTGCCTGTCCACAGGGAACCGGTCCATTCTCCAAGGCCGGACCTCATTGCCAAGTATCCCACGTATAATGACAAGCCTGACCAGTACAGGGTCTACACCAGGTTCAAGAGCGAACAGAACCCGGACCTTGTCAAGAAGTTCCCCTTCGTCATCATTACAGGCCGCATGGTGGAGCACATGGGTGGAGGTGCCGAGACCAGGAGCAACAAGTACCTCTCAGAGCTCCAGCCCCACGTGTATGCCGAGATCAACGAGCGCACCGCAAACAACCTCGGCATCAGGGACGGGCAGATGGTCTGGATAGAATCCCCCGAAGGAGGCAGGGCCAAGGTGATGGCCAAGGTGACAGACAGGGTGGACGAGCACACTATTTTCCTGCCCTATCACTTTGCCGGCCAGTTCGAAGGAAAATCACTCGTGGACAAATATCCCGATGGCCTGGCCCCCTATGCGGTGGGAGAGCCGGCAAACATCGTTACCAACTACGGCTATGACATAATCACCCAGATCCAGGCCACCAAGGACGGCCTCTGCAATGTGAAGCCGGCGTGATGTGAGGGGAGGTAAATACAAATGGCAAGAATGAAATTCCTGTGTGACGTGGAACGCTGCATCAACTGCAATGGCTGTGTCATTGCCTGCAAGGAAGGAAACAAGGTCCCCGTGGGCATCAACCGGCGTAGGGTGGTGGCAATAAACGAGGGAAGGCCCGGAGAAAAGTCGGTCTCCATCTCCTGCATGCACTGTGCGGATGCCCCGTGCATTGCGGTCTGCCCGGTTAAGGCCATATACCAGAGGGAAGACGGCATAGTCCTCGTGAACAAGGATATCTGCATAGGCTGCGGTTACTGCTTCATGGCATGCCCCTTCGGTGCGCCACAGTTTCCTTCCGGCCAGGTCTTCGGTGCCAGGGGGGCAATGGACAAGTGCACGTTCTGTGCAGGGGGCCCGGCAGAGACCTTCAGCGAGAAGGAGAGAAAGCTTTACGGTCAAAACCGGATTGCCGAGGGCAAGCCGCCGCTGTGTGCGGCAATGTGTTCCACAAAGGCTCTGCTGGCAGGAGATGCGGACGTGATCTCAGATATCTACAGGAAGCGTGCCTTCCAGAGGGGCTCCGGAGCTGGTGCATGGGGCTGGGACAAGGCCTACCAGGACAAATAGCGTTTCGGGAGGCGTGGCTCGCGGCAGGCAGGAAGTTCAAATCCCCTGCTCCTGTCTGCCCTCTAATCAACATGGAGACGAGGAAAGCGGCATGAACAAGTCATATATTGCCCTCTGGGCCGTATTCCTGGCGTCCAGTGCCATTGCAGCCACTGCAGGCGCCGTGTTCTGCCAGGACCAGCTCCTTTTCAGCCCTGGCCATGAATCCGTCACGGCGGCATTCCAGCAGTTCAGCAGCCTGATCGTGGGAGACTGGCAACAAAATGGCCGTCTTTTCGTGGAATGGCAGCCGGCACTTTTCAGGAACATCTTTTTCTGGACCATCGTTTGCGTTCCCCTGGTGTTTCTTGTTCATTACCTGGCAATAGGCCCCAAGAGCTTTTCCCATGAAAAGGGCGAGGTATTCTATTTCGGGGTATTCACCCGGCTGGTTCACTGGGTTGCAGCAGTCTTCTTTTCCCTGCTGGTCCTCACCGGCCTTACCATGGTCTTTGGAAAGCTGTTCGGCGGGGGCGCCCTGGTGCGCTCTGCACGCTACGTGCACATCGTTTCCGCACTGATCTTCGCCATTGACGCACCCGTCATGTTTCTCATATGGGTAAAGGACATGCTGCCAAAGCCTTATGACATAAAGTGGCTGTTCATGATGGGAGGCTACCTCAGCAAGGCTAAAAGGCCCGTGCCTGCCGGCAGGTTCAATGCAGGCCAGAAGATGTGGTTCTGGCTTTCCACCCTGGGAGGCGGCTACATGGCCTGGAGCGGATACCGGATGTTTTCCTTCGGGGCCGAGACCGGGGCGCTGAGGGTTGCGGCCATCATACACAATTTTCTGGGAGCGGCCCTTGCAGGATTTTTCATGATACATCTGTACATGTCACTTTTTGCAATAAAGGGTTCGCTGAAAAGCATGCTGACCGGTTACAAGCCAAGGGAGGAGGTGGAGATACTCCACAGCCGGTATCATGCTGACTGAGCACTGAACAGGGACATTTGAGAGGCGAAAACATTTTTTCTTCCAAAGCAGCCTCTTGAAGAGGTTACCTTTCGACATTTTCAGAAGACGGCCTTTTGGAGGCCGTCTTTTTTTGACAAGGAGGAGGCTTGATATGCCACCGGTTGTAACATTCATAGGCTGGCACGATTCCGGTAAAACCACCATCCTGTGCAGGGTGGTGAAGGAGCTTGCGGCAAAGGGATACAGGATAGGCGTGATAAAATCCAGCAAGCACACAGGCGTTTCCTTTGATTCTCCCGATACTGATACGGGAAGGCTGGCACGTGCAGGTGCTGACCCTGTGGCCTTTGTCTCTCCGGACAGGACAGTGATCATGGGAGGCAACAGGGGCCTTCCATTTCTGACCATGGCCCACAGGTTTTTCCCGGACGTGGACCTGGTCATAGGAGAGGGCTTCAAAAATGCAGAGGACGTGGACAAGATAGAGGTGGCAGGAGGCAAAAGCAGCCAGGATCTCAGAGATCTCGTCTCCGGCGTTATTGCCGTGGTAACCGACGAAGCCGTTCCCGGGTTCCACGTCTTCAGGCCCGATGAGACAGGGGAGATTGCGGAATTTCTGGAAAACCGCTATATCCTCAAAGGCAGGCAGATGGCCTCGGCGTCACTGGTTGTAAACGGCAGGAAGATTCCCCTAAAGGGTTTTGTCCAGGATTGCCTCGCAGGCACCGTGGCAGGCTTCATAAGCTCGCTGAAGCATACAAAGGGGGCCAGGGAGATAGAGATCTCTGTCAGGATTCCGCCAGACGGCCTCCCCGGAGAGAAAAAATGAAAAAACTGGCATTGCTCCTGGTGGTGCTTTTGGTGGCCCCGTCAGGCGGAGCCCTTGCATCAGGGCCTGAGAAAACGCTTACAATATTCCATGCCGGAAGCCTCAGCGTGCCCTTTTCACGGATTTCAGCCGCCTTTGAAAAGGAAAACCCGGGAGTGAGGGTAGAAAGAGAGGCAGCAGGCAGCAGGACCTGCGCCAGAAAGATCAGCGACCTGAACCGCCCCTGTGACGTCATTGCCTCGGCAGACTATACGGTCATAAACCGGCTCCTCATCCCGGCATACGCCTCCTGGAACATCCGTTTTGCAAGCAATGAAATGGTCATTGCCTACAGGCCTTCTTCCGCCTGTTCCCGGCTGATAAACGGCAACAACTGGTACGAGATCATGCAGAGAAAGGACGTCTCCATCGGCCGCTCCGACCCGAACAGCGATCCTTGCGGCTACCGCTCCGTGATGACATGCCGCCTTGCGGAGCTGTATTACAAAAGGCCGGGCCTGGCCCGGAGACTCCTGAACAAGGACCTGCGGAACATAAGGCCCAAGGAGACAGACCTCCTGGCCCTCCTTGAGGCAGGAGAGATAGATTACCTGTTCATCTACCGCTCGGTTGCCAGGCAGCATGGCCTCCAGTTTGTTGTCCTGCCTGACGAGATAAACCTGAAAAACCCGGAATTTTCCAGGTACTACGCCAGGGTGTCCGTCAGGATCAGCGGAAAAAGACCCGGGACATGGATAGTCAAAAAGGGGGCCCCCATGGTCTATGGCGTAACCATCCCCGGAAATGCCCCGCATCCAGGGCTTGCCGAAAGGTTCGTGGAGTTTCTCCTTGCCCCCCAAAAGGGCATGAAGATAATGGAAGACTGCGGCCAGCCTTCTGTCATCCCCTCCGTTTCCCTGACCTTTGCCAGTATCCCCGGCCCCCTGAAGAAGTACGCAAGACCGCCGGCGCCTGCATCCCCTGAAGGGGAAAAAGCAGGCAGGTAACGGCTCTTCCTGGTTACATACCATGAGGCAACCGGACCTTTTGACCCTGCTGTTTACCGGCCTCGGAGGCCTTGCTCTTCTTTTCCTGGTTGCTCCCCTTGCCGGGCTTCTCCTGCAGTCTTCCCTGCCGGAACTCGTGGAGACCATCAGGGACAAGGAGGTGTGCGGTTCCATTTTCCTGTCCCTCTGGACTGCAATGGGGGCCACGTTCCTCTTTGGCACATGTGCCGTGCCCCTTGCATGGCTCCTGGCCAGGAAGGATTTTCCCGGCAAAAAGACCATAAGCGCCATAATCGACCTTCCGCTCATGATCCCCCATTCCGCCGCAGGCATTGCGCTTCTGACCATACTGTCCCGGCACTCGCTCCTGGGGCAGGCCGCCGGCCATGCAGGCATAAGCTTTATCGGAAGCCCTGCAGGGATCATGGCCGCCATGGCCTTTGTCAGCCTTCCCTTCCTGATAAATTCTGCAAGGACAGGGTTCGAGGCCGTGGACGAACGCCTTGAAAAGACGGCCATGAACCTTGGCGCATCCTCCATGAGGGCGTTTTTCACCATTACACTTCCCCTTGCATGGAGGGCCGTGATTGCAGGCACCGTTCTCATGTTCGGCAGGGGCATGAGCGAGTTCGGGGCCGTTATCATCGTGGCCTACCACCCCATAACCGCCCCAGTTCTCATCTATGAACGTTTCGGGGCCTTTGGGCTGAGGTATGCAAGGCCTGCCGCAATCGTCTTCATAGGAATCTGCCTGGTTGTATTCGTGATACTGAGGGTGCTGGCAGAGAAAAACCGCTGATGCTTCGAATTGAAAGGCTGATAAAGAAAGAGGGCTCCTTCTGCCTCGGCCCACTGGACCTTTCCGCCAGGGCCGGGGAATACTTCGTGCTTCTTGGTCCCTCCGGTGCAGGAAAGACTCTCCTTCTGGAGATACTGGCGGGTTTCAAAAGGCCTGACGGGGGAAGGATCTTCCTGGACGGCAGGCGCATAGACACCCTGCCCATACAGAAGAGACGCATCGGCTACCTGTGCCAGGGAGACACGCTTTTTCCGCATCTTACGGTCAGGGAAAACATATCGTACGGCCTCAGGTTTCACCGGGTTCCCCGTGGAACATGGGACGAAAAGGTCGAGGAAATGGCAGGAGAAACAGGAATAATGCACCTGCTCAACAGGAAAACCCGGGGACTCTCCGGTGGCGAAAGGCAAAGGGTGGCCCTTGCCAGGATGCTGGTCATCGATCCGGCATGTCTCATCCTTGACGAACCCCTCACCGGAATGGATGAAATCCTCAAACAGGACATCCTGGGCCTTCTTCTCCACCTTCACTCCAGGGGCCGCACCTTCATTCACGTCACCCATGACCCCCGGGAGGCCACGGCCGTGGCCTCCAAAATTGCCATTATGGAAGACGGGCGGATTACCCAGGAAGGCCCGCCCCGCCAGCTCCTTTTACGCCCGGAAACAGAATTTGCAGCAAGGTTTGCAGGAATGAGGAACTTTTTTCCAGTGAGGGTCGCATCCGGGAGGAAACGCGGCTCACGGGAGCGGGTAACAGTCCTGGTCCGGGGCAAAGATGGCGCCCGGCCCCTGTCGGCTCCCGCCTATTATGTAGACGGCGCCGGTGCCATGTTCATGGTGCTTGACGAAACCCGGGTGGTGGTAAGTGAAACCGGGGTGGCACGGCCCGGAGGAAACACCCTTGAGGGCGTGGTGAAGGGCATTTCACCTGCCTACTTCGGAAAGGCTGCGCTGATAGTTGATGCGGGTTTTGAGATCCATGCATCCGGAAGGGGAACAGACCGGTTCCCGCCAGGCTCCAGGGTCTTTCTTTGGTGGCCGGACGAGGCAATGAAATTTCATAAAAAGACTGCATGAATCCCGGAGCCAGGCCGGTGTGCAGGTTCACTGTCAACCTCTCTGGAAACGGGAAAACCCGCAGGAATGCACCTGCGGGCGTCTGACTTGACCGGAAAGGATGGGCTTTGAGCCTAGGAAGACACCAGCCTGTCCTTGAACTGCCTCAGTTTTTCGAGTAATTCCTCAAACATCTGCGCGGCCTTGTTCTTGCCTCCGACTTCTTTCTTTATGGCATCAATCCTGGCCTGCAGGTCTTTATAGACTTCGGGCTCATCCTTACCGTAGCCGAGCACCCTTGCCATGCGAAGCTGTTTTTGGGCCTCATCCAGGTACCTGAGGGCCTGTTCCCTGTCACTCTTCGCAGTCTTTGAAGCCTCTTCCACGAGGTCTGCCGCCCTCACGAGTGGAATCGGAACCACTATCTTTTTAACCACCATAGAGTTGAGCGCTATGGAAAGGACACTCCTGGCCTCGCTTAACTTGCCGTCAACGATGTATTTGGAAGCAAGCTTCATGGCATCCGGATAGGTTGCCAGGGGAAGGTTTTCTATTACTATATCTATCTCGCTCTGCAGGGTGTCGAGAAGCAATCTTGCCCCCTGTACATCCCCCTGCTTCAGCATCCTTTCCACCTGGGCTATCTTCTTGGATATTTCGTCGGGGTTCAGCGGCGTATCCACCACTATGGTGTAAGTGTTGACTGGAATAAGAGATACCTCCTTGTTTGCCGCAAGTATTACCTCCAGTTCACCTATCACTTCTTTCAAGAGCTCCAGCGCTTCCTTGCTCTTCTGCTTCTCCAGGAGATCAAGCACCTTGTACGTGTCCGCCAGGGCCCTGACTGCCTTCTTGTTGAGTTCCTCCTTGATGTGCTCCGCCTTTTTCCTTTCCTTTTCCACCGCTCCCTTTGAGACCTGGGCCGAGGTCTTGAGATTGGCCTTTTCCTTGACAACATCCGCCTTTTCCCCGCAAAAAGCCGGAAAAGCCGCCAACATGCCCATGACAAGGGCCAAAACCACGTAGAAAACCATTGCCTCACTCGTACGTTTCACCTTTTTCAACTGCATGTGATTCCTCCTTTTATTGAAATCATGGTTTCAGAATTTTAGGCTGAAGCGCCCTGGGGAATGTCACCTTTTGAAGGGCCTGTCATCTCCATGGCCTTCTTCTTCGCCGCTATGGCTACAACCACGTGGCTCCATCCGTTGAACATGAGGTCAATAGATATGAACAGTCCCAGGGTCCAGATGGCAGAATAAGGCCAGGCTACTGCTATGAAGATGGCTATGGCTACGGAAGCAAGGCCGCTGACCAACAGAATTCCCCAGTCGGACAGTTCTCTTCTGTGCTGAAATGCCACTATTATCCTGAACACGCCTGCGGCAAGGATGGAGGCCGCCAGAATGAGGGTCAGGGCCAGGGAGGCTGCCAGAGGATTCCAAATGGACACAAGGCCTCCGACAACGTAAAGGAGCCCTCCAATTATGTGAGGAATCCTGCTTTTCCAGCCCCTTGCAGCCTTCAAGGCCTCCAGAAGCTGGAGAGCTCCGCCTGCCAGCATAAAAGATGCAAAAAGCAAAATGGTTGAAAGGGTGGCCAGAGGGGTAAGCACGAGCCCGACCGAGCCGGTTATTATGAAGAAAAATCCCAGGAGCATGTGCCACTTCCAGTTCTTTTCCACGTCCCCCCAAGGGAATTCCCCGTTTCGCTTTCCTTCTGTTTCCTTCATGGATAAAGTCTCCTCCTTTTCTTTTTTGTAAGATTCAATGAAAAAATATGACAATTTTGTACATGCAAAACTTTGTGCCGATTGCCGAAAAGTCAAGGGGTGAGATTCCATGTTTTTTAAAATCCCTTAAAATTCAGTACCTTAATAGAGAAAAAAATGAGAGGCTGTTCATCCTCGAACAAAAACAGACCGGGTGCGCCGGCCCGCACTGGAGTTGGGACCGGGCTCAAACCCTTTTAAGGCATTTCAAACCGGACTGTGCCGGCAATGGAAGGTTGCAGGAAGAAAACGGCAGGGATTATCGGGTCAGGCGCTGGAATCCCCTGATGATTCAGGACCGTCTCTTTCGGTACCCTTCAGGAGCAGGGGGATTTCTTCTTCCACAGAACGCAGGTGCAGGTCTCTTTGCGGAAAGGGGATCTCGATTCCGCTTTCATAAAGGGCATTGTAGACAAGCACCAGGAACCTGGACCTGGTCCTTCTTTCGTGCATCACGTCTATGCCTTTTATCCATACCCTGAGATAGAAATCGACGCTGCTCTCCCCCATGGATACCATTATAACGCTGGTTTTTCGTGCCGGTGTATTGACTATCCCCTTGAATCCGCTCTTGTTGACAGCGTCCGTCACCACCTCCATGACCCTGTCGGGACTTGTACCGTAGGCCACGCCGAAGGGTATGTCAAAACGCCTTATCTGGTCTCTCATGGTCCAGTTTATGACCCTGTTTTCAATGAGATACTGATTCGGCACGATGACATCTATATTCGCATTGGTGGTGATAGTCATGGAACGCATCCTGAGGTCCGTGACCCTTCCCCTCAGCTTACCTTCAAACTCTATGAAGTCACCGATCTTCACGCTGCGCTCGAACATCAGGATGATCCCTGAAACAAGGTTGGAAACTATGTTCTGAAGCCCGAAGCCGATACCCACGGACAGTGCACCTGCCACCAGGGCAAAGGATGACATGTCTATGCCTACTACTCCAAGACCTATGAGAAAGGCTGCGGTTACAATGGCGTAATATCCCAGGTTGGCCAGCAGGGTCCTGGTGGATGGAGTGATGGTCCGGCCGGCAAGGCTGATGCGGTTTATGTTTCTCTTGTAGAAACTGCCCATGAAAAAACCCAGGATAAAAACGGCCAGCGCCATGGCCAGTTTCAGGATACTGACCGGCGTTCCTCCAATGGAGAAGATGGGAGCGCTTACGGCCTTGTAAACCCTGACCAGCAGGAGCTTGATCTCCTGGAGCGTCTGGCCGTGAAGTGTCCGCGCCTTTCCCAGCACCAGGGTATCCATGCCGTCCAGCAGCATCGCCAGGTCGTTTCCAAGCTCCTTGCCGTCTTCCAGGGCAGAGGCCAAAGACACGATCTGACTGCCGGTCTTGAACACCTCTTTCCTCTTTTCCCTGAGCTCTGCACTGAATTTCAGGAAAAGGATCTTCATTTTGTCCAGGACAAGCTTCTGCTTCTGGTCCAAAAGGCCCTTGATGGCGGCCTTGAGCCTTTTGGCATCATCCTCTTTTTCAAGCAGGTTCAGCCGCTCCACCTCGATACGGCGCGCCTGGATGCCTGCATCCAGCTTTTCCATGGCCGAGTCGATCTTTTGGAGGTTTGAAGGTATGCTCCTTTCATCGATCTTTATCCCGGGAAGGGCCTCAACCAAGACCTTCGGGGCCTCGTCCATGGCCTTGACAACCGCATTCAGGCTGGCCCTGTAGAATTCGAGCCCCTTCTTGTAGAAGGCATACTGGAGCTGGAGTGTGAGCAGGGACGGGTCCTTCTGCGAAAGGGAGGAAATCTGGTCCTTCAGGACCTTGATGTTCTTGGTGGTCTCGTCGATCTTCTCCGTCATTGCAGCACGCCTTCTGGACCATGTTATGTATCTTTCGAAAAAATCCAGGTACTGGTCTGTATCCCTGGGAGGCGAAATGTCTATCCGGTCCTCGGGCTTTTTCGTGGCAAAATAGATGAGTTTTTTAAGGAGTGTCTTCTGGAGAAGCACATCCTCCTTCTGGGGGCCGGCAGCATCCAGACTGGCCATCAGCTTCTGGTAATAGGCTGGATCTGCCATCAGAATGTTCTGGTCCAGAGAGGCCGCCAGCGAAGGAAAGCTGGAAAATACGCTCACTGCCCAAAACAGGACAGAGACCATGACAGACATGTACGACAACCGGTCTACCACGGCATCAAAGAGGCTGCCTTTCTCCTGGGGGATATGTCCGTTCTCTGCATTCATGGAATGGGCAGACTAACAGAAAAAAAATGGCGCAGCCATTGATTTCTCGTTGCTGAGGCCCAAATGATTTTGCCTCGTGATTTTCCCAAAACTTTACGCCGTTGCCTGTTTCCCGGCTTTACAACTGCCGGCCCTGATACTATGACTGGTGATGTCTATAACAAGGAGGCCGGCTCCACGAGGCCTGAAATCACGGACAACTATTTCCCTAAAGGAGAATGACTATGCGCTTTCTCGTTCTGACCCTCATGGTTACTTCGTTTTCCGTTAGCTCCCTGTTTGCCGCTACCTCTCCGCCCGAAAAGTTCCTGATGGGCTATCTTTCAGATGCAGTAAAGCTGCATACACCGCGAAAAAGCAATGCATTCAAGGACAACAGGGTAGTGCGGGCAATGCTGAACCAGGCACTTAAACTCCAGCGACTCTGGGTAAGGCCGAAAAATCCCCCGCAGGACGGAAATTTCCTGCGCAAGGCAGCAGGGCAAAAGTGCCTTGTCGGAGACAGGCAGGCCCAGGAATCTCATGTGAGGCTCAAGGCTGTTTGCGGCCCCGGGAATATCGGCTACTACGTCCTGGCGGATACCAACAGGGGCTGGCGCATAAAGGCCTTTGCCGATGAACCGAACACTCTCGATAGATCTCAGGGGCACAAGGCGCAGCACCCGATTCAAGGAACCAGTACCAGCAAGGCCGTTACAGCAAAAGGCACCGATACTCCCGAGGCACAGGTTGAA
>CAYZJS010000045.1:0-2310 GCA_964478865.1 uncultured Thermodesulfatator sp.
TGTTCAAATTTCACATTTCCGGTTGAATTAAGGCGGGTAAGTTTTGTAAACTCAGGCCCCGGGTATCCAGATGAAAAAACTCCTTGCATCTTTCACAATTTTTCTGACGTACTGTCTTGTTACTTCCGCCGCCCCCTTTGCATCAGGCCGGCCTGGAACAAAGCCCTCAATGGGCGCCTCCGTCAGGATGCATTCCAGTTTCCCATGGAAAGAGCTTTACTTCCAGGGAGGCAAAGGATTTACCAGGGTCGCTGCCACCCTTAGATTGAGATCTTCCAGGGGGTTCTGCCCCCTTGGGGTGCGCAAAATCATTTCCGGTTTCATGTCCTGCCCCCTGGAGGACGCAGGGATACAGGTCCTTTCAGCAGAGACGGCCATCACAAACCTGATACCGCCCCAGGAAGAATACGCCCAGCATACGTGGTTTCGGAGAAACGATATTGGAGCAATCCAGAGGCTGAGATACAAAAAAAGCTCCCATCCCTGGCTCAAGGCATACAGATGGGAGGCTAAAGGGGTCTGGCGCCTCAAGATCCAACCAGGGGAGCCGTGGCAGATCAACAAGGAATGTTCGTATTGGACCAAAAGACACAGATCATTTTTCAGCTACGCCGAAGGCCGTGAAGGCTGCAGGGCAGTTTCCGAACCCACCCTCCTGTTTTACCTGCTTTCCGCCATGGACTACAAAAAAAACGATTTCCCCATGGAAATCTGCGTGTTCGGTAAAAAAGAACTGCACCTTTTGACCATACGCCTGATGAGACTGAAGCCCATAAAGATTTCCTTTGAATCCTATGGGCTCCTGGGGGAACAACGCATAGAAAAGACCGTTAGGCCCCTTGTTTATTTCATTTCCGAATCACCTGGCCACGAAAAGGATCATGAACCCTTCTCCCTGTTGGGCCTGCAGGAAGAAATCTATATATTTGTGGACCCGGCAACCCGACTTCCCGTGAGAATCATCGGAAAGACCAAACGGTTAGGAGATATGGTCCTGGCTCTTACCGGGGCATGGATGAGAAAATAGGGGCTCAGGAGCCGACGAGCCTGGCTACTGCCTCCTGGAGGTCTCCAATCCTGAAGGGCTTTGCCAGAAAGGGGATCTCCCCGTTCCTGATCCTTTCCATGTGGACTTTCTCATCCATGTAACCGCTAAGGAGCAACACGGGCAGATCTTTTCTGGACTTCAAGACACTCTCTATGAAGTCTATCCCGTTCCCATCGGGCAGCACCACATCGCTTACCACAAGGCCGATGTCCTGTCCTATTCTGTCCATAAGATACGAGGCCTCCTGGACACTCGAGGCCGATACCACGTTGAATCCAAGGGCCTTCAGCATGTCTCTGGTAATGCCTTGCACCAACGGATCGTCCTCCAGGATGAAAGCGGTAATACCGTGGCCCACCTGCTCCATGATCTCTCGTTTTCCAGTGGCCGGGCCGCCTTTTTCAATACGGCATGAATCCCTGGCAGTATCCTGCCCGGGCAAGAATATCCTGAACGTGGTACCTGCACCCGGAGTACTAAGACAGGTTATCCAGCCGTTGTGCTGTTCGATAATGCCGTAGGCTACCGCAAGCCCGAGGCCCGTTCCCTTGTCCATGCCCTTTGTGGTGAAAAACGGGTCAAATATCTTTTCCAGCAGGGAGTCCTCGATCCCCGCACCGGTGTCGGATATTGAAATGACCACGTAACTGCCTGGACGCATGTCCGGCTTTCCTGCAGTTTCTTCAGATGAGAGCACCGTTTTTTCCACAGATATGGTGATTTTCTTTGCCGGGCTGTCTAACATTGCGTCCCTGGCATTTACCACCATGTTCATGATCACCTGGGCGAGCATGTTCGGATCTGCAAAAACGGTGGCCTTGCCTGGAGCAGTCTTTATATCGAGCTCCATATCTTCGCCTATAAGGAGCCTTAGCATCTTTTGCTGCTCCACAAGCAGGGCATTGACGTCGGTTATCTTCTTTTCTGCCACCTGTTTCCTGCTGAAAGCAAGGAGTTGCCTTACAAGGGCTGCAGCCCTGTCTGCAGATTCACGAATACTTCCGAGCTGCTGCAACGCCCTGGGGTCATCTTTCAAATCAAGTTCCAAAAGTTCCGTGTAACCCCTTATGGCAGTCAAAAGGTTATTGAAGTCGTGAGCAACTCCACCGGCAAGCGTCCCCACCGCCTCCATCTTCTGTGCCTGCCTGAGCTGGTCTTCAAAGGCCCTGGCCTTGTCTTCTGCCGCCTTCCTGGAACTGATATCCCTCAGGCACATCACCAGCCCTGTCACCTTCCCTTCCTGGTCCCTGACAGGAGCAGTG
>CAYZJS010000046.1:0-4158 GCA_964478865.1 uncultured Thermodesulfatator sp.
GGGTATGGAACCGCATGAGGATATTCCCATAGTCTATACCGGGCTTAGGCCCGGAGAAAAATTATACGAAGAGCTGTTTCATCCATCAGAAAAACTCAAGGCAACCGGGCATCCGAAGATTCTTCTTGCAAGAAGCAGAGATGTGGAATGGGTCTGGTTCAATGCCCAGCTGAAGGCCCTAAAAAAGAACCTGTACTCCCAGAGCAGGGAACAGCTTAAGAGAAACCTGATGACAATAATTCCCGAGTACAGATATAAGGATGAACATGTGGCACGGGACCATCTGTGACTCAATCCAATATTAAAATCTGATTCATAAAACAGCCTCCTCCACCTTCCTCAAGCACTCGGTGAATATCCTGTACCGGGTATTCTTTTCTTCAAGCAGGACAGGCAGCATTTCCTGGAGGTTGGTGAGATCCATGGGGCTCAGGGTGACATCCACGCCCTTTGAAAATGCCTCCAGTAGATTAAACCTGTTTCCCGCCAGGTGGATGTAGATAACCGTCACCTTCCTCCTTATCTCCGGGGTGAGGTGGTTGAAATAGTCCAGCACATCCAGGAGGTTTTTTTCAGGGTCAGGGCCTTTCTGGTAGATTATCACCACGTCAAATATATTGTAGCGGAAGTGGTGCCTGGCATCCTCCCTGTTGTTTATGCTTCTTACCTCAAAGCCCAGGTTGCTGATATTTTTTTCCATTTCAAGCCGGGCCTGCACGTCTTCACAGTAGACAAGCGCGGCCCTGGTCCCTGGCTCGAAATATTCGGCAGGCCTTGAGGGATTTGGCTGCGTGGATACCCCTGGCCTTTCGGCCTGGTCTTTGGAGGGTTTCGGTGGGGGATCTTCATCCCCTGAAACAGGTTCTATGGCGATTTTCTGGTAACAGCCAGCACATTTTATGTAGACTTTCTCGTTCTTTGGAAGCTTGGATTCATCTATCCGGTATTTTTTACTGCAATTCTTGCAAACTATTTCCATGTCTCTTTACCTCTAATTCACGGAATCAGTACTGGTGAACGAAGTATTCTTCTTCAATCTCCAGGTGTTCGATGTCCGTGGTTGCCTCTCCCCTCTGGGCCTTGATCCTGTCAATTCCTTGACGCAGTTTCGCCTTGTTGCTTGCATAGGCAAGGGCGGTTTCCTCGTCGATGAGGCCCTGGGAAAAGATTTCAACTATGTGCTGGTCAAAGGTTTTCATGTCGTATGCATGGCCGTTTTCTATTATTTCGTAAAAGGTCTTTCCTTCCCTTTCGCCGTTTATGATGCTGTCTTTGACCCTTACGTTGTTCTGCAGTATTTCAAAGACGGCAGTACGTCCTCCTTTCTTCTTGGGTAGCAGTCTCTGGCCCACAACCCACCTCAGGGAGTCTGCAAGGCGGAAGCGTACCTGGCGCTCTTCCTCAGTGGAGAACATGCCGAGAATCCTGTTGATGGTATGCCCTGCGCTCACGGTGTGAACCGTACTGAAGACAAGGTGGCCTGTCTCCGCGGCATTAAGTGCAATTTCCACGGTTTCCCTGTCCCTGATTTCACCAACCAGTATCACGTGTGGGGCCTGGCGGAGTGCCGCCCTGAGGCCGTTTGCAAAGGTGTCAAAATCCTGCCCGAGTTCCCGCTGGTTGAAGGTGGCCTTTCGGGGAGTATGGACATATTCAACCGGGTCTTCCAGGGTTATTACGTGGAGCTGTTCCTTCCTGTTTATCTCGTCCAGGATTGCCGCAAGGGACGTGGTCTTACCGGTTCCCGTGGCACCGGTGAAAAGGATTACACCATTTTTCTCCCTTGCCATCTTCTTGAAACAGTCCGGAAGATTCAGCTCGTCAATTGTTGGCACCCTGCTTTCCAGCTTTCTCATGATGATACTGTAGGTGCCCTTCTGGGAGAACACGTTAACGCGGAAGCGCGGGCCGCTGTCGAGCTTGTAAGAAAAATCGCAGGAGCCGTGGAGGAAAAGATCCGCCAGAAGCCTTCTGTTGTCATCAATCAGGCTCAAGGCCAGTTCTTCCGTCTGGAACGGGACAAGCCGCTTGGTTTCCAGGGCAGGGGGGCAGACATGAAGCCTTCCGTCCGCAGCCACCTGGCATGGCCTGCCGACCGTGAAGTTCAGGTCCGAGATCCTCGGATGTGCCGCAAGCATTTCTTCCAGTATCTGGTTCAGTTCAGCCCTTCTCATCGTTAACCTACCTCTGTGAAATCTGCAGGAGCGCTCCTGGCATAAGGCTTGAATTTTGCCTTGTCAACGCACTTGGCATAGGCTTCGTCCGGGTCTATCCAACCCTTCTGCAGGAGCTCCATAATGGCATCGTCAAGGGTCTGCATGCCGTACTTTTTCCCCGTCTGCATGGAAGACGGAATCTGGTACGTCTTTCCTTCCCTGATGAGGTTTCTCACCGCAGGGGTGGCAATCAGGATCTCAAAGGCCACGCACCTTCCCGGCACATCGATCCTCTTGAACATGGTCTGGGATATGACTGCCCTCAGGGCATCGGCAAGGGTGGCCCGAACCTGGGGCTGCTGATGCGTGGGAAAGATCTCGATGACCCTGTCAACGGTCTTTGCAGCACTTATGGTATGAAGGGTCCCCATTACGAGATGTCCCGTCATGGCCGCCTCAATGGCCAGGGAGATGGTCTCGAGGTCCCTCATTTCGCCCACCAGAATGATATCCGGGTCTTCACGAAGCGCACCCCTCAGCGCCGCGCTGAAGGACTTGGTGTGGCTGCCGACTTCCCTGTGGTTTACCAGGCAGCCATGGTGCTCATGGACGAATTCGATAGGGTCTTCAACTGTTATTATGTGATCCTTGCGGTTTCGGTTGGCATGGTCAAGTATTGCTGCAAGGGTTGTTGATTTACCGCTTCCGGTAGGGCCGGTTACCAGTACCAGTCCCCTTGGGAGCATGGCAAGCTTTGTCATCACATCTGGCAGGCCCAGCTGTTCAGCCGTGAGGATCTTGCTTGGGATCTCCCTGAAGACTGCGCCCACGCCGTTTTTCTGCATGAAAAAGTTGGCCCTGTACCTGGCCAGGCCCGGAATTTCATAGCCGAAATCTACGTCTCCCGTCTCCTCGAAGTTCTTGATCTTCTCTTCCGGGGCAATCTCGTAGAGCATGGATTTGAGTTCGTCGTTGTCCAGGGTCTTGAATTTGACACGTTGCATGTCTCCCCTAATGCGTATGACCGGTGGAGAGCCGGCTACCATGTGAAGGTCGGATCCTCCCTGGTCATGAAGCAGTTTGAAGAATGCATCGATCTTTGCCATACTTAAAGGACCTCCGTAAAAATGGCTTCCATATTGCTTGCCACAAAAGATGTGAACAAATTCGGGATATCCAGGCAGAAGGGATTCCCCGCAGATTATGTCCATTTGAATCATTAATCTTTATCGGCAAACCACGAAGGAATGATGAAACAAGGCTGAAAAGGCATGATTTCCGTAGATCACCCCATAATTGAGCTGAAAGAGGTAGTGAAGAAATACAGCCCCGATATCATGGCGCTCGAAAATATTGAGCTCCAGATCCCCAAGGGAGAGTTTGTTTTTTTGACAGGTCCAAGTGGCTCAGGAAAGAGCACCCTGCTCAGGATGCTCTATTGTGCGGAACAGCCCAGTTCCGGCACCGTGACCATCGACGGCATGGACCTTTCCAGCCTGTCCCTTTCCCAGGTGCCGCAACTTCGGAGAAAGGTGGGGGTCATATTCCAGGATTTCAAGCTGCTCTATAATAAGACGGTCTTTGAAAATGTTGCCCTTTCCCTGGAAGTTCTGGGCTTAAAGAGGAGTCAGCTGGAAAAGAGGGTCAATCAGGTTATCGAGGGCGTTGGCCTCGGCGACAAGATGTACAGAAAGGCCGTACAGCTTTCAGGTGGGGAGCAGCAAAGGGTGGCCATTGCAAGGGCAGTGGTAAACAGGCCTCCCATAATACTTGCGGATGAGCCCACGGGAAACCTTGACAGGCAGAGGACCAGGGAGGTGGTGGCCCTAATGAACGAGCTGAATGCCCGGGGCGCCACCATAATATTTGCAACCCATGACGAGACCCTTTTCGAGCACAGTCACAGACGGCTTCTCCTGCTGGAGAAGGGAAGGTTGAAAAGGTCCTGAAATGGCATTTGGAATCATCTTCAAGAGGGCGGTCAGGGACTTTCGGCAAAATT
>CAYZJS010000047.1:0-27115 GCA_964478865.1 uncultured Thermodesulfatator sp.
ACTGGTGGCAGGAGGAGAGATGAGACAGGCCCTGACTTCCGGTTTCGGAACCTTTGTGGGCTTCCTGGTGGCGACCTTCGTGCGTCTTCTCCTCTGCGGCATCATGATCAGCTGGTTCGTGGCAAAGGTGATCGCTTCAATTCCGCATCACTCCATGCCTTTTTGATTCGAATCGGGAAATGTCAAAACCCGCAAAAAATTATAAAAGTGGGGATAAATTATATCAGGAAGCAAGACAAGCAACCCGTCTGTTGTCAACTATGGTGCAAATGATATCGAACCCTTTGAAGTCACTATTTCTCAAGGCATTCGTTAAGACAGATCCGTTGACATCTAAAGAAAGGGTCCCGAAATTATTACTGCAATTAAAGCTGGTCAATCCTCTGTCAGCATAAGCTGCAATGGCTTCATTGAGACAACCTATTACAATATGCTCAGCAGCAGTAACAGCGGTTTTTTTCTTATAGGGCATGTATTGAGGGATGGCTATAGCTACAAGTATGCCAATGACAGCCACTACTACCAGTAACTCTATTAGAGTAAATCCGTTTTGGCCCGTCGTTTTTTCAGACATTTTTCCGCCCTCGACTACAAAAAAAAAGGGTCGGCTTAAACCGACCCTTTATCGTTTTCTCAGCCGTTATGTAGCACTGCAGCTCACAGTCTCACCATTGGTGATGGTACACGTGATATTAAAACCCTTGAAGCTGGCATTGGATGCCGTGGTCGTTGTAATTGTGCCGTTACTATCCAGACTCAAAGAGCCAAAACCATTGCTGCATGTATGAGAAGTAGCACCTGTATCTGCATAGGCAGCTATTGCCTCACTCATACAGGCTGCAACAATCCCTTCAGCAGCGGCTACAGCCGATTTCTTCTTGTACTGCGCATACTGGGGAATGGCTACGGCTGCCAGGATACCAATGATTGCCACGACGATCAGCAATTCAACCAGTGTAAAACCCTTTTCAGATCCTGTGTGTTTGGGTAAAAGTTTTTCCATCATTTTTTGATTTTCCTCCTTGTATTTTTAATGTCTGGTCCTAAATAGTTACATTTTTATCTGTGGACAAAAAAACTGGATTTTTTTGAAGTCACCCCCTTTTTTTGAATTTTTTTGTCTTCTTGTGTTTCGATTATGCAGGTGGCGTGCCAACCTGAGCAACAACGTCATTGGGATAAATTCATGCTTTTCCTGGGCTATTGCCTGTTGGATATCCTTTTTCGCCTCCATGTTTGTGACAAAAAGTGACATGGTTGAAACACAAGATGACAATGTGACTAAATGGTGTAAGGCGCGGTGGGCCCACTGCAAAATCAGCTTATGAAAAGCAGGAAAGGCCTGATGATGACTTTTTTGATGGATCAGGAGGACTGAAGAGTAATACTAACCTATATTGATATGGACCTCTTTGTAGATCAAAAATTGGACGATACGTGCCGGTCTAAAATTGGTCAGGCCCTTGGAGAGCCGGTTTCGTCAAGCTGGATGAGCTCTATATCCGCTTCGTCGAGCATCTGCCTTGACAGGTCATCCGGATAGCCTTCCTGGAAGTATATCTTTCTGATCCCGGCATTGATGAGCATCTTGGTGCAGATGGAACATGGAAGGTTTGTACAGTAGAGGATTGCCCCTTCAACGGCAATGCCGTGAAAGGCTGCTTGAATTAGAACGTTTTGTTCCGCGTGGAGTGCCCGGCAGAGTTCGTGCCTCTGGCCGCTTTTCACACCCATCTGCTCCCTGAGGCATCCTATTTCAAGGCAGTGCCTCAGCCCCGCGGGGGCACCGTTATAGCCTGTGCAGAGGATCCTCTTCCCTTTGACCAGGATCGCGCCCACCTTGCGCCTGAGACAGGTGGAACGCTCTGCCACCAGCCTGGTTATGGACATGAAGTATTGATCCCAGGTGGGCCTTCCCCCGGACAGAGGCAGAGAGGTTGTTCCAGGAATATCCGTCACTTTTTGCTAGAGGCCGCATTCCTCCATTGTGGCCTGGTACCTATGGAGTCGCGTTTCGTAAAGGGGATGGGCATCACAGATGTTCCTGATCTCTTCCCTGATCCTTTTGACCAGTTCTTCGTCTCCGGGATTCAGCAAAAGGTCCGCTATGAAATTGCCTATCCTTTCCATTTCTTCCTCTTTGAGCCCCCTTGTGGTAACAGCAGGCGTGCCTATCCGGATCCCGCTTGTCACCCTGGGCGGCTTGGGATCAAAGGGTATGGCGTTCTTGTTCACGGTGATGCCGGCGCGTTCAAGTATTTCTTCAGCCTGCGCCCCGGTAAGGTCCTGGCTGGAAAGATCCACCAGGATGAGGTGGTTGTCTGTTCCGCCAGAGACCAGCCTGAATCCCCGATCCATGAGCACTTCTGCCAACCTTGCCGCATTCGCCACTATCTGCTGGCAGTAAAACTTGAACTCATCCCCAAGGGCCTCCTGGAAGGCTACGGCCTTTGCAGCTATCACGTGCATGAGAGGGCCGCCCTGGATGCCCGGAAAGATCTGGCTGTTGAGGAGCCTGGAGAACTCGTCCCGGGAAAGGATGAAACCACCCCTTGGCCCGCGCAGGGTCTTGTGGGTGGTGGAAGTGACAAAATCTGCAAAGGGAACAGGGGAAGGATGAATGCCTGCTGCAACCAGCCCTGCGATATGGGCCATGTCCACCATGAAATATGCGCCGTTTTCCTGGGCGATGGCCTGAAATGTGGCAAAGTCTATGGTCCTTGGATAGGCACTGGCTCCGGCAACTATCATCCTGGGCTTGTGCTCCCTGGCCTTCTGGGCAACCTGTTCCATATCTATGGTCTCGGTATCCCGGCTTACACCATAATGGACCACGTTGAAAAGCCTCCCGGAGAAACTCACGGAAGAACCGTGAGACAGGTGCCCTCCGTGCGCCAGGTCCATGGACAGGATCGTATCGCCAGGATTGAGGGCGGCAAAATAGACCGCCATGTTGGCCTGGCTGCCGGAGTGCGGCTGGACATTGGCGTATTCCGATCCAAAAAGCATGTTCAGGCGGTCAATGGCCAGCTGCTCCACCGTATCCATGTTTTCACAACCGCCGTAGTAACGCCGTCCAGGATAACCCTCGGCATACTTGTTCATGAAAACGCTGCCTTCAGCCTGCATTACCGCCTCGCTGACAAAATTTTCCGAGGCAATCATCTCGAGCTGGCTGGTCTGGCGTTTTATTTCAGACCAGAGGGCCTTGAATATCTGAGGATCAGTCCTGCATAATTCTTTCACTTCGTGCTCCCAAAACTTGCATGCAGACCCGCTGTGCGAATGCTGCAGTCATGCCCGTGAAGATCACCCGTCTTCCCGGGGTGACCCCACGAAATAATTCCCCGGCAAGGAATTCAGGCCGGGTCTATCAGGCCCAGCCGGCGCTTGTGCCTGCCCCCTTCAAAGGAGGTTACGAGCCAGAGCCTCACCATTTCCAGGGCAAGCCCGGGGCCTATGACCCTGCCGCCCATGCACAGCACGTTGGAATCGTTGTGAAGCCTGCTCATCCTGGCTGTGAAAAGCTCATGGCAAAGGGCAGCGCGGATGCCGGCGGTCCTGTTGGCCGCAATGGACATCCCGATGCCTGTCCCGCAAATGAGGATGCCCCTGTCTGCCTCGCCTCTTTTTACAAGGACGGTTACAGCCCTGGCCTGTTCCGGATAATCCACCGAATCCCTTGAAAAACAGCCCACGTCAATGAGTTCATGGCCCATTTCTTCAATGAAGGGCTTAAGGTATTCCTTCAGTTCGTATCCGCCATGATCCGAGCCGATGGCAATTTTCATCAGATGATCTCCTGCATCACAGGGCCTACTGAAATTTTCTGAAGATCAAGACGCCGTTGGTCCCGCCGAATCCGAAGGAGTTGCTCATTACCGTCTTGACATCCATGGACCTGGCTTCATTGGGCACGTAATCAAGGTCGCAGTCCGGATCAGCGTTTTCATAGTTGACCGTGGGCGGGACCACGCCATCAATCAGGGTCTTGATACTGAAAACCGCCTCGATGCCCCCGGCGCCTCCCAGGAGGTGGCCTGTCATGGACTTGGTAGAGCTCACGGGGATCTTGTAGGCGTGATCTCCAAACACCTGCTTGATGGCATTTGTTTCACAGCTGTCGTTTAAAGGAGTGCTGGTACCGTGGGCATTGATGTAATCCACTTCCTCGGGTTTCATCCCGGCGTCTTTCAGGGCCTCTCTCATGCATCTTGCACCACCTTCCCCGTCGGCTGGAGGAGCCGTCATGTGGTATGCATCGCCAGTGACCCCGAACCCGCATATTTCTCCCAGGATATGGGCTCCCCTCTTTTCGGCATGCTCCAGGCTTTCGAGAACCATCATGCCCGAGCCTTCACCAATGATAAAGCCATCCCTGTCTCTGTCAAAGGGACGTGAAGCATGCTCCGGATCATCGTTCCTGGTGGAAAGGGCCTTCAGTGAGGAAAAACCCGCAAGGGCCAGCTCCGTTATAACAGCCTCTGTGCCTCCACAGAACATGGCATCCGCCGCCCCCCTCTGGATCTCCTTGAATGCCTGTCCGATTGCATGGGTTCCGGCAGCACAGGCCGTACAGACAACGGTATTGGGCCCCCTGGCATTGAAAAGTATGGAGATCTGGCCCGAGGCCATGTTGGGGATGGCCATGGGAATAAAAAACGGGCTCACCCGCCTGGGTCCCCTGTTGACCAGGACGTCCCTGAAATATTCGATGCTTCCGAGCCCGCCGAGGCCGCAACCCGTTATGACCCCCATCCTGTCTGGCTCTATGTCAGCATTGTCCAGGCCGGCCTCTTCCCATGCCATGCGCGAGGCCGCTATGGCGTATTGAACAAAGGGATCAAGCCTCTTGACGAGCTTCTTAGGCATGAAATCTTCAGGTTCGAAACCCTTGACCTCGGCAGCTATCCGGCAGGCATAACCCTCGGTGGGAAACTTGGTAACAGGTCCTACCCCCGACCTGCCAGCGGTTATGCTGGACCAGCTCTCATCTACTCCTATTCCTACAGGTGTAACCAGGCCCAGGCCTGTCACCACAACCCTGCGGCCAGATGCGTTATTACCCATGAAAGAAATTCCCCCGGGGGACCTATCCCATGTGCTGTTTTACGTAATCAATGGTATCCTTGACGGTCTGGAGTTTTTCAGCGTCTTCATCGGCTATTTCCATGCCGAACTCCTCCTCCATGGCCATGACGAGTTCCACCAGGTCGAGGGAATCCGCTCCGAGATCGTCTGTAAAGGAAGCCTGAGGCACTACCTTTTCCTTGGGTACACTCAGCTGACTCGAAATTATTTCTGTTATCTTTTCTTGAATGTCCATTTTCTTCAACCTCCTGAATAACTATATCAATTACTGGCAGACCAGGCCGCCATTTACGTGCAAGGTGTGTCCGGTGATGTAGGAAGCGGCCCGGGAGGCCAGGAAGGCCACAGGCCCTGCTATCTCTTCCGGGCTTCCCATCCTGCCCACGGGGATCTGGGCAAGGAGACCGGTCTTTATCTTTTCCGGAAGACCGGCAGTCATGTCGGTTTCAACAAAACCCGGGGCCACCAGGTTCACGGTTATGCCTCTCGTGGCCATTTCCCGGGCAACCGTGCGGGTCAGTCCTTCAAGGCCCGCCTTTGCGGCACTGTAATTGGCCTGGCCGATGTTGCCGGTGGTGCCCACGACCGAGCCAATGTTTATGATCCGGCCCCAGCGGCTTTTCATCATGGCCATGGCACAGGCCTGTATGCAGTTAAAGGCCCCCTTGAGGTTCACGGCCATCACCTGATCCCAGTCCTGCTCCTTCATCCTGGCAAGAAGCCCGTCTCTTGTGATACCTGCATTGTTTACAAGGACCTGCACAGGCCCGTACTCCTTGACGAGAGAAGAGATGGCCTCTTTTACGGCCTTTTTATCCGACACGTCGAAGGGGCAGAGTACCCCCTGCCCGCCCTGGGCCTCTATTTCTGAAAGCACCTTCCGTGCTGCATCCTCATTGCTGGTAAAGTTTATGAATACACGGGCTCCCATCTGGGCGAGCTTTAATGATATGGCCCTTCCTATACCCCTGGAACCACCGGTAACCAGTGCATTTTTGCCTTCAAGATCCCTGTCAGGCATCTTCAACCCCCCGTTCCTTGCAGATTCTTCGCACAAGCAGGGGAAGGATTTCCTTCACGTCCCCCACTATTCCATAGGTTGCAATGTCAAAGATAGGTGCATCAGGGTCCTTGTTGACAGCAACTATGATCTCCGAGCCCTGCATGCCCACAAGATGCTGGATGGCGCCGCTGACCCCGAAGCCCATGTAGAGCTTGGGAGAAACCGTAACACCTGTCTGGCCGATCTGGCACCTTCCAGGAAGCCATTCGGCATCTGTGACCGCCCTTGTGGCTCCCACACCGGCATCCATGCAGTGGGCAAGCCTTTCAACAAGGGCAATGTTCTTAGGGTTTTCAACGCCCCTGCCGGCAGTAATCACGATCTCGGCGTCTGTGAGCATTGGGCCCTCGGCCTCTTCCACTACCGACTCCAACACCCTGAGCCTGCTTTCAAAAAGTTTCTCGGGCGGCTCCACGTCCAGGATCTCTCCCTTCCTGGAGGTATCCGGCTCGGGGGCCTTCAGGACATGGGGCCTCACCGTGGCCATCTGGGGCCTCCTGGTGTCGCAGATGATTGTTGCCATGAGGTTTCCGCCAAATGCAGGCCTTGTCTGGAGAAGATCCCGTCCCTCAGGGGAGATTTCAAGGCCCGTGCAGTCTGCGGTAAGACCCGTCTCGAGAAGAGTTGCAACCTGGGGTATGAAGGCCCGGCCCATTGCAGTGGCACCGGCCAGAATGACCTCCGGTTTCTCCTCACTGGCCATGTGTGCAAGTATCCTGGCATAGGCGTCATCCAGGAACTGTTCCAGCGCCGGATTGTCCACCACAAGCACCCTGTCGGCTCCTCTTTCCACAAGGGCCTGGGCATGCTCCCTGACCCCGCTTCCCATCAAAACTGCAGTAAGACCGGTATCAAGGTCATCTGCCAGCTGCCTGCCCTTGCCCAGGAGCTCAAAGGTGACTGGCGCGAATTTGCCATGCCTGATCTCTGCCACCACCCAGACTCCCTGCCAGTCAACCAGGTCCGTACCGGATGCCTGCCTGTCTCCGCCTTCTATCTCGATTGCGCCTTCCGGGCATGCCTCCTCACAGGCACCGCAAAGCGTACAGGTATCCTGGTCAACCACCGCCTTTTCATCAACTACGGATATTGCCCCAAAGGTACATACGTCTTCGCACTCGCCACAGCCTATGCATTTTTCAAGATCTACGGTAACCATCAGAGGATCCCTGCTTCCTTGAATTTTTCTATCAGGGCGTCTACCTGCTCTTCGGGCGTGCCCGGCAGCATCTCCCGCCTGGCCTCGAACTTTGGAATATGTGTTGAAAAAACCTTTGTGGGAGACCCTGAAAGGCCGATCCTTTCCTTGTCTGCCCCGATGTCCTCTGCGCTCCACAGGGGAATATCAGCCTTCCTTGCCTTCATCTTGCCTTTGAGGGATGGAACCCGCGGGGTATTGAGGGAAGCCAGAACGGTCAGAAGAACCGGGAACGAAACCTCCAGCACGTCGTAACCCTGCTCGCACATGCGCCTGAGCCTAAGGCCCTTTCCGCCGTCGAGTATTTCCATTTCTCCCACGCACGTGACACATGGAAGGCCGAGCCTGACGGCAAGGCCCGGTCCAACCTGGGCAGTATCACCGTCAATGGCCTGCTTGCCGCAAAATACCGCGTCCACGTCACCAAGTTTTTTAATAGCCCTGGAGAGGGTATAGGTGGTGGCCAGGGTATCTGCACCGGCAAAGGCCCTGTCAGAGACCACGACTCCATCATCCACGCCCATGGACATGGCCTCCCTGACGGCATCCTGGGCCTGGGGCGGCCCCATGGTCACGGCCGTGACCTTGCCGCCTAGTTCGTCACGCAGTGTCAGGGCGGCCTCAATGGCATTGTAGTCAAAGGGGTTTATCACACTTTGCACCCCGTCCCTGATCAGGGTGCCTGTTTCGTGGTCCCACTTGACGCTTTCGGCATCCGGGACCTGCTTTATGCATACGACGATATTCATGGTTATTTTCTGGCGTACTCCTTGTTCAGGGCCTGGCCTATCACGTTTCTCTGGATCTGGTTGGTGCCCTCGTAGATCTGAAGTATCTTTGCATCCCTCATCATCTTTTCCACCGGGTAGTCCTTCATGTAGCCGTAACCGCCCAGTATCTGGACGGCATCGGTGGTCACCTTCATTGCAACATCCGTGGGAAAGAGTTTTGCCATGGCGGAAAGCTTTGAAAAATTCTTGGCACCGGCGTCAATGGTGCGCGCCACCGCATATACCAGGGCCCTTGAGGCCTCTATGTAGGTCGCCATGTCTGCCAGCATGTGCTGGATTGCCTGAAAGGATATGATGGGCTGGCCGAACTGCACCCTCTGCCTGGCATAGACAACCGACTCGTCCAGGGCTGCCTGGGACAAACCCACTGCAATGGCGCCGATGCCGGGCCTTGCAAGATCCAGGGTCCTCATGGCAATGATAAATCCCTGCCCCCTCTTGCCCAGGAGCCTGTCCTTGGGTATGCGGCAGTCGCTGAAGACGAGCTCCCTCGTGGAAGATGCCCTGAGCCCCATCTTCTTTTCCTTCTTGCCGAAGCTGAAGCCCTGGTCTCCCTTTTCCACGATGAAGGCAGATGCCCCCCTGGCCCCCTTGGCCTTGTCCGTCATGGCTATAATCGTGTATATTTCCGCCTCACCACCGCTTGTTATCCACTGCTTGGTCCCGTTAAGCACCCAGTAATCGCCGTCCTCTACCGCGGTGGTCTTTATGGCAGCAGCGTCACTGCCTGCGCTTGCCTCTGTAAGGCCAAAGGCCACCAGGCGCTTGCCTGCCGCTATATCCGGAAGGTACTTGGACTTCTGCTCATCCGTTCCGTAAAGACAGATAGGATAACCGCCGAGAGCGCTTGCAGCAAATGTGGTGGTTATGGCAATGCAGCCGTAGGCCATCTGTTCCACTGCCAGGCAGTTTTCAAAACAGCCTCCTCCAAGCCCCCCGTATTCTTCCGGGATGTAAAGGCCAAAAAGATCGGCCTGGGCAAGATCTTTCATTATTTCCCAGGGGAACTCCTCTGTCTCATCCAGTTTGGCCCTGACGGGAATGATCTTTTCCCGGGTGATCTGGCGGGCCAGATCCACTATCATCTGCTGTTCTTCAGTGAGAAAATAATTTACATTACTCATTAAACGAGCCCCTTCTTCTGCCCTCTAAATACAAAAATGCACCAATGGCGAACTACCAGCGCATAGTGACACCTGCCCAGGTAAAGCCCCCTCCAAAGGATATCATCAGGACATTATCTCCTTTTTTAAGCCTGCCTGAACGGCACGCCTCGTCAAGCGCGATGGGAATGCTTGCCGCTGAGGTATTACCATACTTATCAATATTGATAAAGACCTTCTCCCTGGGAAGCTTCAACCTTTCCCTTAAAAAATCCAGAATCCTGATATTGGCCTGGTGGGCAATGAGAAGGTCGAGATCGTCATTGTTCCAGCCCGCCTTTGCCATTGATTCCTGGGCCACGGATTCCAGGGCCCTGACCGCGTGCTTGAACACGTCCTTACCCTTCATTTCTATATACTGCCAGCCCTTGGAAAGAAGCTCCTGGTCCACCGGGTAGGCGGTTCCGAGGCCTTTTATGGTGAGCAGGTCCCATACGCTGCCGTCTGCATGAAGGCACGTGGAAAGGATGCCGCTGTCATCCTCGGAGCCGGTGACCACGGCAGCCCCTGCACCGTCTGCAAACAGCACGCAGGTTGTCCTGTCTTCCCAGTTGGTTCTCCTGGAAAGCACCTCGCTTCCAATGGCGAGAATCTTCATGGAAGGATCATCTTTTATGAACTTGTCCGCAATGGAAAGGCTGTAAAGAAACCCGGAACAGGTGGCTGAGACATCGAATGCACCTGCACTGTTTGCCCCGAGCTCTTTCTGCACGAGACAGGCCACAGACGGCATGGGCATGTCGGGAGTAAGGGTGCCGACAATGACGAGATCTATCTGTGATGCCTCCATGCCGGCCATTTCCAGGGCTGCACGCGATGCCCCTACGGCAAGATCGGAATTGTTTTCACCTGGTGCGGCAATATGGCGCTGCCTGATGCCGGTCCGCGTGGTGATCCACTCGTCGGAAGTTTCTATCATGGATTCCAGGTCCCTGTTGGTGAGCACCCTTTCGGGCACACAGGAACCCGTTCCTGCAATTTTAGACCTTTTTGTCATATATCTGGAATATCAGACTATCCTCAGGAAATCCCGGCGGCTGTTGATGGAGGCCTCCAGCTTGCCTGCCAGGTCAAGGGAAGCCAGGTTGTGGGCAACTGCTATGGCGTTGCGGACGGCCTTGGGGCTGGAGCTTCCATGGCAGATTATTGCCACCCCCTTGATACCAAGGAGCGGAGCACCCCCAATTTCCGAATAGTCAACCCTTTTCCTGAACCGCTTGAAGGCCTTCCTGGCAAGGCCGTAACCCATTGAGGCCAGTATGCTGCCCTCCAGTTCGCTTTTGAGCATGGTTAGGATGGCCTCTGCCAACCCTTCGCTGAGCTTGAGGCATATATTGCCGACAAAGCCGTCACAGACAACCACGTCAACCTCTCCCCTGAAGATGTCTCTCCCTTCAACGTTTCCAACGAAATTCAAATCGCTGCTGGCCAGGAGATCAAAGGCCTTCTTTACCTGCTGGTTCCCCTTGGAGCCTTCCTCTCCTATGCTTAGAAGGCCCACGGAAGGCACGTTTTTCTTGTTGACCTCCCTGACAAAAAGAGAGCCCATGATACCGAACTGCAGCAGGTGATGAGGCCTGCAGTCCACATTGGCCCCTACATCTATAATAAGGGACTGGCCCCTAAGAGTCGGGACGAGTGTAGCGATGGCTGGGCGCACCCCTTTTATCCTGCCAAGGGTGAACATGGCGGTGGCAAGGGTCGCCCCGGAATTCCCCGCACTCACCACGGCATCGGCCACACCCTTCTTGGCCAGTTCAAATGCCACCCTCACGGAAGAATCCTTTTTCCTCCTGAGGGATTCAGACGGGGTTTCCTCCATGCTGACAACCTGTGAAGCATCCCGGATGCTTATTGGCAGGTCACTGCCGCCGGCATTCTTGAGCTCGCTGCTGAGCAGCCCGGAACGTCCGACCATGATTATCTCCGTTCCCAGCTCCCTGGCGGCAGCCACGGCTCCCTCTACCAGGATGGCGGCTCCGTGATCGCCGCCCATGGCATCAAGGGCAATGGTCATCTATTGATGTGTCCTTTGCTATTCTTCATCCTGTGACAAGAAATCCCTGCCCTTGTAGGTTCCGCAGTGGGGGCAGATCCGGTGCGGTGCCTTGGGTTCTGCACATTGAGGGCAGGTTGAAACCGCTGGTTTCCTGAGGGCGTCGTGGGAACGCCTGTTCCCGCGCCTGGACTTTGATATTTTCCGCTTTGGTACAGCCATAACGTTGAATCCTCCGACATATGTTCTTTAATAATCCAATCCTTTGGAAAAAAACGGGTATCAGGCCGTCTTCAGGCCGGCCAGCACGGAAAAGGGCCCGTGGGCCGAAGCCTGGTCGCACCTGCACTGCTCCCTGTTGAGGTCTGCCCCGCAGCCAGGACAGAGCCCGCGGCATTCATCCCTGCAAAGATGCCTCATGGGAAGCTGGAGCATGATCTGCTCCCTGAAAAGTTCCTCGGCCCTGATAACTCCATCCTCGTACCAGTAAACTTCTATTTCATCCGTGCTTACCTCATGGTCCGCCTCGAGATCCGAATAAAAATCCCCCGGCGGCTTCAGGAGATAGAAAAAGGGGGTTTTCACCTGGAAGGAAAACCTGCTTAGACAGCGATCACAGGAAAGGTCCAGGCGGCCCTGCACTCGGCCGGAGACCCTCACTTCCTGGCCGGAACGCTTCAGTTCCAGCCTGCCCCGGGCACTTGCGATAATGCAGTACTCGTCTATCTCCGGGATAAGTCCGGCAAGTTCCTCAAAATTCAGGAAAAGTCCCTCTTCAGGGATATCCGATACCTGTATATGTGTTCCAGAAGACATGTTTCAAAATTTTTTATGTTAAAAGCTGCTTTCATGGCCAGGACCAAGAGCTTGCACCCGCCTGTACATGGTACACAAGATTCCTTTTATTACCGACTTGGTCAGGCAATCAGCAAGAGCGGCCCAGAAACCGGCCATCACCTGTTTTACAGGAAAACTAACAATATAAATGGCTGCGTGTTCTTGTCAAGTAATGAGACGAGCGGTTTCTCAGTCCCTGCTGTTAAGCCTTGCCACTATGATGCCCATTTCGTAGAGGAGGTACAGGGGAATCCCCATGAGCGCCATGTTCACCACATCCGGCGTGGGAGTAAGAACCGCGGCCAGGATAGCGATTACAAGTACTGCGTAACGGCGGACCCGGCTGAAGGTGGAATAATGGCAAACACCCAGCCTGCAAAGAATGGTCATCAGAAGCGGAATCTCGAATATGAGCCCGAACCCCAGGAGAAAAAGCCCGGTAAAGCTCACGAATTTCCCGACGCTTATTACGGGTTTTACCACCTCAGACTGGTAACCGAGGAGAAAGTTTATGCCAAAGGGCAGGGTAACGAAGAAACAGAAGGAGGCGCCGGCATAAAAAAGCAGCAGGGCGGAGATGACGAAAACCGCGGCAAACGTCCTGGTGAGGCCAAAAACGGCCACCATGACCTGTGCAGTTCTCCACAGGATCCACGGCGTTAGCACCAGTACGGACAGTACGCTTGCGATCTTGAGCAGGGCAAGAACCGGCTCCATTACCCCGAAAAATGCAAGTTTCTGGTCAAGATCGGTCTGGAGAAACAGCAAGACGTCTGGTGCATACCAGTAAAAGAGAAATGTCAGGCCAAAAAAGGCTATGGCAAGCTCGAGAACGAACTTCCTGAACCGTACCAGGAAGACCACGAGCTTCCTGGCGGGATAGTCATTGTCTTCCGGCAAATATGGCCGGCCCGCTGCTGCCTGATCCGGATTCACTGTCCTGGTACCTGATTATGGCCGGAAAACTTCGGGATTTTACAGGATATTCTGGCGTATATAGGAAATGGCATTTCTGAACATGAGAATCCCGGCACCCTCCTCACTGGAAAACTCTTTCCTGGTCCACTGGGGATGGTTGGTATAGTGATGATAGGCCTCGGGATGCGGCATAAGCCCCATGAGCCTCCCGGTAGGATCACATATGCCTGCAATCGCCAGCTCTGAACCGTTGGGGTTCATGGGATATTCGCCGGTGATCTCTCCTGTCTCCGGGTCTACATACTGAAGGGCAATCAATCTGCTGTCCTCGATGGCCTTTAAGACCCGGCTGCTCAGGCTAACGAATTTTCCCTCCCCGTGCCGCACGGGAAGCTCGATGTCCTGTATCCCCCTGGTAAAGACGCACGGGGAGTCAGCGTTTGCGCGGCATGTGACCCACCGGTCCTCAAAGCGCCCGGAATCATTGTAGGTGAGGCTCACCACTCGGCTTTCATAGTCTCCTTCAAGGCCCGGCAGAAGACCCGTCTTTACCATGAGCTGGAAACCGTTACACACCCCGAGGATGAGTCCTCCCTGGTCCACGAACCTGAGGATCTGGTCCATGAGCCTCTGCCCCGACCCTTGTATCCTGGCATGCCTCAACCTGTGGGCCCCGGCCTGTGCAGCACCCATGTTGTCCCCGTCCAGGAAGCCGCCAGGCAGATTCAGGAAATGGTAATCCGTAATCTTCGTACTTCCGTCCAGTATATCGCTAAGATGGACAATATCCACCTGGTCCGCGCCAGCCAGCCTGCAGGCATGGGCCATCTCCATCTCGCAGTTGGTGCCGTAACCAGTAGTGACTATCGCCTTTACTCCAGTTGCCATTTCGTAGCTCCCGTGATTCCAAAAGGTATCTAAATATCTACTTCATGGCACCGGCCGGGGCAACTCTTTCATTAAAGATCCGCCTGCCTGACGTACTGATAGAGACGGTAAAACCTCGAAAAAAAGAACATGAACAATCCCGGATAATATTGACAAAAAGATTATTTTCAAATAAATGGATATTATTTTTTATTTGATTCTGAAGCACTTTTCATTAACGGACTCTTCACTCGGGAGGGAAAAAACATAGGGAGGGCCACATGAAAAACCTGCAGATTCTTTTCGTCTTGTTCCTTTTCCTCGCTGCCAGTACGGCCATGGCTCATGAATTTCACGTAAACGATCCGGCAAGTTTTCAGGCTGCATTGACGACCGCTCAGGCAAACGGGGAAAATGATGTCATTCTCGTTGCACCAGGAACGTACAATATTTCATCACTGCTTTACTATGGCAGTGACAACGGAGACGGGACGCTCACCATTACTGCCGAGGATCCTGCAAATATGCCTGTCTTGGACGGAGGCAACAGCACCAGGATCCTTGTCATTAACAACGATGTCGATGACAACCACAGCGGCGATATAAATGACGACATCATTATCATGTACCTGATTTTCCAAAGAGGCCGGAGCCCCAACGGCGGTAACGGAGGCGGCCTGGCAGTAAAAACAGGACAGGCAAACATCATCATAGATACCTGCTATTTTTTTGAAAACTTCGCAGGTGGCTCTGGCGGCGGCATGGCCCTTATGTCTTCGTCGGGACCCATCAACGTCACGGACTGCAGAGCCACATCAAACTCTGCCTTGAATCATGGCGGCGGCATGGCCGTCCGCTCTTCATCGGGCCCCGTCTCCATCTCTTCAACCAGACTGTCTCTTAATCTTGCCGGAAATGCAGGAGGCGGCACCTTTGTTTTCAACCATAGCGGTGTTGTTGAGATGCGCCAGAACGAATTCAACAACAATTCTGTCAGCGCCACCAGTCCGGATACTGGAGGCGGTGGCCTGGCGGTCTTTTCCGTAAGCTCCCTTATCATAGTTGCCGAAAACACCTTTTCGGACAACGGTGTCGGACGTCGGGGTGGTGCAGCCAGGATAGGTACACAGGGCGGAGGTCTTATAGATATCAGGAACAACACCTTTACGGGGAACTCGGCTGGTGGAAAGGCCGGGGCGCTTTCTGCCGCCACATATGGCCAAGACAGTTTAACCGTATCCGGTAACACCTTCTTGAATAACACGGCTGGAGATGATGGTGGGGGGCTGTTCGTGGCCCTCGATATAAACCCAACGATTCCAGGCTCTACAGGGGACGGCACAGCCATAGTCAGCAACAATGTATTTCATGGCAACACTGCCGGAGACAAGGGCGGTGCATTCAAGTTCCGCTCTTATCATGGCCTGGTGGACATCACTAACAACACTGCCACCGGGAACAACGCTGTTCACGGTGGTGGATTGAATGTCAAACTTATTTATGACGATGCTACCGCCAACATCTACAACAATATCATCTATGGCAATACGGCTGGAAGCAGCGGGAATGACGTATTCATAAACTCTGATGCAGAACCTGACCAGAACGGAAACTGGGTGGGTAACGGAACAGGCTCCCCTGTATCCTTTTTCAACAATGATATCGGCCCGGACAACGACAATTTTTCGGGGAATTCAGCGGATCTCCTCATCACAGACAGGGACAACTATACCCACGGCGCCAACATAGATTATAATCCGGCATTGACTGCACCGGGCAGTGGAGATTTTCATCTCCGCACCACCTCTCCCTGTATAAATGCTGGCTTCAACAATGCTCCTGACATTCCCAATACCGATTTTGAGGGCGATCCAAGGATCATTAACGGCACAGTAGACATAGGTGCAGACGAGGCATCAGGCCAGCATGTGGTTAATCCGGTTCCTGCAATGGACCAGTGGGGCCTGATCCTGCTGACCTTGCTTTTGACTGTTAGCTCTGTCTACTACCTGAAACGCATGAAAAACCTTTCTGCTTGAACCTGTTGCCTGAACCAGGGAGGCCACAAATTGGCCTCCCTGCAGCATCACTCGCCACCTGCTCCGGGCTTCTCCTTACTTATTGTTTTCCTAAGGCAGCCCTTTCCCTCCTGCAACCTGATGAGATTTTAAAGAGTTTCATGGCTGATACAGGTGCCTGAAACGCCCCAGAAAAGCAGAACTCGTGTTCGACAAAATTGTATTCTGCTTCCATGTAGGCTATCTCTAAAAACCAGGGGTCTTTTTCAAGGACAAGGCGCGCGTGAAGAAATAACCATGTTCCTGGTTTTGCAAGGATTATTTCCCGAATACAGCAAAGCCACTGTGTAAAAGGGCAACATACCATGACAATACATGCAAAGATTGTACTTTCATTCCAGGAGATGGCAGATACAAGGCGCAGGGGCCATGGGCGGACCGAGGCAGGGGATGGCTTTGAGTGAGACGTTGGAAATAGGCCCTAGAGATTCTTGGGCGAAGCGGAGCCAATAGAAATCCAGTCCAGCCGAGCGAAGCGAGGGAATTTATGGATTTCGGCACAGCCAAGCCCTTAGAAGCTCTTGGGCCTGCTTTCCTGTCTCCGAAAAGTCACCCCTGTCGCCTACCCCTGGGCTGCCAATAATTATGAACCCGGATCAGGCACTTCAAGTGCAAGAAATACAAAGCTGAAATAGACTTCATTTTTTGGGTTAATGAATTTTCGATATGAATTGGAGCTAACCTTTGGTTATTCAAACAGAATCTTTTTCTCCGGCATTTGAAGTGCGTAATCCGGGATCAAATGACAGCACTCGTGCGGTCTTCCATGTTCAACAGAAGGTCAGTTTAGCCAATTTGTTGACCTGTCTATTTTGCTGAATTATCGTGTGAAAAATACCGGCATTTGCCGGTAAATTTATCCAGGATAAACAGGAAGATGAAATATATTTTTGGACCGGTGCCCTCCAGGCGTCTTGGGCTGTCCCTGGGCGTGGATCTGCTCCCTCCGAAGACCTGCAATATGGACTGCATTTACTGCGAACTTGGCAAAGGTTCAGGGACCGTCTGCCAGGTAAGGGAGTACACGCCTTTTGAAGAAATCAGGGACGAAATCAGGCAGGTAGCACTTGAAAACCCCCAGGGGTTTGACTGTCTTACCTTTACTGCCTCGGGAGAGCCAACCCTCCACAGCAGGCTTGGAGAACTGATAGAGTATGCTCAAAAGGTCTGCGGAAAGCCCGTGGTGGTCCTTACCAATGCTGGACTTGCAGGCAGGAAAGACATCAGGAAGGGGTTGTCACGTGCGGATTTTGTACTTCCTTCACTGGATGCGGCAACCCCCCAGGCCTTCAGAAAGATAAACAGGGCTGACCCCTGTGTGAGGCTGGAAGACGTGATAGAGGGCCTCTGCCTGCTCCGCCGGGAGATGAGGGGACAGATGTGGCTTGAAATACTGTTTGTAAGGGGTTTTAACGACTCAGAAAGGGAAGTGTTGGCCCTCAAGGAGGCAGTAGCCCGAATAGGCCCCGACAGGGTGCAGCTTAATACAGTGGTCAGGCCCCCTGCCGAGGATTTTGCCAGGCCCGTTTCCAGGAGGCGCATGGAAGAGATCAGGCAGGCAATGGGACCCGGTGTGTAGGTGATAGTCGATTTTTCCAGGAAGATCCGGGAGGGTTCCTCTCTCATCCTGGAATCAGAGATACTGGACGTATTAAAAAGAAGGCCACTTAGCTGCAGGGACATCAAGAAGCTTTTCGGTGGGCTTGAAAAGGTTGACGAGATCCTTTCCAGGCTCATGAAGAGTGGGATTATCCACAAAAAAAGCGTGGACAGCCGTTCCTTTTACTGCACTGCCAGCCAGGAACAGTCATCTGGCGAGGGCATGCCTTGAAAGGAGACGAGCCTGCAAAAACCGTATCTGAATCCAGGATTGAGCTCACCCAGGTCATGCTGCCAGAAGACACCAATTCCGTCGGCAACGTTCATGGGGGCACTCTTATGAAGCTTGCCGACAACGCCGCCTTTGTGGTGGCCTCCAGGCACAGCCGGGCCAACGTGGTGACTGCCTCGGTGGACAGGCTGGATTTTCTTGCCCCGGTTTATATAGGCGACCTGGTAATTTTAAGGGCACGTCTTAACTGGGTGGGAAATGCCTCCATGGAGATTGGCATAAAGATAGACGCAGAGGACCTGTTTTCCGGCAGGGTCCGCCACGTGGCAACTGCACTTTTCACGTTTGTCGCCCTGGATCCGGGCGGCAGGCCAAGACCGGTTCCAAAGCTCATACTTGAGACGGAAGAAGACCGGATTCTCTACGAACAGGCAGCGGCAAGGGCTGAAGAACGCAGGAAGTTGAGAAAGAAACATTAAATGGTTGCAAAAAAGAAAAGGAAAAAGGCTGTCAAGAAGACTGCCAGGATAATTATTAACGCCCAGGCCCCTGAGGAATGCAGGGTTGCCCTGGTGGAAGAAGGCCGCCTCGAGGCATTCGAGCTTGAAAGCCTTGGATATGAAAAGACCAAGGGCAATATCTACAAGGGCAGGATAAAGAACATAGAAACCGGTCTTCAGGCCGTCTTTGTGGATATCGGTCTTGGCAGGAACGGGTATCTGCCCTTTGACGAGATCCATCCGGAATATTACGGCTACGCGGAAAACAAGTCAAAGTTGCCGAATATTTTGAAAAAGGGGCAGGATCTCCTGGTCCAGGTGGTAAAGGAGGAAACACCCCTCAAAGGGGCCTACTGCACCACGTATCTTTCCATCCCTGGAAGGTTCCTGGTGTTGATGCCTGGAAATCCACAGGTAGGGGTGTCCAGGAAGATTGAAGACGAAAAGGAAAGAAAGAGGCTGAAGGACATTCTCAAGAAGTCAAAGCTTCCAGAAGGAGTGGGCATCATTGCCAGGACCGCTGCATTCAAGGGCACCAAGGCAGAGGTCCAAAAGGACTTAAGATACCTGTCCAGGCTCTGGAACAGCCTCAAAAAGACCGTGAAAAATGCCAAGAGCCCTGCTCTCATCTACGAGGACAGGGAGCTTGCCACAAGGTTCATAAGGGATTATCTCACCAGCGATGTCTCGGAGATAATAGTGGACCACAAGGAAACCTATGAGCGGGTGCGCTCTTTCCTCAAGATAATATCTCCAAGATACGTCTCGAAGGTGGGCCTTTACAGCGGAGATGAGCCGGTATTCGAACATTTCGGAATAGAAAACCAGATCGAGCAGATCTTTCAGCCGAGAATAGAACTGCCCTCTGGCGGATACCTTGTTATAGAGCCAACCGAGGCCCTTGTAAGCATTGATGTAAACTCGGGCAAGAATATCAAGGAAAAGGACCTGGAAGATACCGCCCTTGCAACCAACCTTGAGGCAGCCGAGGAGATTGCCCGCCAGCTCAAGCTCCGGGACCTTGGCGGGATAGTGGTGGTAGATTTCATAGACATGAAGAGCAAGGCCAACAGGCTGCAGGTGGAAAGACGTGTCCGGCAGTGCCTGAAAAAGGACAAGGCCAAGACCGAAGTTTCGAGGATATCCCGTTTCGGCCTGCTGGAGCTTGTAAGGCAAAAGCTAAAAAGCCCCGTGCGGGCGCTGAGCTACGTGAAGTGTCCGTGCTGCAAGGGAGCAGGGCTGGTAAAATCCGTTGAATCCCTGTCCATTCTCTATCTTCGTAAGCTTGGAAGCATGCTGGCAGGCAGGAAGGATTCCTCCGAAGGCCGGCACGTGGTCCTTGAAGTCCCCCCGCAGGTGGCCTCATACCTCCTCAACAAGAAACGGGCAGAAATATTGAAGCTGGAGGAGGACTATTCGGTCACAATTCAGGTGGAACCCAGGGACAGGCTGGGTGCCGAGGAGCACTATCTCTACTGGGTAAAGGATTGATGAAAGATGGAAATATTAAGTGACGTACCAGGCTACATAAAGGATCTCGTGCCGTACCCGCCTGGAAAGCCCATCGAGGAGCTTGAAAGGCAGTACGGTGTCAGCAATCCCATAAAGCTTGCATCCAATGAAAATTCGCTTGGACCTTCCCCCGATGCGGTTGAAAGGTGCAAAAAGAGCCTGTCCAGGCTGAACAGGTACCCGGACGGCAGCGGCTACTACCTGAAGGAGGGCCTTTGCCGCAGGTACGGCGTTGAACAAGAAAACATAGTCCTTGGGAACGGTTCCAACGAACTTATAGATTTTCTGTGCAGGGTGTTCATAAGAAGCGGGCGAAACGCCATTTCCAGCAGGCCCAGTTTCCTTGTGTACAACAAGATGGTGCAGATTACCGGGGGTGAAAATGTCATCGTGCCCCTGAAGGATTCCACGCACGATCTTGATGCCATCTCCAGGGCGGTCACCCCTGAAACCAGGCTCGTTTTCCTGGATAATCCCAACAATCCCATGGGCACTGTGATAAGCCGGGAGAGTTTTGACAGCTTTCTTGCTGATCTTCCGGCTCACCTTCTGGTGGTCCTGGACGAGGCCTACGGTGAATTCGTACGCCCGGAAACCGACACGCCCCGGGGAGCAGATTACCTGGGGAAGGATCCGCGTGTTGTAACGCTCAGGACCTTTTCCAAGTCGTATGGTCTCGCCGGCCTCAGGGTGGGTTACGGCATCATGGACAAGAGGATCAGCCAGCTCCTGGAACGGGTCCGCCAGCCCTTCAACGTTAACCTTCCGGCCCAGGAGGCGGCCCTTGGGGCGCTTAACGATGGCTCTCACCTGGAAAAGACCCTTGAAAACAACCGGAAGGAGATGGAGAGGCTTTCTTCAGATCTTTCAGCCATGGGATGCCATCCTTTCGAGAGCCATACAAATTTCATGCTGGTTGATACCTTCAGGGATGCAGGGCAGGTATATGAGGCCATGCTCAGAAAAGGTGTTATAATAAGGGCCATGGGCGCCTATGGTTTCCCGTCCTATATCAGGATTACCATAGGCACGCCTGAAGAAAACCAGCGGTTTATCAGTGCCTTTTCACAGGTGCTGGAAGAGATTCCGGTAAAGGGAGGGTAGCAGCGACATGGCAAGGCCGCCGAAATGCAGGATCGTGGACAGGGAACCGGCTGTAACCTATTTCAAGCCCAGGGGAGTGCCTCTTCGTGACCTAGAGGAGGTAACACTGACAGTGGAAGGGGCCGAGGCCCTCAGGCTCAGTGAAATCGAAGGCCTGGACCAGGATTCCGCATCCGAGCGCATGGGGATATCAAGGCAGACCTTTGGCAGGATACTGGCCGAGGCCAGGAAAACCGTTGCAAGGGCAGTGGTTGAAGGCCTGGGTCTCAGAATCGAGGGTGGAAACTACAAGATAGCCGGCAGGGAATAGAAGGCAGGCCAAGGATTGTCCCGGCCATGGAAGCCCTCCTGGGAAAGACGAGGATCGTCCTGAAAAAGGGGGACATCACCAGGGAAGAAGTGGATTCAATAGTCAATGCGGCCAACTCCAGGCACCTTGGCGGAGGCGGCGTTGACGGGGCAATACACAGGGCCGCAGGGCCGTCCCTGCTTCAAGAGTGCAGAAAGATCGGCTGGTGTGACCCGGGAGAAGCAGTCATTACCCGTGGCGGGAATCTCCGCGCCAGATACGTGGTTCACACAGTGGGGCCGGTTTGGCAGGGAGGCACCAGGGGAGAAGAAAGGGTGCTTGCCAGTGCGTTTAAAAAGTCTCTTGAAAGGGCCATGGAGAAGGGTGCCCGTACCATCGCATTTCCTGCCGTAAGCACAGGGGCCTATGGCTTCCCGGTGGACCTGGCGGCCAGGACAAGCCTTTGTGCGGTAAAGGAATTTCTGGAGGCGCATCCCACGGCCTTTGAGGAGATCAGGCTGGTCCTTTTTAACGATAGCATGCTCCAGGCCTTTGAAAGGGCCTTCATCTCCTGTTTCGGAAAATAAAAAAGGCCGGTGGAAACCGGCCCTTGGTAATTCAGAATCCTTAGATAATTGATACCTTAACCGCAGCCTCCGCAGGTGCCACAGGTGCCTGAGGAGTTGCTGTCACAGTCACAGGCGCCACCGGCGTTCATTGCAGACATCTCGGTAAGGGATGGTTCCCTGACTTCCTGGATGGTGATGTCAAAATGGAGCCTCTCTCCTGCAAGGGGATGGTTGAAGTCAGCGGTAACGGTCTCGTCGTTTACTGCCTTGACGGTGAACTGCACGGGGCCGTGGGGAGACTGTGCCTGAAAGGGCATGCCGGGCTGTATTTCCATGTCGGGAGGAAAGTTCGTCCTCGGGATCTCCCTTACAAGGTCAGCCCTTGCTTCGCCATAGCCGTCCTTCGGCTCTATTGTAATATTCATCTGTTCGCCCTGTTTTTTCCCGCGGATGGCGTCTTCCAGGCCCTTTATGACCTGGCCGGTTCCAACGATGAACCCGAAGGTGTTTCCGTCCGTGGTCTGGTCAATGGTTTCACCAGAATCCAGGGTGAGCTTGTAATCAATTGCAACAAATGTTCGATCGGTAATTTCCATTCTTTTCTCCTAAAAATTTTGTTTCAACCAGAAGCCTTTATGTTTAAAAGGTGTTTTTTGGTCAGGCTTGCAGATTTTCTTGAGGCAAGATTAGCAAGATTGAAAAGAATAATATGCACTTGAGCATCCATGGTCAAGGAAAAATATTAATCTCCATCCAGCAGGTTGCCGATACCACCCAGAATGGAGCCCTCTCCCGTGCTTCCGCCTCTTTGGGGTGCTGCCTGCAGCATCCTGCCGGCAAGGCGCGAGAAGGGCAGAGACTGGAGCCAAAGCCTTCCCGGTCCGGCAAGCCTGGCAAAGAACAGGCCTTCGCCGCCGAAAAGGGCCGTTTTTATTCCTCCTGCCTGTCTTATGTCAAACTCCACCGTTGGCTCAAGGGCCACCACGCAGCCCGTATCCACGTGAAGCACTTCTCCCGGCTCCAGGCGTCGTTCAACCACGGTTCCACCTGCGTGCATGAAGACCATCCCGTCTCCCTCCAGCTTCTGCATGATGAATCCCTCTCCGCCGAAGAGGCCGGTAAGTATCTTTTTCTGAAAGAAGATGCCAATGGATACCCCCTTTGCGGCACAGAGAAAACTGTCCTTCTGGCATATGATGGTGCCTCCAAGTTCCCTGAGGGAAACCGGGATTATGTTGCCGGGGTAGGGGGCAGCAAATGCGGCCCGGGCCTTGCCCTGGCCCCTGTGGGTGAATACGGTCATAAAGAGGCTTTCCCCGGTTAGGAGCCTCTTTCCGGCACCGAGAAGCTTGTCCATGAAACTGCCTGTGGTGGCACCCCTGGAACCATCACCGAAAATGGTTTCCATGTGGATCTGGTTGTCCTTGTACATCATTGCCCCGGCCTCTGCCACAACGCTTTCCCCGGGGTCGAGCTCAACCTCTACAAACTGCATCTCGGTTCCGAAGACTTCGAAATCTATTTCGTCTGCTCTGCCTGAACGTTCCTGGACCTGTCCAAATCCGGCCATTTCAGGAGGGCCTGAAGGCGGGATGGCAGATTGAGCGGACAATTCTGCTACCTCTGAAATGGGCAGCCAGGAAGAAAATCCCTCCCTCCAGGCGAATCCGTCCGTGCCGGCCACTGCTATCTGTTCCCGGGCCTGGTTTTCATCAAATGGCCCAAACTGCTTTCCGTTATAGCTCAAAAACCATTGTGTCATAATGCCTCCGTAAGTTTTTTTCAGGTTCTTGGTATTCCGATCTGGGCATGTATTTCATCCAGGGTATTTTCATCCAGTCCCAGGCCGATGGCAAGTTCCTTCAGGTATCTTTCTTCCTCCTCGGTATCCACCTCAATGGCAAGGAGCGAGACGGCATATACCTTTCTGGCAAGCTCCGGGTTGGAAACCTGCTCGATAATGGCATCCATGTCCAGGGGGCGGGCAAGTTCCCGCTCCAGAAACCTCTTCTCGTCTTCCGAAAGGTCCAGGGCCTCAAGGCGAAGCATGATCCGCCTTTTTTCCTCCTGGTCAATTCTATTGTCTGCATTGGCCGATGCTATCATGGCCCTTACAAGCAAGACCGCCTGGTCGGTGTCCGGGGGCGAAGCAGTGGCAGTTCCGGGAGGTGGAGGGGGAATCTGTCCCTGGCCCCTGGTTCCTGGCACTGGAAAAGAAGATCCCGGTGGAGGAGGCGGTGACGAGGCGGGACCGGCATTTTGCCTTGAGAAACCTCCGGGTGGCGGAGGCGGGGCAGCTTCCCGCTTTTCCATGAAGTGTTCAGCAGCGGCAATGGCAACGCCCAGGAGACCGAGCCCTACTGCCGACTTGTTACCAAGACCGGGCATGTCGCCCATGCTGTTTTTCAGCAATCCTCCAAGGATCTTTTCGGCATCTATCATGTCATCCCCTCCTGAAGCTGGTTTATGTCCTTATGAATCCTGGCTTCCCGACCAGAAAGATCTTTCCCCTTTCCGCATCCTGAATCAGCCTTATTAAGGCCCTCCTGGCAAGTTCCAGAATGGCCAGGAAAGATGCTATGATAAGTGGGCGGTTATTTTCCCCGTCAAAAAGCTCGCGGAATTCAACCCTGCCCCTTTTTTTGAGGATTTCTTCAATCTCTTCCAGGCGGGCTTCCATGTCCACCCTCGCCCTTATTATTTCCATGGTCCTGGGTGTCTGGGAAGACCCGAGCACCTTTTTAAAGGCATCCATAAGGTCAAGGATGGATACATCGAAGGTTACATCAGCGTGGTCCCAGCTATCCTCATGGGCCCTGTCCGTTTGGATCAGGATATCCGGAGCAGGCAGGAAGACGTCGCGCTCCAGCACGGGCCTTTGTTCCAGCGTATCGGCCAGGAACTTGATCCTCTTCAGCTCTTCAAGGGAGCCCAGGATTTCCACTGTGGAGGGTTCCTCTTCATTGGAAGGCTCCTTTGCAGGAAGCAACATCTTTGATTTTATCTGCATGAGGGTGGCGGCCATGACCAGGTATTCGGCAGCCACCTCTATGTCCAGGGCCTTCAGGAATGCGAGGTATTCAAGATACTGGTTGGTAACCAGTGATATGGAGATGTCGGTAATACTTAGCCTGTTCCGGTTTATAAGGTGAAGCAGAAGGTCCAGGGGGCCTTCAAATACCTCTAGTCGGATTCTGCATTCCGGCTCCACAGCGCCTTCCTGACCTCGGACATGGTGCTGACCGCATTTGATCTCGCGCGTTCAGCACCTTCCCTGAGGATGTTTTTTACCGCGTCTTCATCCTTTTGAAGCTCTGAGCGCCTCTGCCAGATAGGGGTCATGTAGTCGATGATGGCCTGGGCCAGCTCCTTTTTGCAGGCCACGCAGCCAAGGCTAGCCTCCTTGCAACCCTTAATGATCTCCTGGAGCCTGCCCCCGGGAAGGTAGAGCTTGTGCAGGTTGAAGGCCACGCACCTTTTTTCCGGGTCTCCAGGGTCGGACTTCCGGGGCCTTTCCACGTCGGTTACCATGGTCATTACCTTTTGCCTCAGCTCCTCCGGGGAATCGGACAGAAAGATGGAATTTCCGTAGCTCTTGCTCATCTTTCTTCCGTCAAGGCCGGGGAGCTTGGGTACCTCTGCAAGAAGCGCTTCGGGGACTGGAAAGACCTCGCCGTACAGGTAATTGAACCGCCTAGTGATCTCCCTGGTAAGTTCCACGTGGGGCAACTGGTCCACTCCTACAGGCACCTTGTTGGCCTTGTACATGATGATGTCTGCCGCCTGGAGTACCGGGTAGCCAAGGAACCCGAAGGTGGCCAGGTCCTTTTCCTTCAACTGTTCCTTCTGTTCCTTGTAAGTTGGGTTTCTTTCCAGCCACGAGACAGGGGTTATCATGGAAAGCAGAAGGTGGAGCTCAGCATGTTCCTTGATGTCGGATTGCACGAAAAGCGTTGCCTTTTCCGGATCTATGCCAACGGCCAGCCAGTCCAGAACCATCTCGTAAATATTTTCAGGAATCTGCCAGGGTTTCTCGTAATTGGTGGTAAGTGCATGCCAGTCCGCAACGAAAAAGAAACATTCGTATTCTTCCTGGAGCCTCTTCCAGTTGCTGAGAACCCCGTGCAGATGACCAAGATGCAGTTTACCGGAAGGGCGCATGCCGCTGAGCACTCGTTTCTTCATTATCTCTTCAGTTCCTCAGGTATTCTTCAGTATTTTGTTGAGCCGGCCCGGCATGAAGCCTGTCCGTGCAGGGCCTTGCGTTAGATGATGGGGCCTATGAGAAGCCTGTTCGCGTAATTGATGATGGGGACTATAATTCGGTCGGTAACGCCTGTAAAGATGAGGAGAAGCAGGATCACGAAACCGTATCTTTCCACTTTCATGTAACCGGCCAGGGCATTTTCCGGCAGCAAACCCATGAGCACCTTGCTGCCGTCAAGGGGCGGTACGGGGATCAGGTTGAAAATGGCAAGGCCTATGTTGACCTGGATGCTTATGTAGGCCATGTACAATAGGGGCTTCATGACATAGGCGTAAGATGCCTGCCATGTACTCAGTGGGCCAATGATCTGCCTGAGTACGATGGCACTGCCCACTGCCAAAAGTATGTTGGAGACCGGGCCTGCAAGGGAGACCCATATCATGTCCCGCCTCGGGTTTTTGAAATACATGGGATTTACAGGCACCGGTTTTGCCCAGCCTATCATCTGTGTCAGAAAGAAGACCAGGGTGCCAATGGGATCAAGGTGCTTTATGGGGTTCAAGGTAAGCCTTCCCATGTTCCTGGCCGTCGGGTCTCCGAGCTTCCAGGCCATCCATCCGTGAGCCGATTCGTGCACGGTGATGGCCAGCAGGATGGGAGGGGTAAGGATCACTATCTTTTGAATGGTTTCTGCAATATCTATCACTTTCTCTCATCTCCAAATTCCCTGAGGACCAGGGCGATTTCCTCATGGCGCTGCCTGACCTCGTGGTCAAGCCTGGCTGCCAGGAGCCGGTCAAGAATCTTACGATACACAGGGCCTGGAGTAAAGCCGAGTTTTTTGAGATCTTCGCCGGTAAGCTCAGGCCTGACCAGGAGCAGGTTCGTGATGAAATGAGAGATGACCTGACGCACCCTTTCGCTGCATACGGCCATGGAAAACAGCAGTAGTTCCAGGGGAAGTTCTCTAAGCAGGCGGTATATCCGGCTGTTCGACGGCTTTTTCATCTGTTCGATTTTATTGCAGACCTTTTGGGAGTGTTCCGGTGCGTTCATTATCAGCTCGGCCCTTTTCCCGGCTATTCCCAGGCGTGAGATGGC
>CAYZJS010000048.1:0-14588 GCA_964478865.1 uncultured Thermodesulfatator sp.
GAAGAAAAGAGTTGAAGAGGAAAGGCGATCTTGTTCCATATTATTGCTGGCAGGGGAACCATGAAGATCAGATAAAACATGGGCACCATCAGGGCCTTAAGATATTGGGTCCCCAGCAGGAAAAGCACACAACCACAGAGAACAACAATTATCGATGTTCTTTGTATGAAAAATTCTGACCCGGCGTATCCAAGGACCAGTTGAATCAGTCCGAGTATGACCAGGATAACACCCCAATTGCAAGGCTCAAGCGGAAGTTTGCGCAGTTCCTCTCGCGCGCTCCATATCATATATACTGATATCAAAGGTATGAAAAAGCCATGGGAATAATTGTCATTATTGAGCCAGTCAGGTACCAAATTCTGCAAAACAGGCAAATAGAGCCCAAACAAAGACAATAATACAAGAGAAATATACAAAAGATTGCTATTGACAATAGCGACCACTCTTTACAACTCCTGCCCAGGTAAAAACCGGGTCAGCTCATCAATGGCCACAGCAGAGAACTCTTTCAACGCCTTTTCCGTATCAGCTACCGTCTCCGTGGTGCAGGGCATCATTACCCTTACAAAAGCCCCATCCCTGCGGTGTTTGAACAGGGCGTCAAGAACAAGATATATCTTTTCCCAGTACTCTGAAGCTATAATTCTGCCTCGATTTTGGAACCAATAAAATACTACCTGCCTGGCAGGACCGTTCTGAATTATCATTTCAGTAACAGTAACATTCCCATACCTTGCAGTGGGCAGGGTCACTCTTTTTTCAGAAGCTATCCCCCATCCGCCCCCTGGCAGACAGTTTTTAGGCGAATGATATGCCCCATCGACCCCAACTGCATGATAGTAGCCGACATAAAAATTTAGACTTTTTCCCTTATCATTTGAATATTCATATTCAATATAATCTGTAACACCCAGCATGCACACGACATCGTCAGATGAGGGAATAACATTAATGACATTCCACGTTCCTATCTGCCTGGGGAAGTCCGCAAGTGGCCTTTTGATGGGGACCGGTTTTACTGTTTTGCCATTATGAATTATGTACCATGTACAACCGAAAAGGATTAAAAGAATAAACGTCCTGATTTTTATATCAATATCTTGTGATAACCCAATCATCAACAACCTAACAGCTGGTCAGGCCTTTTTAGCCATGGACGCACATGGACTTACATGGACAGTTTATCAGCCCTGACCAGGGCCGATAAACACCCTAGGCAGCTCAAATAGCTGCCACCTGGTAGTATATTACCATGCCGAAGGCATATAGGGTTTTCTTCATGCCTGGTTGGGCATGAAGAAAGTATTTGTCCATGTAAGTCCATGTGCGTCCATGGCTAATTCAATGTTTTTTAAGCAAGTTATACAACTCCGAAAGTTGAATAAACTTGGGACTTGTTGTTGGCATTTCGAGGATTACCTTTTTGAGGACAACTGCGTCATGGGACGATGAGGCGCCTTTTAGAGATAGGCTGCAGTCCTTTTCATCTATAATACAGGAGACATGCAAATGGAACGAAAACCCGAACATATTATAGTTGTTGTCACGACGTGTGAGCGAAGGGATGATGCTGAAAAGATCGGCAGCATGGCGGTGGAAAAGAAACTTGCCGCCTGCGCCCAGATTTCCGGCCCCATTACAAGCCACTATTGGTGGCAGGGCAGGCAGGAAAGGGCAGAGGAATGGCAGATCAGGATGAAAACCACTCATTCTGGCTACAAGCGCCTTGAAAATTTCATCAGGGAAAACCATCCCTACGAGCTGCCCCAGATCGTAGCCTTTGAAGTGGACCGGGCCCTACCGGAATTTGCCCTTTGGGTTGCAGAAATCACGGAAGGGAAGTAATTTCCCTCACAATTTCCTCTAATTCACGGGTAGAATACACACTATGGAAATCAAAGATGCTTCAGATCTAAGATTCGACAAGGGAAACGGGCTTATACCTGTCATTGCGCAGGATCACGACACGGGACAGGTCCTGATGCTGGCCTACATGAACAGGGAGGCATGGCTCAAGACCCTGGAGACGGGAAAGGTTCACTACTGGTCAAGGTCGCGCCAGAAACTCTGGCTCAAGGGAGAAACCTCCGGCCATGTCCAGGTGCTCAAGGAGGCCTTCGTGGACTGTGACTTCGATACCCTGCTGGTAAAAGTGGAGCAGCTCGGCGGAGCGGCCTGTCATACCGGCCACCGGAGCTGCTTTTTTCACCGCGTGGAGGGCAATGAGCTACGGGCCGAGGGAGAACTCGTCTTTGATCCAAAGGAGATATACGGAAAGTGAACAAGCTGAAACTCGGAATACCAAAGGGAAGCCTGGAAAAGGCCACCATGGAGCTCCTGGCCAAGTCCGGCTGGCGCATAAATGTGCATCACCGGAGCTATTTCCCGGACATAGACGATCCGGAGATATCGTGCAGCATCTGCCGGGCACAGGAAATGTCCCGCTACGTGGAAAACGGGACCCTGGACGTGGGTATCACGGGCCTTGACTGGATACTGGAAAATGAGTCCCATGTGGTTACAGTCACGGACCTCATATATTCCAAGGTGAGCAGGAAGCCTGCCAAGTGGGTACTTGCCGTGCCTGCGGACTCCCCCTGCAGGACGCCCAGGGACCTTGAGGGGAAAAAGATTGCAACGGAACTGGTCAATTTCACCAGGCGCTATTTTGCGGATCTCGGCATCAATGTCCAGGTGGAGTTCTCCTGGGGTGCCACGGAGGCAAAGGTTGTTTCAGGACTGGCCGATGCCATAGTGGAAGTTACCGAAACGGGAAGCACCATACGCGCGCACGGGCTGGTGATAATAGAGGAACTCATGGAATCCAATCCAAAGCTCATTGCCAACCCGGCCTCCTGGGAGGACCCCTGGAAACGCAGGAAGATAGAGCAGATCTCCATACTCATGCAGGGAGCCCTTCGTGCAGACAGGCTTGTGGGCCTCAAGATGAACTGCCCCAAGGAGAAGGTCAAGGACGTGGTTGCCCTGTTGCCGAGCCTGAACGCCCCGACGGTGTCCCCTCTCTTCGATGCCGAATGGTGTTCCGTGGAAACCGTGATAAACGAGGGCCACGTCCGGGAACTGGTCCCGCAGCTACAGGAGGCAGGTGCACAGGGCATAATAGAATACGCCCTGAACAAGGTGCTTTAGCGTCCTGTATCCATGCCTGCTGCCGCACCGGGAATAAAAACTGTCGAATTCTTGAAAAGCTGCTTTTCCCTGAAGGATCTGCCCGGGGAGGATCTTCCTGAAATCGCCTTTGCGGGCAGGTCAAATGTCGGGAAATCCTCCCTTCTGAACGCCATCATGGGGAGGAAGAAGCTCGTCAAGGTCAGCAGCAGGCCCGGATTTACCCAGTCTGTCAATTTCTTCCTGGTCAACGGCTCCGCCTACTTCGTGGATCTTCCCGGATACGGGTATGCAAAGGCCCCCAGGAAGGTGATAAAGAAATGGCAGGCCCTTGTGGAAGGTTATCTCGCCCGCAGGAAAACCATAAGAGGGGTGATCTGCATCTTCGACATCAGGAGGGACCTGGACGACCTTGATCTCAATCTTGTAGAATACCTCCTGTTCATGAAACTCAGGCCGTGGGTGGTCCTGAACAAGGCGGACAAGCTTTCGGGCAGCAGGATCGGCTCAAAACTCCGGCAGGTAAGCCTGCTTCTGCCAGGGGAAGTTTCGAGGCCCTTCGTGGTATCTGCCCGGACAGGTAAGGGTGTAAAGGAGCTGGTGCAGTCGGTAATTCTTCCGCAGATAGAAAAATCGTGAATTCCAGGACGCAGAATCCAGGGATCCGGGGGCAGGCTGAAAGAAAACAGACCCCCATGCTCAAGCAGTATCTCGAGATCAAGGCACAGTACCCGGACTGTATCCTTTTTTACAGGATGGGTGATTTTTACGAGATGTTCTTCGAGGATGCCGTTACGGCATCGAGGATCCTGGAAATAACCCTGACCTCCAGGGACAAGAAAAGCGAAAATCCGGTTCCCATGTGCGGCATCCCCTTCCATGCCGCAGAAGGTTACATCACGAGGCTCGTCAGGCAGGGAAGGCGCGTTGCCATATGCGAGCAGGTGGAAGACCCGAAAACGGCCAGGGGCATAGTCAGAAGGGAGGTTGTCCGTATTGTCACGCCGGGGCTTATCACCCTGGACGGGGGCCTTGACTCAAGGGAGAACAACTTCCTGGTTTCGGTTGCAGAAGGGCCATCGGGCAAAAGGGCGGCTGCAGCCTCCCTGGATATTTCCACAGGCGAATTCCGCGTCACAACAGCAGAGGGTTGGGACACCTTGCTTGGAGAGCTCTTCCGCATACAGCCAAGGGAGCTGCTCCTGCCTGACTATCTTGCCGGCACGGATCTTCTGGCCCGGATGGAGCAGGCACTGCCCCAGGCATACCTGAGCTGGCGGCCTGCCAACTGGTTTGCCGTCTCCAGGGCCGAAGAGGTCCTGAAGGATCATTTCCAGGTGCTGACCATGGACGGTTTCGGCCTTGGCAACATGCCGGAGGCAGTATGCGCTGCAGGCGCGCTGATAGCCTACTGCAGGGAGACCCAGAAAAGGGGCGTGGATCACGTGGGCAGCATCCGTCCCTACAACCTGGAACGTTACCTGCGCATTGACGAGGCCACGGTAAGGAACCTGGAGCTTACATCCAACAGCCTGGACGGGGGCGTTCAGGGGACCCTTCTCTCCATCCTGGACCGCACCGTGACAGCCATGGGGGGACGGCTTCTCAAGAAATGGATGCTTTATCCCCTTGTCGGCCCGGAGGAGATAAATGCCAGGCTCTCGTGTGTTGGAGACCTGGCGGATGAACCGGATATACGCGAGGATCTCAGGAGCAGGCTCAAGGATGTCTATGACATGGAACGGCTCATCGGCAAGGTATCCATGGAAACGGCCAATGCCAGAGACCTTCTCGCCCTCAAGACTTCCCTGGCCGCCATCCCGGGGATCAGGAAACTGCTGTCCAGGCTTGTTTCAGCCACCGGCAGGGACAACCCGCATTTCCGCGGCCTTCTCGACGGCATGGACCCCCTGGAAGACATCTTTAGCCTCATAGATTCCTCCATCCGCGAGGACTGCCCGGCCCACATGCGTGAAGGCCATATAATCAAGAAAGGTTACAACAGGGAACTTGATGAACTCCTGGAGCTCCAGGAAAACGGAAGGCAGTACATTGCCGGAATAGAGGCGGATGAACGCCAGCGCACCGGGATTACAAGCCTCAAGGTGGGATACAACAGGGTGTTCGGCTATTTCCTCGAGGTTCCCAAGAGCCAGAGCGGCAGGGTTCCGGAAAACTACATCAGAAAACAGACCCTGGTTTCTGCAGAAAGATACATCACACCGGAACTCAAGGAGATGGAGGCCAAAATACTGACGGCCGAGGAAAAACGGTTGCAGCTTGAACTCGAGATCTTCAGGGATGTGACCCGAAGGATCTCCGGACACTCGGCCAGGATCCAGGCCACCGCCTCGGCCCTTTCGGAAACAGACGTGTTCTGCGCCCTTTCCCACGTGGCTGAAATCAACAACTATGTGCGTCCCGATGTTTCAGACAGGGGCTCCATAAGCATTGAAGGCGGCAGGCACCCGGTTGTGGAAAAGAACCTGCAGGATGAGACGTTTGTCCCAAACGACATGGAGCTGAACCATGAAGACAGCCTGCTCGTCCTGATAACCGGGCCGAACATGGCGGGCAAATCCACCATACTCAGACAAACTGCCCTGATTGTCCTGATGGCCCAGATGGGAAGCTTTGTGCCTGCATCGAAGGCAGACATAGGGATCGTGGACCAGATATTCACCAGGGTGGGGGCAACCGATTACCTCTCAAGGGGCCAGAGCACATTCATGGTGGAAATGACGGAGACCGCCAATATTTTGAACAACGCCACGCCGAGAAGCCTGGTCATACTGGACGAGATAGGCCGGGGCACCAGCACCTATGACGGCCTGTCCATAGCCTGGGCGGTCTGTGAACACCTTCTCTTCAAGGACGGCCCTGGAATAAAGACCATGTTTGCCACCCACTATCACGAGCTTACGGCCCTGGAGAAGCGGCACAATAAGGTAAAAAACATGCACGTGGAGGTCAAGGAGCATGGAAACAGGATATATTTTCTCCACAGCCTGAAAGAAGGGGCCACCAGCAAGAGTTATGGAATACAGGTTGCAGCCCTGGCCGGTGTACCCGATGAAGTAATCGAAAATGCCCGATCAATACTTCGGGAGATCGAAGAGAAAAACAGGGGGAAGAAAACGGCCATACCGTCTGCGGCCATAGAATCTTCTGATTACAAGGTGGTGGTTCAAAAAACTCTGCCCCTTTCTGTTGACAATTGCGACCCTATAAGAGAAAAGTTGTTGGGTCTGAACATCAACAATACCACTCCCCTTGAGGCATTGAACATTTTGGACAAACTCTGCAAACGGGCCAGGAAAGAAAACTGAGAGCATTAATTACTTTCAAAGACAATAATCCCGGCAGGATCTCCCTGCCCGGGGCATTTTTATTCCTGCTACTGCTTCCCGCAATCCTTCTGCCAGGCCGGTGTCTAAGTGCCCAGAGCCAGGCGGAACGACAGTACCTGGCTGCCAGGCAGGGCTATGACCGCCTTGCCTCCAGTGCCTCTCTCAGGAAACGCAGGGAAAACTGGATAAGGGTGATCAACGGTTTCAGAAAGGTCTACCTGAAATTTCCAGACCACAAGGACATAGCGCCCAGGGCACTGTTCATGATGGGCCGCTGCTATAACGAACTCTACGGCTACTCCAGGAGGCACAGCGACATCCAGGAGGCCCTGGAGCGTTATCAGGTCCTGACCGAGCGCTTTCCGGACAGCAGGCTGGCAGACGATGCCCTTTACGAGATAGGACAGATCTACAAAAGAACGGGCCGGCCCAGCAGTGCAATCCTTGCATGGAAGACCCTGATTAAAAAATACCCCAACGGCAGCCACGCCAAGCTTGCAAAACACAAGCTTGCTGCAATGGGGGTGAAACTTGCAAAAAACACCTCCAGTTCCGGGACTTCTGGCAAAAAATCTGCCAAAGGCCAGAAAACTTCCAGGAAAAACAACCACAGGGAAAAGGCAACAAAAGAACACCCGGCAATCATCCGCGACATCAAATACTGGTCAGACGAAGACTACACCAGGGTGGTAATACATTCCTCCAAGCCGGTTTCCATAAAAAAAGGAGTCCTTCCGGCCAACAGGAAACTCCACCTTCCCAAGCGGTTTTACCTGGATCTTTCCCCTGCCTACAAGAAGATCGGGCTGAAGGAATACATCAAGATCAACAACAGCCTGCTGAAATCCGTCCGGATCGCCCAGTATGCTCCAAAGACAGTACGGGTGGTCTTTGACCTGGAGAAGACGGAAAAGACAAAGATATTTTATCTCAGGGATCCGTTTCGCATAGTGGCGGATGCCTTCGGCTCCCATTACTCCAAGAGGGCAAGCTGCAAGGTTGCACCGGCCAAAAAATCCTCCAAGGGCACCGCTGCCAAAAAGGGCAGGAGTTCGGGCAAGAAGCTCTCCCTTGCCCAGCAGCTTGGCCTTTGCGTAAAAACCATAGTGATTGACGCTGGCCATGGAGGGAAAGACCCCGGAGCCAGGGGGCCTACCGGGCTCAAGGAAAAGGACGTGGTCCTCAAGATCGCCAAGAGGGTGGCAAAGAGGCTCAAGCGGGACCTTGGCTGCCGGGTTATCCTGACCAGGAAGTCCGACAGGTACCTTCCCCTCACCCAGCGGACCGCCATAGCGAATGCAAGCAAGGCGGATCTCTTTGTTTCCATCCATGCCAATGCCGCTCCCACCAGGAGGCTGAGGGGTGTTGAGACCTATTTCCTGAACTTCGCCCTTGATGCCGATGCAATGCGCGTTGCCGCAAGGGAAAATGCCACCTCTGAAAAACGCATTAGCGAGCTGAAGAGCATTCTCAACGACATCATGAAAAACAGCAAGGTCAACGAGTCATCCAGGCTGGCCAAAAAGATCCAGTACAACCTTGTGGGCACATTGAAGCACCACTACAGAAATATCAGAAACCTCGGGGTCAAGCAGGCTCCGTTTTTCGTGCTTATCGGCGCCCGGATGCCTTCCGCCCTGGTAGAGGTGTCTTTTATAAGCAACAGGGAAGAGGAACGGCGGCTGAAATCTCCTGCCTACCTTGACACCGTTGCCGCAGGTATTGCCAAGGGGATAGAAAGCTACGTAAGCGAGACCAGCATGGCCTATGCAAGGTAAAAAAGGCCCGGATTCAGCACACCCCTGGGCAAATCCTCGGGCTCTGGTCTAAAAAAACCACGGCCTGGGCTTACAAAAGCCCGCTGTGCCATAGGTCCGTTTTCAGAGATACGCCCCGATCCTTTTCAGAATCAGGTCCTTCCTGCCGGCCCAGGAAGGCGCCACGAGTTCCCCCGGGGCGGGATCTCCGGTCAGGCGCTGGATAACCGTATCTGCTGGAAGCAGACGAATGGCATGGGCTACGGTGGAGGCATAATCGTCCAGGGAAATGGGCCTGTACTCGCCATCTTCAAAGAACCGGTGGAGCAAGGTGTTTTTCACCACGTAAAGCTGATGAAACTTTATGCCTTCAAGGCCAAGCTCCCTTACAAGGCCAACCGTATCGAGCATCTGTTTCCTGGTTTCTCCTGGCAGGCCGAATATTACGTGGGCGCAGATGAGAAACGGAAATTCCCTGGTCAGCCTGACGGCATCTATGAAGTCCTGGACCGTGTGCCCCCGGTTTACCATTTTGAGGGTCAAGTCGGATGCGCTCTGGAGGCCGTATTCCATCCAGACCATCTTCCCCTTGAATATTTTCCGGATGAGCTCCAGTACATGCCTATCCACGCAATCCGGCCTGGTGCCAATGGCAACACCCACTATTTCCGGGCGATTGGCTGCCTGCCTGTAGATTTCCTCCAGCCTTTCCAGGGGTGCAAAGGTATTTGAATAGGACTGGAAATAGGCTATGAAGGCCTTGGCCTTGTACCTTCTCGACGCCCACTTCATTCCCTGCTCGAGCTGATCCCCTATACCGACACCCCTGGCGTGTGCGCCTGAACCGGAACCTTGTGGATTGCAGTATATACAGCCCCCCTTTCCGGAGCCGGGCCTCCTGTTGGGACATGAAAGACCTGCATCGAGGGGTATCTTCTGCACCCTGTGTCCGAAGTGCTGCCTGAGAAACTGGTTAAGACTCAGGAAGTTCATCTGGGAAACGGGCCTTTAACCATGAAAGGGCCTCTTCTCTCGTCCTTACGATACCCTCGATCCGGGCGGCATCAACGGCCCTGAGCGCCTTTCCAACAAGCGGCCCCGGCCCTATTAAAAAAAATTCCATTATATCCCTGCCATTTAAAAGCGGAGGGGTTTCCCGGGCGGGCAAAAGCCTCTTCTGGTAAAATGCATGAATCCGGTCAAAGAGCAACGAAAGCTCCCTGTCGAGCCCTTCAGGCTTCATCGGGCCGCAGCCTGCCATGCTGTCGGCCATTGCCAGGAAAAAGAGGGCCGGATAATCGGAATCCGTCTCCTGAAGGAGTTTTCTCATGGCCCTCCTGCTTGGTCCGCCCTTCCTGAGATCGTTGAGCAGGTGGAAGGGGCGCATGTGCATTCGGACCAGGGCCTGGACAAAACTGGCTTCCGCCTTTGACCACCTGAGCCGCCTTGCAATACGGGCTGCCATCTGGGCACCCTGCCTGTCGTGATTGTAAAATGTAACCCGGCCGTCTTCCCTCAGCCCCTTCCTGGACGGCTTTCCAAAATCGTGCAACAGCCCGGCCCACTTCAGGTATGGAATCCGATGACGATTTTTCCCGAGCCACTCTGAAAACACCTTGCAGTCTGAAAACCTGATACATGGATCTTCCACCAGCCGGTCCAGGCAGGAAACCGTTTCCAGGCAGTGGTGTGCCACGTCCAGGTGGTGAAACCCCGGTTGCTCCACGCCCTTTGCCTCCTTCACCTCGGGGACAATCTCCTGGAGGAGACCTGTTTCAAACAGTTCCACGAGGGTCCGGCCTGCACGGGACGTAGCCATTATCAGCTCCAGTTCGTAATTAGTCCTTTCAGAAGCCGACCGGTGAATCAGGTGAGCCCGCCGGGAAACAAGCTCCAGCAGTACTTCATGGATGGAAAAGTCGAGCAGGGCCCTGAACCTGAATGCCCTTAGCATCCTCAGGGGATCGTCTTCCATGTTTTCCGGAGACAAGACCCTTATGAGCCTGTTGCCAAGGTCTCTTTGACCACCGTATGGATCGATTATGACCCGGTGCAATTGATCTTTTTCCACCAGCAGGCCTGGGCCGGCCTGTTTAAAAAAAGGGATCAGGGGTTCCAAAGGGGCTGCCATTGCGTTTATGGTAAAGTCCCTCTGCGCCAGGTCTTCTTCAATGGTTTCTGTGCCCCTTCGAAATGAACTGAAATCAAAACTGAAACCTTCCAGGACCACCCTGGCCACGTCTTCATCGGCATCAAGGAGCACGAAGGCCCCACCGGTGCGGGACGAAAACGCCCTGGCGGCCTCCACCGCCCCTCCCGGCAGCACCAGATCAATATCCAGGACAGGCCTTTCAAGCAGCCAGTCCCTTACAGGGCCGCCCGCCACGTAGAGATGACCTTTTCCGGAAAGATGCAATATCTTTTCAAACAGTGATTTCATCATCAGGAACTACTGCAAAAAATCAGGCCTTGAAAAAAAGATAACCTGCCAGGCAGACCAGCACCACGGCAAACACCTTTTTGAACTGGGCCGTGGAAACGTGCTGCAGGACCATGGCCCCGAGCTGGGCACCGAGAAGGCCCCCGACCCCCAGAAAGGCCCCGGTACGAAAATCCACGTTGTCGAACCTTCCATGGGCCACCAGTGCAGATACGCTTATGACAAGTATTGCCATGAAACTGGTGCCCACGGCCTTCTGGGCGCTGTATCCGAGAAACAGCAGCAGGGGCACCATGAGAAAGCCGCCACCAAGGCCGGAAAAAGATGCACCTATCCCTACCACCAGTCCTGTTGCCACGTATATCAAGGCTTGCACTGTATCCCTCCCCTGGAAATCCTTTATTAATGGCCTAAGATTAGTAGGCAAATGGAGGGGCTTCAAGGTGAACCTGGTTCGGGCCTGTTTCACGTGGCACAATCTAACACCGGGCATGGAACAGGTTGAAAAGTGTCCGGGTATGACCTGGAAAGACGCTCCTGGAGGCAGCAAAACTGGCTGAGGTCCCTGGGGACAGGGAAGTTCAGAAGGGGTTCCCTATCAAGCATTCCCTCATTTGCAGCCAGCCACTTTTCAAGCTGCCCAAGGTTATGGATTAAAACATCTTTCGTCTGGTATTGCTCGGTCGCCTCGTAGAGTTGTTGTACGGCCCTCCGGAATGAGCTCCAGGAGGAAAAATCCACCTGCTCGGTGTCCCACATGGCAGCCAGCGGATCGTCCCATCGGTGCTTTCCGGACTCTTCTCCCGCCAGGGCCCTGCAAAACTCATCCAGGCGGCTCCAGACAGATGCCGTCTTGTCTGACTCCAGGATCTGCGCCGGCTCTTCAAGGGCCTCCTGTGCCAAATGCCTGCCAAGGGCCCTGTAGGATTCAAACTGTTCTTCAGTAAAGAACTGGTTGGCGGTGGTTTCATGCGGGAAGTCGGGAGAACTCCTTTTGTAGTTGATTATGGGGGCCATCTCGTCCCCTGTGAGGCTGCTTTTCAGCACCAAGAGCCAGCTTGCCTGCCAGGGCCTGTCGGGATACAGGATTCTGCCCACGAGATAGTGACTCTTTGTAAAACCTTTGTCGTCCGGCACAAATTGCCTCCATGCATCCTTCAGGTCTATCTTGACCCCCTCGTCAACATAGATCTGGCGCAGGGAACTGTTCAGGGACTGGAAGCTGAAATCCGGATCGCATTCTGCATCCGATGCAATAACAAATTTGGCCCGTCTCTTGAGAAGCGGGATAATGCCAAGGTTGTCACCGCAGTGGCCGCCATCGCTGATGTACAGATACGGGCCCGAAGAACTGGAAGAACCTGTAAGCTCCCTGAAAAGCGGTTTCAGCCAGTATCTGATGCGGTCGTCTTTCCTCCTGCCCGTGGCCAGGAACACCGGATTCACCACCCAGCAGCCCAGGCGCACCCCGAGTATGGTGCATGCAAAGGAGCTCAGCCTGCTGGTCATCCTTCCCATGATTGGGGCCACTGCCGCACCGCTGATGGTCATGGCCCTGGCCAGCGTTGTGCTGGAATAACAGTCTTCTGTACGAACAAAACCCGTGGCCTCCGAGCCTGTAAAAAGCCTTGAAAAGGTAAATGGCTCGGTCTTGCGCTTCAGCCCCTTGAGATTGTGTTCGGAAGTGAGATTCAAGGTCGCATTTATAATATGATACGGCCCCATGGCCGCCACGTTGTCTGCCCCTCTTAGCTCTCCCAACCCGCACCCTTCCCGTGTGCCGTGGAGCTGTGACAGTCTGATTCCCGTGGTCTTCCTTATTATGCAGTTTGCAGCCTGGCAGGTTACGTTCAGCATGGCAAGCAGCCGTCTGCCAGCTGATGTCTGCAAAAAGGCCTCTGAAAGCCTGTCCCTGTAAAGGTAATGATTTGACAGGCGGTTGAAATTTAACAGGGGCAGGCCGAAAAACACCAGGGCCGCTACAGCAGGCATCAGCAAGTGGGGGCTTGACAGGTGGAATTCCAGGGCATTTTTTTCCAGCCAGGCCCCATCCCACAGTATCTTGTCTGCCACCTGGCCCATGATCAGGACGAAAAACAGGACAAAAAGATAAACCGCAAGAGAAAACGCCGCCTGCTTTATCCTGGCCAGCATCTCCTTTGAAATGCCCCCGGCCCTGCCGGTTTCAGACGAAAGACTGCCCAGCATGTATCTTATGCCCAGGGCCAGGGCTGCCTGGATTCCGGGGAGGATCACTCCGGGGGTCATCTTTATGACCAGGGGCAGTACGGCTATTAGAAAACCGATTCCCAGAAGCAGGACCTGGGAACCTGCCACCACATGAAGACAGGACCTCTCATTTATACTGCCAAATGTGTCATGTATGCTTCTCGCTCCGTACACCAGGAACGTCACTGCCAGGCTGCAAAGGGAAAAAAAGAAAAAATCCAGCAGAAAATAGGGGCCATGGCCAGGATGAAACCACAAGGCATCACAGGTCATCATGAGGATGGAAACCAGGGCAGAAACCGCGAAAAAGGCCCAGAAGGAAAGGCCGACAAAGTGTACTTCTTCGTATTTCTCCTTCCAGAACCCCTTGTAGAACACCAGGCTCGAAATTATCACTGCCGAGATTCCCAGGGCAAAACAGTTCATTCTCCATGCATCGAACGTTACGAAAAAATCCCTTATGCAGCCCTGATAGAAACCCTTCACGGCTTCCCATGAATAGGGGAAAAGATTCACCGCCACCCCCGTAGAGTTGAACAGCCAGGCCACGTACAACATGAAACCCACGGTTATCAGGGCAACAAAAGACGTAAACCAGAGAAAGGGGGCGAGGAAGTGAAGGCTCAGAGCTCCCGCGGCCCTCAGTGCCTCAAAGGCATGGGAGCCTCCGGGCAGCAGGTAATTGGAATGGTTCCGCAGATGCTTCATCTCGGTATCGGAACTGAATCTGATGTTCCACTGGGTTCGCCTTATTTTCTCGTGCTGGGTGCAACATTGTTCAAACTCGTCCGGAAGTTTCGGATCTTTCTTCTGCCTGAATGGAAATCTCTCCCAGTCCGTGCTGAAAAGCGGCTGCTGCGTGGGACAGAAATCGAAAATATCCTTTCCGGAAAGGCAGCCGGCTTCACCGGGGTCCTTTATGGATAAAAGGGCGGAAAGACACCCTCCTATGTAGCCTCCTCCTGACACGGTGCTCAGGATGTCCACCATCCTGAGGATGCCCAGCTGCGACAGTTCCTGCAAGACACCAAGATTCAGGAGGCCAGAGCGTATCCCGCCTCCGGAAAGGCTCAGGCCCACGAGGCTTGTCCTTACCGGCACATCCGGGCTTTCCCCGGTACGGGAACTTTTCTTTTGTATCCTCCGGCGCCTTCTCCGGACGACCTTTATCTCTTCTGCTTCCCAGATTTCCCTGGTGGATCGGTACAATTTCCTTTTCACTTCAGCCCCCCTGTCTGAAACCTCCCCGGACAGACCGGTTCATCCTTCCTGCCATGCTGACAGATAGTGACGACATTTGTGATTATATCATAATTTCAAGATCCATGAACATCCTGGATTTTTGGTTCTTCCGGCAGAATAGTACCTGAAGGAAACAAGGCCCTTAAAATGGCGGGTTTCTGCCATGTTCCCTTAGTTTTTGCCCCATGCATTCGGCTTGGAGAGATGGCATAAAGGGCTGCATGGGAAGGGGGCAAGGGTTGGCCTGAAAGGGCCCTGGAAACAGGAATCCGCCCTAACAGCTTCTAAGGTTTGCTTCGCTGAAACGCTCCAAAGCCGCTCGCTTACGCTCGCTAAATGGAGGTTTCAGCGGAGCAAGCCCATAGAAGCTCTTGGGCCTGCTTTCCTGTCTCCGAAAAGTCTCCCCTGCCGTTTGCCCCTGGGTGCTCATGTGCCGGA
>CAYZJS010000049.1:0-14635 GCA_964478865.1 uncultured Thermodesulfatator sp.
CCTTTCCTGAATTACTCTGGGCACTTTCGACCCATGTGTTGCACTTGCCTGGTTCGAAAAGCCTTATCGGAAGATTCCGTAATAAGGGTACTTCTGAATCCATACACAGTGACAAAAAACCGAATAAAATCAACGGGTGAAAACTGTTCCTCACTCGGGACGATCTTATTCAGAGGATGTGAAACCTTACGGTATCCCCCGGGCCATGTCAATAAAAATCTAGTGATCCCGGATGTATTTATTTTTGGAGACAAAATGAAACAGAAGGAGGACTGTGCTCGGAGGATTTCCTGCTCTCACTGTGTTTGATCGGTATCCGCAGCTGCCAGCGTGCCGACAGCACGCTCCTGATCCGGGCAGTTCGGCACCAAGGGCGATTCATGGTTTATCGACGGGGTTGCCATTATGGGCACGGTCAGGCACAATGGGCTACAGTAATTCAAGAAACAGGAATCCGGTTTGTATGAACGAGAACTTATGCTCCATGCTTGGGGAAAAAGATGCCAGGGTGGAGATCTTTGGGTGCGGAAATCCCCTTTTGGGTGACGATGGCTTCGGTAGTGCTGTTGTCCGCGAACTGGAAGGCCGTCAGTGCCTGGGCAGGGAGGTATTGCTGGAAGACGTTGGTACTGGTATTCGGGAACGGCTTTTTGATTATCTCCTGGAGCCCAGTCTTTGTCCCGGGAAACTGATAATCATTGACTGCTTTGATCAGCAGGGGAAAATACCCGGTGAGGTGTTCTTGATCTCACCCGGCTCCATTCCTGTTCGGAAGATCCATGATTTTTCGCTTCACCAGTTTCCAACTGTAAATATGCTGGCCGAGATTTCCCAGTGTACAGGCACCTCTGTCCATGTGATAGCGGTCAAGCCTGGGAAAATACCGGACCACGTTTGCCCGGGGCTTTCAGGGCCAGTGAAAAGCGCAGTGCCAAGGGCCTGCGCCTTGGTCAGGAGGCTTGTTTCATGATACTAAATTCGACTTTTTGTAAACCGTTTTTTCCATTCAGGCAGGCAGTGCCTGACATACGGGACCGCACAGGGCCATGAAACTTCTGAGCGAGTGCCTTCACTCCTGTGCCGGATGCGAGGTTTCCTTGGTAGACAACGGTCCGGACATGCTGGAATTTATGCGCCAACTGGAAGTGGTTCACATGCCACTTCTGGTGGACGGGAAATATTTTGGCCAGGAAGGCACGGGAAAGGAAATGGTTATTCCCAGGGCGGATGTGGCCATTGTTTCCGGGGGGGTGGCCAACCGGGACCATCTCGGCATCCTGAAAAAGGTGCGGCAGCGCTGCGATTGCCTGGTCGCACTTGGAACCTGTGCCACGCATGGAGGGATCCCTGCTCTTATAAACCAGTGGCCTGTAAGCGAAGCCATGCGGGCCGTATTTTCCCGTTTTTCAAATGGGAGGGAACTCAAATTTGTCCAGATCCCCGAGATGTTGGACCGGGTATATGCCCTGGATGAAAAGGTAAGGGTTGACCTCATGCTGCCAGGGTGCCCGCCAAGGTCTTCAGAGATACTCCATGTCCTGAAAGGCCTTGTTGGCCGCCAAGATCCCGGCCTTCCTTCAAAGAGCGTATGCGATTCCTGTCCTGTTGCCAGGGAGGGAAAGGGAGGTGTGAAAAAACTGAGGAGATTTCTCGATAATTCTGTCTTGGACGTGAACAGGCCCCTTGAGGAGATGCGCTGTTTCCTGGAACAGGGATTTTTGTGCATGGGGCCGGTAACTGCCGCAGGATGTGCCGGCAGGGGTGCACCTCTTTGCATCAGGGCGGGGGTGCCGTGCAGAGGCTGTTTCGGGCCGGCAAGACCCGGAGGCAACCAGCTTCTTGACATGATAAATGCCCTGGCAAGCAATGGCATCGACTGGAAGTCAATCGTGGACCGGCCATCGCTTCTCAGGTTTTCCGGTGCACATGGCCTTCTGAGACCTGCGAGGAAAAGACAGTGAAGCAAAAAAAGGTGATTAATATACAGCCGGTTACCCGGATCGAAGGCCATGCCAGGATATCCATCCATCTTGACCACCAGGGAAAGGTCCGTCTGACCAGGTTGAACATCCTGTCTTTCAGGGGGTTTGAGAAGTTTGTAGAGGGCAGGGCGGCTGAGGAGATCCCGCGTATAGTGACCAGGATCTGTGGCATATGTCCGTGGATGCATCACTTGGCTGCCGTAAAGGCAGTGGAAGGGTGTTTCGGTATAGAGCCTGCCAGGGATGGAGACCGGTTGAGGGAGCTGTTGCTGCTAATGGCCCACGTTAGCGACAAGATTCTTCATTTTTTCTTCATGGCGGCACCGGATTTTCTTTTAGGGTCAGAAGCCGCTTGTAGCGCCAGGAACATATTTGGCATGGCTGCACGGAATCCGGAGCTTGCCCGCAGGGTTGCCACGATGAGGCAGCTTGCCCAGCAGATGATAGAAAGGTTTTCCGGGAAGGCCATTCATCCCGTTGCTGCAGTTCCAGGTGGCTTTTCGAGGCCAATGACAGCTGATGACAGGAAGGCCCTCTTGCATGATGCTGTTAAACTATTGGATTTTGCCCTTTTTGCCCTGGATTTTGCCCGGAAAGAGGTGTTTCCCCGCGTGGAGGATGACATCGCCGGTATGGACGATATCAAGACAGGGTTTCTTGGCACCGTGGGAGAAACAGGTGGATTAAGGCTGTACCACGGTAAGCTTCGGTTGATGAAGCCTGACGGGTCCTTTGTTGACTTTTTGCCTGTGGAGTACGAAAATTTCATTGAAGAGAGGGTGGAACCCTGGTCCTATGCCAAAATGCCTTATGCTCGGGCCTGGAACGAGGGCTTTTGCCTGGATTCCAGCTCCCCTCGGGGAATCTACCGTACGAACGCCCTGGCCAGGATCAACGTCTGCGATCATATTCCCACTCCCAGGGCACAGGAGGCATTGGAAGAATTCAGGCATAAGCACGGAAGGCCCGCCCAGGCCACCCTCCTGTATCACTGGGCAAGGTTGATTGAACTTGTCTATGTATCTGAAAGGACTATCGAGCTCCTTGAAGATCCGGATATTTTAGGCACGGATGTACGCTGTGCCTGCAGGCCAGGGGCAGGGCATGGCATAGCCTGCGTGGAGGCACCAAGAGGGACCCTCATCCATGACTATGAAACGGACGAAAACGGACTGATTACTAAGGCCAACCTGATTGTAGGAACCACTCACAACATTGCCCCCATGAACCTGAGTGTAGACAGGGCAGCTAGGGCTGTTATCCGTGATTTCAATCCCGGCCCCGAGGCCCTGAACAGGATAGAGATGGCCGTGCGGGCTTACGACCCCTGAATCTCTTGCGCTACTCACCGCCTGGACGGCGGTATCTCCATGACCGTGACCATTCATGATTTTGATGGCAATATCGTGGAAAGTCTGGAAAGGTGAAAGGGGCCGGTCGGGCTGATTTTTTCATGATCGTTAAGGTATATGGGGCTTTTCGGCAGGTTTTACCGCCATTCCGATGAGATGCGGCAGGAATGCCACCTTGCAGGACAGCCCGTAGAAATGGGCGAGCCTTTCCATCTGCATGTAACAGGTCTTGCAGAGGACAGCTACTGTACCGGCACCCGACCGCCTGAGCTGATCCGCCTTCCATTTCCCGAAGGCCATGGCATCCTGTTCCATGCCGGATGCCAGCAGGGTTCCTCCACAGCAGACGCTGTCTTTCTTCATCCTGTCCATTTCCACAAAGTCTTGTGCGAAAAATTCCAGAAGGGTCCTTGGAAATTCCAGCAGTTCCCTGGTACGTTCCACTTTGCAAGGGTCATGCAGGGTAACCGTAGATTTCAGAATGGATGGATTCAGGGCAATGCGGCCTTTTTCCAAGTACCGGTAAACTAGTTCTAAAGAACTTATCACTTCAAAAGGAAGCCCGCTATCCTTCTTCCTGAAGTTTCCCGCACCGAATGGGGCAAAGGGATTGGCGCAGTCGTCTATGACACAAGTTTTGATTTCGAGGTCAGCACATATCCGGGATATGCGCTCAGCCCATATCTTTTCTCCGTAACTGTTTCCTGCTAGAAAGGCGGGACAAAAGGTGTCAGGTGCAAAGCTGGACATAGTCCATTTTTCACCCGCGGTATGAAAGATCTTTGCATAGCTGGCCAGGATATCGGTTTTTATCTGGAGAAGACGGGTGTTTGTAAGAAGAAGTACGTCTGCACCCTTTTTATCTATCGGAATGGCCGGATCTTCGATGTCGCATACGGTCTCTAGTTTTCCCTGGATCCCGCGGAGAAGCTTTAAAAACCATCCGGGACTCTTGCCAATACTGTTGCCGGTAGTATTGCTGGCCCCGACCATGGCCTGCAAGGTCCCGGGTATGGCATGGTATGGCTGAAGTCTTCTGGCAGTATATACCGCCGTGGGGATGTCAATGCCGAGGGGACATGAAAGGATGCAGTTGTGGCAAAGGGCGCATGTCCAGAGCCATTCGGTGTTGAGCACATCCCTGTTCCGGCCGAGGACCATTAGCCGAATGAATTTCTGGGGGTCCATGCCATGAATGCCAGAGGCGGGGCATGCCGAGCTGCAGGAACAGCAGCCTGCACACAGATAGGGGTTCAGCGCCGCACCCTGCCGGGAAAGAAGCCGGGCAAAATCTCCAGTGCAAGCAGGGGATTCCTGCATGTTTGTTTTGCATCTGTAGCTCATGATTTTTCCGCAGATGGTGATCGTCTCGTGTAGATGAGAAGCCCCTGTTTTGCAGGGACAAGCTTGGCTTCGAGTTCCATGTCAAAATACCTTGTAAGCGCCTTATGTGCCGTGTGTTCATCGTTGTAGATGTTTCCATCCCAATAGTAGCTAGTCCTGTCCATGATATGGATGAAAGGGATTCCTGAAACCCCAGGTTTTTCCATGAGATTCGGCACCGAAAACGCATCGCCGCTCAAGGGGTTGGGACCGATTCTGCGGATTTTTTCTGTAACCGAGGAGACAATGCCGGCAAATCTCCTGGCCTCGGCGGCTGAAACCCAGTGCAGGGAAAATCTTTCTGGTTCCATGCCCATTTCTTCTAAGGTTTCGGAAACGATGTCCTGACGTTGTGCCGCGAGCTCGTTTCCGGTGCCGTAATGGCACTCCCCGGGATGGCATCCAAAGATCATCACGCCATCAAGCCCTGACATAAGGGCTTTTATGATCCAGTCCGGATGTACCATGCAGGAACACATCACTTCTATGGTCCTGATGGATGGCGGATAGCTGGTGCGGGATGTTCCTGCAAGATCGGCACAACTATAGCCGCACCAGTGGCAGAGGAAAGCAAGGATCCTGGGTGTCCACTTCCTATTTTCCATTTAGTGCAACCATCCTGATCTGTTCAGTGATCTGCCGTGGCATGAAGCCTGGTATGCCTATGGCCTGCTGCGGGCAAGATGAGGTACAGGCGCCGCAGCCGCTGCACAGGGATGAATCCAGTTCCACGATCTTTTTGAGTTCGTCTTTGTACACGTATTCTACCAGTTTCAGGGCACTTTCCGTGCATACGTCAAGGCATAGCGTGCATCCGTCGCATCTTTCAGCCTCTATCTCCGCAGTGAGCCTGTCCGGGGTTATGCTCTGCTGTGAAAGGAACAAGGCGGCCTTTCCTGCAGCAGCAGCAGCCTGGCTGACAGATTCTTCTATCTCCTTCGGATAGTGTGCGAGACCGGCAACAAAAAAACCGTCCCGTCTCAGTTCGACCGGCCTGAGCTTGGCATGGGCCTCCTGGAAAAAACCATCCTCTCCCAGCGGTACCCCGAGCTTCTTGGAAAGCTCCTTATTGTTTTCAATGTCTGGTTCGATTGCCGAGGCAAGGATCAAATAGTCGGGGCAGATATCCAAGATCTCGTCTGTAAGGGGGTCCTTTACCTGCACGTTGATTAGGACCGAGGGTTGATCCTTCAAGTCCAGCGTTGTAAGGAGCCTGACCTGCGGCGGATGGTCTTCCTCAAAGCGTATGGCCTTTATTCCAAGGCCCCTGGCCCTGGTGTAAAAATCATCCCTTTGCCCGTAGGTCCTCATGTGCCGGTAAAGGATGTGGATGGAAAGTTCGGGCATCCGTTCTTTAAGCATTAGGGCCCTTGTCACCGAATGGGTGCAGCAGACTCGGCTGCAGTAGGGTCTGTGTTCATTGCATGAACCCACGCACTGTATGAAAACAACCGAACTGGCCGCTTCCATGCATGACATACCCTCCTTCATGATCCTTTCATCAAGCTCCAGGTGGGTCAGGATGCCGGGATGATCCCCATAATGATAGTTTGCAGGCTTTGCCTCCCTTGCTCCGGTAGCCACGACAACGGCGCCATGGGCTACGATTTTTACGTTATCATCCCCTTGGTGCCTTATAAGGCTGGTGAGGTTTCCTGTTCCTCCCTGCATGTCGAGAAGCTCTGCCTGCAGCAGGATGTCCACGTTTCTGCTGGACATTACCTCTGAGATAAGATTTCTTGTGAAGTTGCCAACCTTTATGCCCCGCCACGTCTCTAGAATGGATCTGGCATTGCCGCCAAGCCTGTCTTCCTTTTCTATCAGGCTGACTCCTATTCCCCTGTCCGAGAGGACCTTTGCCGCCGTGAGGCCTGCAATGCCTCCTCCTATGACAAGGGCTCGTCTTTTAACCGGGAACGGCTGTAGCTTTACAGGTTTTAACCGCGATGCCCTGGCGATGGCCATGCGTATCTGGTCAATGGCCCTTTTTTCAGCTCCTTCCCTGTCGTTGGCATGTACCCATGCAACCTGCTCCCTGATATTGGCAATGCATAGCAGGCTCTTGTCAATGCCTGCTTTCTGAAGGGCCTTTCGGAATAGCTGTTCATGGGATTTGGGACTGCAGGCTGCAATGACCACCCTGTTCAGGCCCTTTTGTTCAATGGTTCTTGCAAGGAGTTCAAGGGAATCGGGTGAACAGGCAAATGGCGTGAGCTTAACCGTTCTGACTCCGGGAAGGGACCTTACCTTGTTGCCTATGCGTTTTACATTCAGTGTCTGTCCAATGTTTTTACCGCACTCACAGATAAATACACCGATTGCAGGGGGCTCCAGGTCAGTCCGGATATCTTGTCCTGTCTGCTTGAGGGTTGCCCGGGATTTCCTGGCCGGGGACAACATGAGATCGGAGCATAGGAACGCTGCTGCCGCCGAGCCTTCTATTACCGCACCTTGGATGGATTTTGGATCAGTAAATGTGCCGCAAGCATAAACCGATTCCTTGTTTGTGCGGGTGACATGGGCACCGTGTACGCGGGTAAATCCGAACCTGTTGGTCTCTATCCCGAACATGGCGGCCAGCCTGTTGTGTTCCCGGCCCATGTTAAGGCCGGCAGAAAGCACGATCATGTCGAAGTCTTCCTGAATGCATTTCCCGCCCCCAAGCCAGGCCTTGATGCGAAGCCTGTCATCCTTTGTTTTTTCTATGCAATGAATCCTGGAGGGGATGAGCTTCACGCCCGATCTGACTGCAAGGTTCAGGTAGCGTTCCGCCGCCTTCTGATGCGCCCTTATATCCATGTAGAACACAAAGGCTTCAGGGGACGGGGAACATGCCTGTTTTACTGAAAGTGCCTGTTTGATAGACGCCATGCAGCAGATGCTGGAGCAGAAAGGCCTGTCCACAATATTGGTTTGGCGGGAGCCCACGCACTGGATCCATGCAATCCTTTCCGGCACTGCCCGGTCAGAAGGCCTTTTAAGTTCTCCTCCGGTAGGGCCAGTGGGGCTCAGGAGGATTTCCATCTCCAGGCCAGTTATCACGTTTTGGTAGCGGTCATAGCCAAACGAAGGCAGAAGCGCCGGATCGAATGTGGCTGCTCCGGGAGAAAGTATTACTGCCCTGGTCCTGACCTCGAACTCCTGTGATTCCTGCTCCAGGTCAATGGCACCTCTTGGGCATACTTCCTCGCATTTTCTGCAACTTCTAGTGGTGAAAAACGCACACGATCCCGGATCGATGACATAACCTCTCGGAATGGCGCGAAATGAAGGCAGGTAAATGGCTTTTCGGCTAGTGTCATGTTTAGAGGTCAATTCTGTAATTTTTGCAGGACAATTCTCTGCACACAGGCCACAACCTATGCACTTTTCAGGTATGACATACCTTGGACGGGTCTTGATTCTCAGGAGATGGCCGGCTTTTTCCTGGCGAACATCCAGAATGGAAGCCCTCGTGATGATTTCGATGTTTTTTTCTGTGCCCAACTGGGCCATCATGGGCGACAGTATTCAGGTAGGGCAGTCACCAGTGGGAAATGTTTTGCTCAGCCGGGACATCAGCCCTCCAATAACATCTCCCTTTTCTATGAGATAGACATGGAGTCCTGCATCAGCCAGGTCAAGTGCGGCAGCAATGCCCGAGACCCCGGCTCCGATTACTGCAGCAGCCGGAGGGCCGGTAGAAAGGATTGATCTGCCAGTGTTCATGTCTCAGCCCGGCCTCCTTTGGTCCTGTAGCTTTCAGGGTTCAGCTTGAGCTGCTGCATCTTCCTGTACAGATTCTGCCTCCTGATTCCTGCAATTTTCGCCGACAGAGACATGTTGCCCCTGGTCTTGGAAAGAAGCCGTTCAAGATACCTGCGCTCGAACTCCCTTCTTGCGTCTGCAATGGGCAGGGAAAAGAGCCTTTCGTCTTCCTCCTTTGCCTGTGGCGCGTATTGCAAAGATACCACTTCCCGTTGCCTGGGGGGAATGATCTGGTATTCTCCCTTTTCTTTCATGTAGCGGGGCAGAGATGATACTGTAAGCTCCGGGCTGTTTTCGACCACGACTCCCCTTTCGATGACGTGGAAGAGTTCCCTGACATTGCCTGGCCAGTGATAAGACCTGAAGATGTCTGTGAGTTCATCAGAAAGCCTGTCTATGTTCTTCTGGTATTTCCTGGCGGTTTTTCTCAGGTGATGATAGGCCAGTAAAAAGATATCGTCACCCCTGTCTCTCAGGGGAGGCAGTTTTATCTCGAATACACTCAGTCTAAAAAAGAGATCTTCACGAAAGGTGCCAAGATTGACCGTAAGCTTGAGATCCCTGTTGGTTGCAGCAATTATTCTCACGTTAACCCTTAGCTGTCTCTCGGAGCCTATCCTGAAGAAACATTCGTCCTGCAACACCCTGAGCAGGGCGGTCTGGAGCGCGGCGGAGCCTTCCGATATCTCGTCCAGAAAAAGGGTTCCCTGGTGAGCCTGTTCAAAAAAACCCCTGGAACGGCCCGTCGCCCCGGTGAACGCACCTCTTTCATGTCCGAATAGGCAGGATTCCAGCAGGGTGTCGGGAATAGCCCCGCAATTTACCGGAATAAAAGGCCCGGTTTTTCTCATGCTCTTTTCATGGATCATCCTGGCGACTAGATCCTTTCCCGTGCCGGTTTCTCCGGTGACCAGCACCTGGAGTTCAAGGGGGGCGACCCTTGAAACCAGTTCCTTGACCTCCATGATTGTGTTGTCTTTGCCGATGAAATCTACGGTCACGGATGATCCTTCATGTGTTGCCGCAGGCTGTCACTGTAACGGAACACTTTTTGCAGGTATCTAGGCAAACAATAATTAAGACAATTAATTATATTTTTAGTGATATTTCAATATATCATAAAAATTGGGGGGTGTGCCATAAAAAACAGGGATTTCAAGCCGATTTTTTCGGCTTCAAGAGGGCCTGTCAAGTTCCAAGTTTTATAATTGAAAATTTCATAAAATAAAATTAGGAGGTTTGACAATGAGGGGATGTAATGCTATCATGACATTGACGGTATGGTGGTTTTTCTTGGGAGCTTGTGGCCTTTCATGGGCCGGGGACCTTGACAGGTTCATCATGCCCATGAGCAACCCGGTCTATACGGTGGGCGGGGCATTGAACAAAACTTTTATCAGGCCGGTTTTCATGTACCAGCATCTTCCGACCCATGTTGATACTGCCGTGGACAACGCCCTCGGTCTCAAGGACCTCCCTCTTGACGGAAACGTAAGGGGCTTGGCCGTTCAGGCGGGCATTGCCGTAAACGAGCGGCTGTCCATCCTTGCAGTCAAGAGCGGCTATATCAACATGAGACCCGACAGAACACTTCAGGACTCTGACGGCTGGGTGGATTTGGCCGCAGGTCTTCAGTATTCATTCTATTATTCTCCAGAGACAGATACAGTGGTTTCAGGCAGGCTTGTCTACGAGTTTGCAAACGGCAGCGACCAGGTTTACCAGGGAAACGGTGACGGTAACCTTGCACCATCCCTTGTTTTCCTCAAGGGGGTCGGGCAGCTGGAGCTCGCCGGGGCCCTGGGTTTTACTATACCTCTTGACGCTCCCGAGGAGGATTATGTCTTTTTCGATTCATGGCACATGAGCTATGAAGTCTTTCCCTGGCTCCATCCCCTCATGGAAATAAATCACTTCTACACAATAAAGGCAGGAAGCAGGACAGGTTACATCAGACAAGCCGTTGAGGACAAAGGGCTGGCCGAGGCCATTGGACAGAGCCTCGGAACCTCTCAAGAAGACGACCTGGTGGCGAGTGTCGCCACTTTCAACGGCTGTGATATCATAAATCTCGGTGGAGAGAACGCCAGTGAACACAGGAATTTTGCCACCATGGCCTTTGGAGTCAGGCTGCCGGTTACCAGCTGGCTGACCATTGGCTATGCATACGAGTTCAATCTGACCCCTTCGGAAAACGGGCTATTGTCAGACCGTCATTATGCTGATGTGGTGATAACCTTTCCGTTTTCCCTGGATAAATTTTTCAATTAGAGGAGGCCGAAGATGTCCAGTAATGATCACCTGAACGATTTTGCCGGAGGAGGAGTCAGCCGCAGGACCTTTCTGAAGGGCTGTGCCATTGCCGCAGCAACCCTGGGACTTTCCCCTGATGTGGTACCCAGGATGGTAGAGGCCGCCATGTCTCCCAAGAGGCCGCCGGTTGTGTGGCTGCATTTTCAGGAATGTACCGGCTGTTCCGAGGCCCTGCTGAGGGCTGCAAGGCCGGACATAGCAACGTTGATACTTGATCTTATATCGCTTGATTATCACGAAACCCTCATGGCGGCCGCAGGAAAACAGGCGGAAGAAAATCTCCATGATGCCGTGAACAAGAATGCAGGAAAATTTATATGCGTGGTGGAGGGGGGCATCCCCACCAAGGATGGGGGTATCTACTGCAAGATCGGCGGCAGGACCGCAATGGAGATACTAAACGAGGTGGCCCCAAAGGCAAAGGCCATCATAGCCATCGGGACCTGTGGCGCATTCGGGGGCCTGCAGGCTGCCAAACCAAATCCCACGGGTGCGGTGGGGGTCCAGGACCTCATCAAGGGAAAGCCTGTCATCAATATTCCGGGGTGCCCTCCCAATCCTGAAAATTTCCTGGCAACTGTGGTGCAGATCCTCACCTATGGACGGCCTCCTGAACTCGATGAACTCAGCCGTCCCAAGTTTGCCTACGGCAGGAAGATTCATGATCACTGCGAACGACGGCCCCATTTCGACGAAGGACGTTTCGTGGAGCGTTTTGGAGACCCGGGACACAAAAAGGGTTACTGCCTGTACAAGGTGGGCTGCAAGGGGCCTGTCACTTACTCCAACTGTTCCGTAGAACGGTTCTGCAATATAGGCGCATGGCCTGTAGGTGCAGGGCACGGCTGCATAGGATGCACAGAGCCGGGATTCTGGGACACCATGATGCCTATCTACAAGCACCTGCCCGGTATCTACATACCTCTGGGAGGAGGTATCAGGGAACAAGCGGAAGAGATTGGAAAGGTGGCCGTTGGTGGTGCAGCAGCAGTCATTGCTGCCCACGCAGCAGTTGGTATCGGGAAAAAGCTTTTTTCCATCAAGTGTTCGGCTGAAAAGAAAGAGGAAGAAAAATAGGAGGGCATAATGGCTACCAAGATCACTGTTGATCCCATTACGAGAATTGAGGGCCATTTAAGGATAGACGTGGAAGTGGATGGCGGGAGCGTCACAAATGCATGGGCGTCTCCCCAGATGTGGCGCGGTATCGAGGTGATACTCCAGGGCAGGGATCCGCGGGATGCCTGGGCCTTTTGCCAGAGGATCTGCGGGGTATGTACAACCGTTCATGCCATTGCTTCCGTCAGGGCCGTGGAAAACGCCCTGGGTATAGGTGTGCCCTTGAACGCTCAATACATCAGAAATATCATCCTCTGCGCCCATGCAATGCATGATCACATAGTCCATTTTTATCATCTTTCGGCCCTTGACTGGGTGGACGTGGTTTCCGCCCTGGATGCCGATCCGGCCAAGACGGCTCAGCTCGCCCAGTCCCTTTCTCCATGGCCGGACAATGGAAAAAGCAGGTTTGAGGCAGTAAAGGCAAAGCTCAAGGCCCTGGTGGATAGCGGGCAGCTAGGGCCATTCAAGAATGGATACTGGGGCCATCCGGCCATGAAGCTACCGCCGGAGGCGAACCTCATGGCCGTGGCCCATTACCTCCAGGCCTTGGACTATCAAAGAAAGGCAGACCAGGTCGTGGCCATTTTCGGTGGCAAGAATCCCCATATCCAGACCGTGATAGTCGGAGGAGTGGCGCTTGCCATAAACCTGGACAATCTGGCCACCCTGAACATGGATAAGCTGATGCAGGCAAAGCAGCTTCTCCAGGAGGTGAAGCAGTTCGTCCAGCAGGTCTACCTGCCTGATGTCATAGCCATAGGCGCCCTTTACAAGGACTGGCTGGCATACGGCAAGGGGGTCACAAACTATCTGGCCGTGCCCGATCTGCCCCTTGATTCCAAGGGAACGTCTTTTGACCTCCCCGGAGGGACCATATTCGGTGAAGATCTCAAGGACTTTACACCTATTACCTCCTTCAATGACAAGTATTTCAGGGATAATGTCGCCGAATCCATCGTACATTCCTGGTACAAGGGGGACTGGACCAGGCATCCATGGAATGAGGAAACCGTCCCGGACTATACGGACTTCCAGGAAGGCGGGAAATATTCATGGGCCAAGGCCCCGAGGTTCAACGGCCAGCCCATGCAGGTAGGTCCGCTGGCCCAGGTACTGGTTGGTTATGCCAGCGGGCACGAGGAAACCAGGAAATGGGTGGATTTCGCCCTGGAAAAGGTATCGGCAGTTGCAGGTGCAAAGGTGGGGGCTGGCGCCCTTCAGTCCACGCCGGGCAGACATCTGGCCAGGGCCGTGCGAGCTGCAATGGTTGCTGATTACGCCCTTAAACACCTGGAGCTGCTTACCAAGAACATCGGGATGGGAGACCTGGAGATATATCCATACAAGAATCCTCCCAAGTTCCCGGCCGGTGAAATCAGGGGATTCGGTTTTCATGAGGCGCCCCGTGGAGCCCTTTCCCACTGGATTGTCATCCAGGACGGAAGGATAAAGAACTACCAGTGTGTTGTTCCTTCCACGTGGAACGTCAGTCCCAGGTGCTCCAAGGATTTCATGGGGCCATATGAGTCTTCCCTCATGGGCAACCCCATCGCACAGCCCGAAAGGCCCCTGGAGGTCCTGCGGACTGTCCATTCCTTCGACCCCTGTATCGCCTGTGCGGTTCACTTGCTGGACCCGGGCAGGAAGGAGTTTTCAAGGGTAAAGGTGCTCTGAAAAGGAGGGCATGAAAATGATCAGGAGAGAACCCAGACTTTACTACCGGGTATTTGTGTGGAGTGGAACCCTGAGGCTTTTCCACTGGACCCTGGCCTTCAGTACATTCATCCTGATACTGACAGGTATCTATATCCATTACCCTCCCATTACCACCAAGTGGGCGGAGTTCAAGCCCCAGTACATCATGGCCATTTTGAGGTACTGGCATTTTGCTGCCGGTTATTTTTTCATCTGCGCCCTGGCCGTGAGATTCTACTTGTTTTTTGCCGGGAACCAGTATGAACGGCCCACGGATTTTCTTCCCATAAGCAGGCGAAACCTCAAATCACTGATGCTGAACATCAAGTTCTACCTCTACATGACAGACGAGCACGAGTGCCGGATGGGCCATACCATCCTGGCAGGCACCATATATTTCGTGCTTTTCATGTGCGGGGTAGTCATGGGGCTGACCGGCCTCTACCTGCTCTATCCCGAGGCCCCGACCATTGCCAAACTGGGCCATGAACTGTTTGGTACTCCCCAGCAGGCCCGTCTTATCCATTACCTGCTCAACTGGTTTTTCATCTTTTTCATAATGGTGCATCTCTATATTGCCATCTGGAATGACTTCAATGCTCCGGATGCAATTATTTCAGGGGCCTTTTCCGGCTCCAAGATGATGCCGGCCGATATGGAATGTCCAGTTGAGGAGTTAGAAAAGATACCCTTTGAAAAATAGTTGAAATTTCAAGGTTGGTTGATGCCCCCGCACCTCCGGGGGCATCGCATGGCTGCCGGTTTGAATTCCAGGAACTCCAGGTTGATGCAAACCGTGTGGTTGATTGTGGCCTGAAGCCGGGATGCAAAATCCATGGCCAAACATGGGGAAAAACATGCATGAATGCCATTGTTCCAGCCACTGAGTGGATTTTAGATTACAATGCCGAGGCATTCCGCCAGGATCTGGTGAGCGGGCTTACAGTGGCCCTGGTTCTAATTCCCCAGTCCATGGCGTATGCACAGCTTGCGGGCCTGCCTCCTTACTACGGCCTTTACGCCTCCTTTCTGCCACCTGTA
>CAYZJS010000050.1:0-4417 GCA_964478865.1 uncultured Thermodesulfatator sp.
TCCGGCCACCAGTTGAATCAATGCATTTTCAAAGGTGATGCCCGAGCGGTTCTTGATACTGACCCTGCCGTCAAGTCTCATACTGTCTTCCGACTCGTTGAGCACTGCCACATAGTCGGCCTTCCAGCTCAGCCCCCTTGAAAGATAGGAAACTTCCACCGGTGCCTTTCCGTCGGACTTGCCCTTTAGGACGATTTTGAGTACGGGTTTCTTGCCCAGGCCCTTGGGAAGCTCGGGAAATGCCAATCTTCCCGGGATGGCGGTTTCTATTCTTCCCTCTACTTTGAGGACAATCCCGTTTTTAACAGAAAGGACCTTGGCAGGCACTGCATGCTCTTTACCGGTTTTTTTGTCGGTCTTTATGAGAAGGACCTTTTTGCCTTCATAGCTTTTAAGGATGGCCTCAGGGGTGATTGGCCGGTAAACGAATGATTGTTCGAGGACATCGGCTTCACTGCAGGAAATCACCGTTGATTCCGGGATGATTTTTCCGCTCACAGGATGAAGCAGTTGACTGTCTTCCCCTTTTTTCAAAAAGACCGAGCTTTTGTCCCTGACAAGGGCCATCGTCTTGTAAAGTGTCAGGGATGCTCCCTGCCAGTTTTGGGCCGAAGAGGCCCCTTCACGGGCAAGCAGGGAGTTTGGGTTCAGGTGCTGTCCGAATAGGAGGAGGCTGGAAAATAGCAGAATTTTAAAAAAAGGAGTCCTTGATACGAGTAAAATTTCTTTAAAAACAGTAAGATAAGATCGTGTCATGGTGATAAACCTTTCTTGGAACGGGATGGATGTAGTACTTGAGTGAAATTTATTAGTACCACGTGGCCTTGTGTCGGGAAAGAAAAAAACCCCTGCCGGTTAAAGAAGGATGGAGGTGGGTATGTTGGTCGTCTTTGTTGGAGATGGTACAGAGGGACCAGCAGGGGTAAATGTTTTTTATTTTTGAATATATTTAATAAAACACGTTCGGGTTCACCTGTCAACAACTAATGTTACAAAATTTTAACAAAAATGTTTCATGATTCATTTATAGAAATCCAGTAGTTATGGCCTCAGCGAGTTCTCCTATCTTTTCCAGGTGTTCCTCCAGGAGAGCCAGTCTTTCCATGCCTATTCCCAGGGAATTTGCCAGTGCATCACTTTTGCATGCAGGGGGTTTCAGGATTCCCATGCCCATCTTGTGGCTCAGGTGGTCGGCCAGTTGCACCAGTCCGCCCTGGATGTTGAATTTCGGATGGTTTACAGGCAGGTGGTGGCTGGCTATGACCTTTGAGTAAATTTCCGGTATGCCCCAGTTTCTCACGAGCCATGCGCCGATGACATTATGGGGGAAACCGGCCTTTCGTTCAGCCTTGATGAGGGAGCAGTCATGAGCCTGTGCGTATTCCAGGATCTTGCGCCATTCTTCAGGAAAGCAGTTGTCCATTACCACCCTGCCAAGGTCGTGGAGCAGGCCGCAGGTAAAGTAAAGGTCTGTTTCCTCCAGTGCCAGTTCGCCCGCCAGGACCCTGGAGATCATGGCGGTTCCGATTGAATGTTCCCAGAAGGCCTGCCTGTCGAAACCGGAGGCGGATTTTTTACCCTTGAAAACGCTGGACACGCTGAGGCTGAGCGCCAGGCTTCGTACCTCTGCAAATCCCAGGAACACGATTGCCCTCTGGACCGTATCTATCCTGGTGGCCGGATAGTATGCGGCGCAGTTTGCCACCTTCAGAAGTTGCGTGGAAAGGGAAGGGTCATGAACGATAACCTGTTCCAGTCTCCTGATATCCCGGGGGTTGCCCGCTACAATACTCAATACCTCCTGTGCAGCGGCAGGAAGCGGAGGGATGGACTTTATCTTGGAAATTATGGCCTTTTTCCGCCTCTGGGCATCAAGATCTATAACAGGGATAAAATTTTTCATTTCTTTATGAGAAAAAATGTTCCTCTCGTGGGAAAAATTTTCCATTCCCTGTTTTTATCGGCAGAAATACCCCCTTATTTAAGGAGATAAGCCCTTTTAGTTTTTCCTGTACCTGGCAAACATTTTGCAGCATCTGGAAACTAAAGAAAAGAACGAGGTGAAGGCTTATGATTGCAATTAAAGCAAAAAGGGAACTGCCTGTACCGAGTCTTACCAAGAACCAGAGAATAAAGCTTCAGGTGGAAAAGGAATATTATGAGAGCAAGATCAACTGCCTCATAGATATGAATATGCCCATGAAGCTTGTTCTGCTGGCCTGTTGGGATGCCCCGGTAGAACGTGATAATCTTTCCAGCAAGTGGGGCCAGCAGAGATTCATAAAAAAATGCCTCAAGTACTACAGGAAGAAAGTCAAGGACATAGAAAGACTGGAAAGAAAAATTAAGTCCTGAAGCCGGGGCTGTAGGTCTGAAAATTTTTAAAAATCTAAAAAAATTTTTTTATACCCGACCTGTACTCGTACCCCTAGCCAACGCACCGGCAATCAGGTGGGCCACCCTCAGGGGTTCGGGTATGTTTCCATAAATGGAAAATCTTTCAACTATGCCCATGGCATCCTCAAAAGTCAGTCCTGCCCTTTGGACGTAGCACCTGTGGCATTTTTCCATGCGACCCATCTGCTCTATCAGCTTCCATTTCCTATGACCTCCTGGTACCTTTGAAATAAGGGCCCTTTTAATGGACTCAAGATGGGGTTTCTTCCTGGAAACTATCAAGACCGGTATATTGAGTGCCCTGGCAAGCCCTTTTGCATCCACCACGTTGAATCCTGCCAGGGCGATGCCCTGTATCATTATGAGGTTGGCGTGCTGAAAGAACTTGGATGTCATTACAGTCCTGGCAATGTTTTTCGTGGAATTAGCCCCGTCCTTTCTTACCCTTCCTATCAGGACTCCGTCAAAGCGGAGATCGGCAAAGACAGCGCCAACAATCTTTACATCCCCTCGATGATCCCTGGAAAACGGGCAATCATCAAAGGCTATGCAGTTTACCAGTCGGGTCTTTTTCAAGAACAACAAATCCTATTCAATCACCCACACGGCACAGTCCCTGGCGTAGTGCACGATCTTGTTTGATACGCTTCCAAAAAGAAACTCCTCTGCCTTTGAAACACCGCGCCTGCCTACAACTATGGTGCCGAAGCCATGTTTTTGCTGATATCCAAGTATCGTCTGGGCGATGCTGAAGCCCTTGGCCTCCCTGGCAGTCACCGTTATGGAAGAGGCGGGGATGCCCTTTTTCTTAAGCAGATCGGAAAGATCGGACAGTATCCGGCTTGCCTGTTCTATCTCCTGATCCTTTTTTGCCTTCCACGAAGCTTCGTCAGGAAACAGGTCCCTGTCCGGATGCCTTATTACATAGAGGATTTCCACCTGAAAACCTTCCCTGGATCCGATTATCTCCCCCACATACGAGGAGGCACGTTTTGCGTTTTCCGAGGCATCTGCTGCAATGAGTATCTTTTTGAGATCCATGCCTTTCTCCTTGTCTTACCGTTTTATTTCCGAAATACAGGGCTCCAGGTCCTCCAGAAACTCATCTACTGTTTCATAGAAGATTTCAGCTGCATTTGAAAAATGCATGAGGATAAAATTGAGCCTGTCTGGGATGTATGGAAAAAGTTTTTTGAGGTTTACAATCCTGTTCTTGTAGAGCAGTGAAAAATCCCCCTGGTTCAAGCTGCTTGCGGTTTCAGGAGGAAAGCCCTGAGAGGCCAGGTTGGAAAGGGTGTAAATCTGTTTACCCACAATGTAAATAAGCAGGCTGCCCAGGCCGAATATGTCCAGGCCAAAGGGGTTTTCCTTGAACTCGTAAGTGTAATCAAAGTCGATCCACCGGTATAGCCCGGTCTTGTATTCTACCCAGAGGTGGTCCCTCCTTATGTCTCCGTGGATTTCACCGTTGTCGTGAAGGAATTTTATCGCCCTGCAGGATTCAATGAATTTTTCAAGAATACCGGGAAGGTGGCCATAAAAATAATCCTTGTGGGATGCCTCTATTTCAAAGATTGAATGATCCAGCCGTTTGCCGGACACGATATCAATGATTCGGACCACGTTGCCCTTTTTGTCAAAACGGGAAAAACCCTGCATGAACCTCATGTCCCCCCTTACCAGGTCCAGTATCCTGGCCTCCTTCTCAGGGCTCCGGTAGCAGGGAATTTCAAGGGTTCCAAGCTTCAGCAGGAATCTTTCGTGAAACACCAGTTTCAATATCTTTCTTTCCCCGGTTTCTAGCTGAATGCATCTTTTGACCCAGTATTTTGGATCCTCGATTCCAAAACTGCGCTCCACCTCGTCTCTGAGTACAAGATAATGGATGCCATCAACTTCAATGATGTCGCCATACGAGATTTCCATGTAGGCCGTGGTGTCCGTAAATATCTTTCCGTATTCACCAAGGGACAAATTGGGCCTGAATTTCTGGACGAGCTCCCTGACTTCCTTTGACATG
>CAYZJS010000051.1:0-13362 GCA_964478865.1 uncultured Thermodesulfatator sp.
TCGGCAATGGCCTTCTGCTCCTTTTGAGATACCGAAACTGTAGCCTGGCCATGACAGCAGTGCCCACAGCACTGGCACTCGAAAATCTGTCTTTCTCCTTTTTCCCGGATATGGTTCATCAGGTTTCTCCTGTCTTATTTCCTGTAGGAAATGGGATCCCTAAGGCCTGCCTCCCTGAAGCCCTTGAGCCTCAACAGGCACGAATCACAAACCCCGCAAGCAACTTCTCCATCCTGGTAACAGGACCAGGTAAGATGAAGCGGTGCCCCGAGTTCTGTACCCTTTTTCACCACCTCCTTCTTGGCAAGATCTATAAGGGGGGTTTCTATGGTTATGCAGGTTTCGGGCCTGGTTCCCTCCTTAATGAGATTGTTATAGGCATGAAAGTAGCTCTTCCTGCAGTCCGGATAGCCGGAACTGTCAACCTCCGTGGCCCCAATATAGATCCTCCGGGCACCTATGACCTCGGCCCAAGACACCGCGATTGCAATTATGTGGGTATTCCTGAAGGGCACGTAGGTCACGGGGATCCCTTGAGACGACAATTCATTTTCAGGGACCTTAAGCCTGGAATCAGTGAGTGCAGAGCCTCCTATCTGCGAAAGATAACCTATATCGGCAACAAGCCTCTGGGTGACCCCGTAAAATTCTGCAATTTGCTCAAATGCCAGCAGTTCCCGGGCTTGGGTCCTCTGGCCGTAATTCACATGGAGAAATGCAAGGCTTCCATGTTTCTTTTCAGCTATTGCGGCGCACACGCAACTATCCAGGCCGCCACTTACCAGGCAGATGGCATCTGCTTTTCCTGACATTGTAATTTGATGAAACTCCTGAATGATATCTGCCTTTATAATCTACACATCCATCCATAATTATCAATCACTCCATCTGAAAGCAAAACATCTTTACTTTCCTGCTTTACCGTGAATCACGCCGGGAGATAACCAACGATTTCCTCAAGTGGCCAAGAAAAAAACCCTGATGGTGAAGGCCAAAATTCATCTTGAAAAGTAAAGATTTTTATAGAATTTATGATTAAATTTAAAAACATTGTAGAAAATATTCACAGATTAAGATTAATAATTAGTTTTCGTTTATTAAAGCTTATAAGTGTCTTTTTTCACTTATTTTATTATTGACATTCATAATAATTTATTATAAAGCTAATAAAGAATTGATGATTTTTTCTTGATGCGTTTTATGGAGCGACAGTTTCTTGCCCAACTGTCGGAAAGGAGGGCAATTCCGTGAAAAATTTACTTAAACTGGCCATCGCATGCATGATTATGGCAATGGCAAGCGCCTCTTTTGCTACGGATATCATAAAAATCGGCGTATTGGCCAAAAGGGGACCTGAAAAGGCCACGAAAAAATGGGCAGCAACAGGGGAATACCTGACAGCCAAGCTGCACGGGAAAAAGGTAGAAATTGTCCCCCTGGGTTTTGACAGGGTGATGCCCGCCATAAAAAACGGCGAAGTCGACTTCTTTCTGGTCAATTCTTCCATGTATGTAACAGCCCATAAAAAATACGGCGCCCAGGCCATTGCCACCGTAATCAATTCCAGGCAGGGGGAGGCGCTCATGTCCTTTGGAGGAGTCATTTTCACCCGGGCAGATGACAGCGCCATAACCTCCCTTGCAGATATAAAGGGTAAAAGATTCATGGCTGTTAAGAAATCCTCCTTTGGAGGCTGGCAAATGGCCCTGAAGGAGTTCCTGGATGCCGGCATAGATCCCTACAGGGATTTTGCATCCTTGGAATTCGGAGGAAGCCACGACAAGGTGGTAACTGCCGTTAGAGACAAGGTGGTTGACGCTGGCACCGTCAGGACAGACACCCTTGAACGCATGGCAGCCGGAGGCAGCATTTCGATGGCGGATTTTAAGATCATACACAGGCAGAAACATGAAGGCTTTCCGTTTGTCTGCAGTACCAGGCTCTATCCGGAATGGCCACTTGCAAAGCTTGAATCAACTCCCGAGGCATTGGCCAAAGAGGTGGCCTCTGCCCTAAAAGAAATCAAACCAAAAGACAAGGCTGCCAAGGCTGCCAAAATAGCCGGATGGACCGACCCTCTGGATTACTATGGAGTAGAAGAACTCCAGAAAGAACTCAAAATAGGGGCTTATGCCTTATAATTTTTAACTTGGGATCGGCTTCGAAACACAGGGGTGCCTGGGATTAAGATAGCACCCAATACGCATCCTGCCCCCTGGCCATGCCGGCAAACTGGCGGGAAAAAATCAGGGCAAAGGCCAAAAGAACCCTCTTGAAATTCCGGGATCTATCCTGGCATCCCTGTTGTGCAATAATTCCAGGCAAACGGATAAAAATGTATCCAAAAAACCCTTTTCTGACTTGTGGCCTAGTTGCATCTAAAAAATAATAATTCCTGAAATATCAAGAACATGTCTGCAGCTATTTCTTGCATATGTCTAGTCCTTTAAAAAATTTCTAATTTTTTGCAGATACTCCTAAGTCATAAAACCGCCTAATAGATTTCATTAGATTGCCCAAACAAGCCAGATACCTATTTAGGCATTTTCCAAGGCATAAATCAGTCTGAATGTGGGCCAATTTTCTCTAATGAGAAAGGAACCAAACCCATGCTTAATGAAAATCTCAATCTGTATAAAGAAAAGATTGCAATGATTTTTTCAACAAGGTCTTTAAAAACAAAGTTATTTTATAGTTTTGCCATTCTCTTTTGCATAGCAGCCTTTTCTTCAGTGACGGCAATCTACTCGATTTCCAAGATACAAAACAAGATGAAATCCGTGGAAACGCTGGACATGCTTACCACAAAACTTCTTCTGGTAAGGCAGAAAGAGAAGAATTTTCTCCTATATGGAAATGTGCACGAACTACTAAGCGCGAGGGAAGACCTTTTTGAAATCAGCGCCAAGATCTCCCGGATAGCTCCCGAAGCCAAGAAATATTTCAAGAGCCTGCCAGGCCTGATAAGGCGGTATGAACGGGTCATGGAAAAATTCATTAATGGAAGGATTAGGCCAGATCTCAGGGACAATCTAATGAAAACACTGAGAAGCAGGGGCCACGACCTGATGGAAACCATGCTGAGTAATGGCAGATCATTCAAGAACAGGTTGGACGATGAGGTCAATCTTTACAAGGAACTGTCCATCATCTTGCTCTGGGTTGCAATGCCGGTGGGTCTTCTTTTCTGTATCTCCCTTGCAGAATGGATCTTAGAGCCCCTTGGCTATGTCCGTAAAAAAGCTGGGGAAATCATGAGTGGCAAACTCAAGGCAATCCCCCTTGAACCCATTGCAGACAAATGCGCAGAGTGCGACAGACTGGTAAAGTCCATAAATCTCATGCTGGATACCATAGAGTGCAAGCAGGAACAGCTTGTGCAGTCTGAAAAGCTGGCAGCCATAGGCAAGGTGACTGCAGGAATTGCCCATGAAATAAATAACCCACTGAACAACATAAATCTTACTGCCGAGGTCCTCTTGGACGGTGTCGATGAAATGGAAAGCGACGAAAGGAAAGAACTGATCAGGGATATACTGTCTCAAACGGAAAGGGCCAGGGATATTGTCCATCACCTGCTGAGCTTTTCCAGAAAAAAAACTGCCACCAGGGAGAAGGTCAACCTGGCCAAGGTCCTTTCAAACATACTCCACTTTCTGAAAAACGAGATGAGGCTATCTAATATCCAGCTTGAAACGAGCATAAAAAATGATGACGCCATAGTTTCCGGAAACCGGAACCAGCTGGAACAGGTCCTTATAAATATCATCCTGAATGCCATTCAGGCCATGGGCCGGGGAGGCAAGCTCAAAATCGATCTAGAGACAGACCTCAAAAATGGCAGGGTGGTGATTGCTGTCCAGGACAACGGCCCCGGAATGTCCAAGGACATCCTGAAACATATACTGGAACCATTTTACACAACAAAAAAAGATGGTACTGGCCTGGGATTGTCTGTGAGTTACGGGATAATCAAGGACCACGGAGGCGATATCAAGATTGAATCCAGGGAAGGCAAGGGAACCACCGTTAAGGTAATCTTACCCCTGGCATTGGAAGACAACCGCTGAGGGCTATTCGCCGCAGGGTATCACAGGGTATCTCTTCTGTGCTTCTATCTTGCGTGAGGCCGGTATCAGTATTTGAGTGACTTTCTTTCTCTGCCCGGGTGAAAGCACGGATTTTATGGCTATCAGGGTTGAAACGGCCTTATTGGTCATCCTTATGCAAAGAGAGCGTACAGCCTGAATTTCCTGCCGGGCCTGGTCAAGATCAAAATCCTCCGCCTGGAGGATTTCATTCAGTTGAACCGATTCCAGATTCAGCTTTGCCTGTTTCAGTTTGTAGCTTCTTTTGAATCTCCTGTATTTAGACCTGATACTGTCTTTTTGTTCCTTGCTCAGCCCCAGGAAATCTTCCTCCTCCAAAATCACCTCGATCTCGCATAACGAAGCCTTTATTATAAAATCCTGGGCGGAACATCCCAATGCCTTGTTTTCTCGGTCATCAAGACCCCAGCAGAACTCATTCAGAGAGATCTTGTCTCTTGGAACCCTTGAAGACAAATCGGCACAAGCCTGGGTCATCAGGGAAACAAACACAAGAAATAGGCTGCCGATTAATACAGTGGCCAGCCTATTTCTTTTTTTTATTTGTGCAGCTCTTATTGCCAACTATTTTTCCGCCGGGAATCAAAAAGCTATTTCCCTGGCCTTTTTTCTCTGTTCCGGAGTCAATACCTGCCGGGCCTCTATAACCTTGCCTATTACCCCTGAGAGCATGGCATGACAGGTTGTTTTGAGCTTACCTGTCAAATCTTCTACCTTGGCCAGATCGTAACCATCCGAGGACATATTGTCCAGAAGATCTATGGAAAGCAGGTTCAGCTCTGCCCTTTTCTTTATAAGGGTATTGTGGCATTTGTATTTAATAAGTCTCAGCTGCTTTATCTGGCTCTCGCTCAGGTTTAACTGTTGACGATGTGAAAGATAGCCATTCATTTCTCTCAGCACGTTATTGACGATGAGCATAGGGGCTGGACATCCCACTTCCCCGAGCTTGTTGACATCTATACGTTTCCAGCATTCTCCCATGAGGCAGGTCTTTTTTGCCCGGATATGTTTTTTGGCTGCAAATGTTCCCGGCACCAAAAAGGCCGAGACGATGATGGAAACACAGAATACAAGTATAGATCTAAAGAAAATATTCTTTGTCATTTTTTGCACCTCCTCTAATCTGTTATTTAACTATGGCACGGGCCGCATGAACGTCTTTTGCCAGTTGAGCCACGGTTTCCCAGCAATATTTTTCAATCTCGTCTATCAGCTTTTCCACTTTTTTCTGATCTGGCATTTCCTTGGTCATTTCTGTAATCAATAATATTGTGGTACTTTGGAGCTGTCCCCTTGCCCTGACAACAACCATGTTGGCATGGTCGTAGATATCCGTCAGTTTCTTGACCTGTTCCGGTGTAAGTCCAAATTTTTTAGCCCCTGCAATGTATGATTTGAGCTCTCCGAGACTGGTTTTCACAAACAACGTAGGAGTCGGACATCCCTTTCCTGCCAGGCGGGTCAAACCTTCTTCCTGCCAGCATTCACCTTTGTAACAGATAAGGTCACTCTGTTCTGCGGTTACCTGAGAAAAACCAACTGAAACCACGCCCAACACCAGCATCACGACAATAGATAAAATTTTTGTCTTCATAAGCGTTCCTCCCTTTAAAAAATTTGTAATATCTTTTCTAAAAATTATTCTGCTTTTTTAGAGACTTATTATCCACCTCCCTTCCAAATATTTTTATCTTTTCCAAATGGTCTTTTATCCAAAATGTTGACAAGGTATACCGTTTTCACAAACCGCAGCTTGTTTAATTTTTCATTAATTTATAATGTGAATATTATCACTGCATTTAATTATTTTTTAATTATAATAATTAAAGATTATCATAAGTCTCAATTATGTCAATATAAGCAAGTTTGTTTTCAATATTAAAAAGTTGTTACAAGTTAACGTAAGAATCATTAAAACTTGTGAAAATTTACGTTTTAGTTGCGCAACAGATTGTTGAAGTTTGTTTAACATGAGATTTAATGCTGAGTGCTATCAAAGACCATTCAACAGGGCTCAAACTAAAAAGGGGCTGCCCCGTATGGGGCAGCCCCTTGTTCCTGGCTATCTTTCAGCAGAATTGCTAATATGGCCTCATTATCCAGATGCCGCAGGGGCATGTATCCGCACAGAAACCACAGGCTATGCATTTTTCATCGTCTGATACATACCTGTAATCTCCGTCTTCAAGCTTCTCCCTGGTAATGGCTCCGGTGGGGCACATCATCTCGCACATGTGGCAGTCCCGGCAGGTACCACAGCTCATGCAGCGGTCTGCCTCTTTGGTTTCCGTGTGCTCGTTAGGACAGGTTTCCGGTTCGTAAAGTGCAGGGTTCAGCCTGTCCTTGGGGATCAGCGGCTTCTTGAATGGTTTCCATTCCTCGCCTTTTATTTCTGCAATAATGGCAAGAGCGGCATTCCTTGCAGCGCCCAGGGCGTTGGTGGCAAGGCCCGGCTTTTCCACATCTCCAACTGCAAAGATCTTCGGGTCAGTAGTCCTGTTGGCCTCATCCGTCTTTATCCATGCGGCACCTCCTGCCTTTACAACCTCAACGGTATCGGGCAGGAAGTTGAGGGCAGGGACATCACCGATGGAGATGATCACCGTCTGGGCCGGGATGAGTTCATCTGCCGCATCAACCAGGCCCTCATCCGTAACTTCCTTGGTATAGACCGGCCACTTGAACTTGGCCCCCAGGGCCTCTGCAGCCTTCCTTTCCTTGCCAAAGGCCAGGGGCTTCTGGATATCGACAAGGGTTACTTCTTCAGCTCCAAGCTTGAAACATTCCACTGCCACGTCACAGCCCACGTTTCCGGCACCAATTATCACCACCTGCTTGCCTACAGGAGGAGGATTGCCTTCCTTGACCTGCCTAAGGAACGTTAGGGCAGGGATAACCTTTTCATGGCCGGGGAAAGGAATGGTCCTTGGCTCGTGGGTTCCTACAGCCACTATCACGTAATCAAATTCGTTATAGAGCTCCCTGAACCGCTCCTTTGTTATGTTTTCATTGAAATGGACGTGTATGTTGGGAGTATTCATGAAGCGCTCGACCTCGGCCTCCCATATCGCCCTTGGCAGACGGTCCCACGGGATAACCTGTGCCATCTTTCCGCCAAGCTTGTTGTCCCTTTCGAATATGTGGGCCTCGACACCTCTCAGTGCCAGCTGCCATGCTGCATTCATGCCACCTGGGCCGCCACCGATAATTGCAACCTTTTTCCCAAGAGATGGCTCAACAGGAGGAGGAGGCACGTCTTTTTCCGCCCTTCCCAGGTAGGCAATGTCGATGCTTTCATCCACCATCTGGCGCGAACACTGCTGCATGCAAAGATTCGGGCAAATGGAGCCGCATACAGAAGCCGGAAACGGGGTATACTGGAGTACCAGCTCGTAGGCCTCCTGTATCTTCCCCTCACGGATGAGCCTCAGCCTGTCGATGGTTGGTATGTGAACTGGACAGTAATAGGCACATGGGGCGGCGGATTCGCGGTTGGCCCAAAACGGCCTCCTGCGCCTGAGCTCTCCGGTCTCTATGAGGCCTACGGGAGACCTGTCAAGTCCGGGGGCCAGGTCCCTGATGGGATCGCCTCCAAATTCCCTGTCCCAGACGTTTCTCCTGAAATCCACCATGGGCACCCTGCCCGATTCGTACATCAGGGTGATTTCCTGGGGAGGAAGGGCAATGAGCATCTTCCACTCGTCCCTCCTGGTGAGTTCTTCCAGAAGATCCTTCCTGCCTATCTTTTCCAGAAAGACTGGCATGCGCTCCACGAGCCAGTTCCATTGTTCGTCATCGGGGAGGACCGCTTTCACGTTGGTCCTGGCATAGCTCTTGTCGGTATGGCCGCGGTAGTAGATCCAGCCGCCAACCATTCCCACACACGGCCTGTAGCCCAGGACATTTTCAGGTGTATAGGGCTCGAAACCGCATACAACGCCAATACCTCCGCAGTTGAACTCTGCAAAGGTATCTCCCACGGAACCCAGGACCCAGAGCTCAGGCCTTTTGTAATCCGGATTCCACTTGGTCATGGTAAGGCCCCTGGCGCCAATGGAGCCGCCAATAAGAACCTTGCCCTCGGCCATGGCATTGCAAACACCGTTTGTTGCATCTCCAAGCACGGTTATTTCCGCACCGATATTCAGGTAACCGACATCATCGGAGGCCGGTCCGTGGCAAAGAATGGTTGTGCCAGGCATGGCCATGCAGCCCAGCCTCTGCCCGCAGGGCCCCTTGACTTCTATGTCAATCTTCCTGCCATCGGTCTTGAGACGGCCACCTACATTGTGCTGGCCGAAGGTCTCAAGAATCAACCTGTCATATTTTTCTGCGGCCTTCTGAACCATCTCCTCAAAGGCCTTGGAGGAGATCCTTCGGCCGTTTTCATCAATACCTTTTATGGTTATTGCATCGCTCACTTTTCAGACCTCTTTAACAAACGTACTTGATTTGGAGTCTCTCGGCTGCTGCCTTGTCAGCTATTCCCAGGGCATCGGACATCCCTATGGGCAGGCTTTGTGACCTGCCAAGGGGCGCCATGATCTTCTTCATCTCTGTCCGTATCGCCAGGAACGTGTCCACTACCCTTTCGGCAACCTTGTCCGGGTCAAGCCTCCTGTAGATCTTGGGATTCTGGCTGGTGATACCCTTGGGGCAAAGGCCTATGTTGCAGATATTGCAGCGGTTGTGATCCTCTGCTCCAAGACAGCCTGCCGCAGCCTGCATTATATATTTGCCCAGGTGAACACCGCTGGCACCCAACATGATAAGGGCCATGCCGTTCTGGGTGACATTGCCGTTCTTTCCCACGCCACCGGCTGCAAAAAGCGGAATCTCGTTCTGCTTGCCCTGGGCGCAAAGATCCAGGTAGCACTCCCTAAGGTTTGAAGCTATTGGGTGCCCCATGAAGTCCATGCTGACGTTATAGGCAGCCCCGGTACCTCCGTCCACGCCGTCAATGAGCAGCCCAGAGGCATAAGGGTTCCTGACCAGGTTGTTCAAAACCGCCTTTGCGGAATTGGAGCCTGAAATCTTGGGATAGACCGGGACCCTGAAATCCCATGCCATGGACAGGGACTGGATCATCTTCATTACTGATTCTTCGATGGAATAAAGCGTCTGGTGGACAGGAGGAGAAGGCAGATCAACTCCCTCCGGCACACCCCTCAGGCGGGCGATGAGCTTGCTCACCTTGAACCACATGAGAAGGCCGCCGTCACCCGGCTTTGCGCCCTGGCCGTACTTGATCTCTATGGCCGCAGGGTCGCATTTCATCTCGGGTATGGCCCTGATTATCTCGTCCCAGCCAAAATATCCAGAGGCAATCTGCAGGATAATGTATTTCAAAAACTTGCTCTTCAGCACCCACGGGGGGCATCCGCCCTCCCCTGTCGCCATTACCACTGGCATCTTGTGGACCTCGTTCAGGTAGGCAACTCCCTGGAGAAGGCCCAACCACATGTTGGGAGAAAGTGCCCCAAAGGACATGGAACCTATTATGAAGGGAAATATCTCCCTGACCGGCGGTATCCAGTCACCCTTCATCTTTCTCTTCAGGTATTCCTCGGGAGAAAGGACCCGGCCCAGGAGGGTGTTCATGAAAAACTCGTGACGTCCTGCATCAAGGGCGGGATCGGTGAGCATGGAAATCCTTGTGAAGATTATCCTGTCAAGGAGGTTGGCACCAGGCTCGTTCCTGCGGCCTCCCCTTTTCCATGCCTCTCCCTTTTGTGTATTCTGGAAGCGCACCCTGTCCCTGGTGGGATTGGGGACGGGTTTTATGGCCTGGTTGGGACAGACCATTGCACACATGCCGCATCCTACGCATCTTTTTGACACGTCTGTCTTCTGCCTTATACCCACGAAGGTACGGAAGGATGTCTTGCGCTCAGCTGCATTCAGAACAAGTTTCGGCATGCGCTGACGCATGTAGGACAGCTTTATTGCATTAACCGGGCAAACAGCAGTACATCTTCCGCACAATGTGCAACGGTCTTCCCTGTGTTCTATGACCCAGGGGAAATCGTTGGCTGCTAAGCTGCTTGGGGTAGAGGGAACTGATCGAATTGGGACCATATCTTATACTCCTGTCTATCTGGGGGAACGATTACAGTATGGGGACGCATGGGCTGAAAATCCAGAGACTTGTCCCGGTCAGGGACCATGGCGTCCACGCCGCACATCTCGGAAGCCATTGCCCATGTACCTGGTTTTCCACCTATTGTGGCTGGCCTGAGTTTCTTGGCATCCATGACCAGAAGGCACGTCTCGTCAGGAAGCGTGCCTATCACGGCATTGGGGCCGTCTATTATCAGCCTCCGGCAGGCGTTTCTAAGACCAAGCAGGAAATCACCCTGGGGATGTTCTTCGAGTTCCTCTGTCTTGAGAGGTGTAATCACGTGCTTGTATGCCTGCAGAGGAAGCTTTAACTGCTTCAAGACATAGTGCAGGATATGGGTAAAAACCTCGCTGTCTGACTGGTACCCGATGTATCCGGGAAAACCCTTTCCTGTAAGCCAGTCCTTGATGGGAATAAAGGCTGTATTTTCACCGTTTGTCATGGTGGCTATGCCCTGGATGAAAAACGGATGGCAGGCGTAGAGGTTGATTCCCCAATTGGTATTCTGCCTGCCCTGAGCCATGCAGACCCTGGCCTTTATCCTGCCTTCATCAAGCCCCAGGGCCTTTCCGACCTCTAGGGGCCAGCCGACTTCTTTGATCATTATCACATCTGGCCAGAAGGCAAAGGAGGTTAGGTCTCCACCATGGTCCTCTCCGTCTTTTCTGAGGGCCAGACGGGTCATCATCAATCTTTCCTCTATCTCTTCCCGTGAAAGACTGTTCCAGGATTCGGGCATCTTGTAGACCCTGAGAAGATATTTATGCCTGTCCTTTGCCTCGATATGGGTCAGATCCACATTGAACTCGTGATCGTATTTCAATGCGAAACCATTATCCTGCATAAAGGCGTTCAGGCGGTGCAGGGCCTCTTCGGTATGGGCTATTCCGGAAAGGACAGGGTCCCTGGAATTATAGCTGTAATCAGTGAACTGGATGCCCCTCATGATAAGGCCCAGCCCGCTGCCATCATAACCCTCCTGCATGGCCTCCATGGCCTCGAACACTCCATAGGGCGAAAAGGGCTCGTTGGAGGTTTTCAATGCTAAGCGGCACATAACAAATACTCCTTTAAACGGTCAAAAAAATTAAAGCAGGCTGTCAAGCCGGATGGAGATTGAAGCTTGCAGCCTGTATGAGAAGCGGTTCAACCGGTTCCCCAGCCACAGTTAACCGGTCCGTGCTTGCAGGAAAAAGGCAAAGGAAAGAAGGTTTTTCTGGATTTTCAAAACCAGGACGGGAAAATCTTTCCAGTAATGCACACGGATCTGTTCAAAGGCTGTGGATGAACTTATCCCAGTATCGCCTTGTCACAGGCAAAACGCCAAAGAAGGTGATTACAATGAAAGCCGTGGATTGTCAATGAAAAACCCGGACAAATTGAACAACCGTTCACGGGAAAGGATGGGTAGAAACACAAGGTCAGGTATCAGGCCGCAGCCAGCTCCTGTGTGCTATCAGTGGCCCAGCTGACGGCATCTATCCAACGCTCACTTATCTGGTCCTGGCTGATTCCTGTCCTGGAGGAAAATTCTTTTATAAAGCCCATGTCTGCACGCTCACAGGCCTCGGATAACAGGATGAGAGGATATATCAGTCCCTTCTTGAAGATGACCGCATCTGTGATTTCCCTGCACAGCGGCAGGCCCTCCAGGACCCGTTCAGCAGGAATATTGAAAAGTGCCTCCACCATAGAAAGCAGGCCTGCCATAAATGCCGGCGGACCAAGTTCAGGACGCCCCATGTCACCTATTATCTTCTCACTGAAACCAGCCCTTATCACTGCAGTATTGACCAGGACGTCAGGTTTGCCCCTGGATATGCTGGAAAGAAATATGACGGCAAGCCACTGCTTGAGTTTCCTTTCACCCAGAAGTGTGACTGCCTGTCTTATGGAAGAAATCGTTTCCGAAAGCCCCACAGAGGCGGAATTTACCAGCCTCAGTACCTTTATGCTAAGGGCCGGGTCCTTTACAAGGAGGGAATAGATCCTTTCCATGTCCATTTCACCGTGGTTGACAGCTGCCATGAGCCTGAGCCTGGTCTTTCTGGCAGGCTTTAGATCCTTGCCTTTCAGTATGGCGGGTTTGGCAAAGAAAAACCCCTGGAAATAATCAAAACCAAGGTCATAGGCAGTCTTGAACTGATCCGGCGTTTCTATTTTTTCTGCAATCAGTCTGGTTTTGGAGCCTGCAAGCTCCTGACAGATACCTTTTATCTCCGGCAGCGAACTGGCCAGCCAGTCCATTTTCACGAAATCTGCCAGTGGAAGAAGGGATGCAAATTCCTCGCTGGGTTCAAAGTCATCCAGGGCTATCCTGAAACCGCTTTCCTTGAGACCAATAACCGTGTTAACCACGTCTTCATCCACGGGTACGTCTTCCAACACCTCTATCACCACGCTTTTTGGATCCAGGAAAGTAAGATCTGACAAAAGAAGGGATTTGGAAAAATTAATAAAGGCACCCTTCCCGCCGGTTATCCTGTCTATTCCCAGGTTGCAGAAAGAGTTTTCCAGCAATTTTAATGTCGCCTGGGAATCGGAAATATCAGGGAACGAATTCTTGTAGCCTGCCCGATATAAGAGTTCATAGGCAAAGGTGCGTTTTCCCCTGTCCAGTATTGGCTGCCGGCCGATAAATACCTTGGTGGATTTTTCCATCTTCTCCAGAAGCTTGCGGTGGTTTTTATTGTTCGTATCGTCAGGTTGCCTCCCCGATGTTAGGCTAAAAATTGAGGGAATAATATGAAGGCCGGGTATATTCGAAGCATTTGCAAAATCGAAATCAGATCCGCCCTGTATGAATTCTGAGCAAAACCCGGCTCAAAGATTTACAGAAACAGGGCCGCCCAAAAACTGTCAGTAACGGTAACCAGGATTAACCGTTTTTTCTCGAATTTGATTACGCCGCCTATTTCCCTGGCCATATTGAGTGCATATAATTTGATAAAGAACAAAGATCCCATTATGCCCTAGATGGAGAAGGCCCATGTCAAAGGAAGTCAGGGAGCTCGTCCAGAAATTCAGGCCCAATTTGTCCCTTGGTGAATACGGAAAGATATTTACGGACACCACGGCCTACATGGAAATCTCGTATGGCGACATCATTGAAGTTGATGGCATCCATTA
>CAYZJS010000052.1:0-10067 GCA_964478865.1 uncultured Thermodesulfatator sp.
CTCTACAGGCTTGCCGACCCCCTGATAACCTGGCTGCTGTCAACTCCCGTGGTAATGAAATTCGTGCTTTTCATGGACAAGATTCCTGCCCCACTGGTGTCTCTGCTGGGAGCCCTTCCTGTCGGCATTTTAATAGTCCTTTATTTCAGATTTCTAATGGGCTACTTCATGAGAAATTTCGAGCGCCAGGCGGACATGGCGGCCTTCAGGGTGCATGGCCATCCCTTCTTTTTGATAAATGCACTTAGAAAGGTTGCCATGCTTTCCGGCATAGACCCTGAGAAGCCGAACTGGCACCACTATTCCATTGCAGAAAGGATCAGGTTCCTGGAAACTGCCTATTCAAACCCGGAACTCCTCTCCAGGCACAACAACAGAATGAACCTTGCAAGAGGCGCCTTTCTGATCTTCGTCTGCTCTCTTCTCGTCCTGCCATCAACTCTTCCCGTGAGCACCTGGAAAGACAAGGCACACTCCAACCTCCTGCAGATCTACTACAAGAAACTTATTCAGCAGGATGAAAAAAATCCAAGGCTTTACCTGCTTGTGGGAGAAATAGCCTTTGAGCAGAAAAATTACAAACATGCGGTAAGGGCATACAAGAAGGCCCTGGAGATAGACCCGGAAAATGCCGAAGCATTGAACAACCTGGCCTGGCTCTATATAAAATCAGAAGATCCGGCTTTCAGGCACCCGAAAGAAGCATTGCTCCTGGCAACGGAAGCGGCAAGGATCAAGCCCGAACCCTTTATTCTGGATACACTGGCTGAATGCCTCTTTCAAAATGGCTATGCGGAACAGGCCGTAAAAACAGAAATGGAAGCCCTGAAAAAGGCCACCAGAAACAGGGCCTATTACAAAAAACAGATCCGGAAATTCACCCGGGCCAAAAAGGGCCTCAGGGCCCGGCAGCCTCCCCGTTGACCTTGGCATGTTTTTCTATAATGAGGCTTACGGCACCAAACAGTTCCCTCATCTTGAAGGGTTTTCTCAGGTAAGGCAGGTTGTTTCTCTTCAGAAACTCCTGGGTCTCCAGGTCTGAAACAATCCCTGTGGTAAAAAGGATCCTGTCCCTGTATTCCGGGAATTCTTCTGCCAGCCTCTCGTACATCTCCATGCCGTTCAATTCTGGCATCTTGAGATCCGAGACTATGACGTCAAAACGATGCCTCTTTATTCGCTCAAGGGCCTCCCGGCCGTTGGATGCCTTTACAGGCTGGAATTTCTCGGAGAAAACTTCCATGAGAAGCTCTGAAATCTCGTATTCATCATCTACCACCAATACACGCGGGCGGCTTTGAAACTCTACATTCATGGAAACAGTATCGTCAGGAGGCATCAGTCCCTCAACGTCTGTTTCCATTATAGGAAGTTTCAAGGTAAAGGTGGTTTCTCCCCCTCCGGAACTGACGGCTATGTCTCCTCCGTGTTCTTTTATTATGCCATGGCAGATGCTTAGGCCAAGGCCTGTCCCGCTTTTTTTCTGCTTGGTGCTAAAAAACGGATCGAATACATTCTTCATTATATCCGGAGGGATACCGGGGCCATTGTCTGTAACCGTTATGACCACGTTACTGGCATCAAAATCCGTCCTGATGATTATCCGGCCCTTTCTTCCCTCCAGGGCATCTATGGAATTCTTTAGAAGGTTGGTCAGCACCTGTTCGATCTGGTGGGGATCGGCCATAACCGGTGGTATCATGCCGTTAAGCTCCAGGTCTATCTCCGGGCCAGAACATCCTATGCAGGTGCCCACCATGCTGGATGCATTCTTGATAATCTCATTTATGTCGCAGCGTATCTTGGCTGGTTTCTCACGCCTTGAAAAAAGGAGAAGGGAGTTGACTATACGCTTGGCGCTAAGAGAAGCAGTTTTTATCCCTGCTATACCCTTTTCCAGCTGCTCTGGACTAAGATCCGGGCTTAAAATCTCCGAATAGCCAAGTATGGGGGTGAGCTTATTGTTCAGTTCGTGGGCCACTGCTGCCATCATCTCTCCCATGGTCGCCAGGCGTTCGGCCCTGACAAGGCGGTTCCAAAGGACATCTCGTTCCGTTATCTCCCTGCAGATCAGGATAACTCCATTATCAAGATGTTCCCCTATGGTGTTGGTTATCCTGAGTTCTGCCGGGACGGTATTGCCCTTGCAGTCCCTCAGGACAACCTCTTCCATGAAAAAGGCTCCGGGCATGGTCTCCAGGGTTTCTATCTTTTCACTTATTACATCCTGGTAGCTGTAATCCACGAAATTCAAAAAGGGCTTCTGCACAAGCTCCTCAAAGGTACAGTTCAGGATATCCACCATCTTGGTATTGGCATAGTGGACAAGACCATCCTTGATGATGAGATAGCCCTCGTTAAGGTCCTCGATGAGTGCCCTGTATCTTTCCTTGGCAAGGGCAATCTCGTCCATCATGCTTATATGTTCCAGGGCACGCTGTAGCGCATGAAAAAGCAGGTCGAAATCAAAGGGTTTTATAACGTAGTCAAAGGCACCGTGCCGCAGGGCATCCACGGCTGTCTCCAGGGAGGCGTAACCCGTCATGACAATGACTCGGGTCTTGGGGCAGTATTCCCTGCAATACTTGAGGATGTCGGAACCCGTCCCGTCGGGAAGAAAAAAATCAGTAATTACCACATCGAAATAATCGCGGCTTAGAAGGTCAAGCCCCTCTTCCACAGAAGCTGCCACCACGGCGGAAAAACCCGAGTGGGTAAGCAGGACCCGGAGACTGTTTCTCATTTCTTTCTCATCATCAATTATCAAAATTGATGCAGAGATACCTGACATGTCCTATCCCTTCCTGTGTCCCTCTTTCTTTACCCTGAGCCTGACCCTAATAACTGTCGGGAAACCCTCTTCCTGAGAAATGCCCATCTCTCCACCACAAGATTGAACCAGGCTGTAACAGATTGATAGCCCCAAGCCTGCATTGTCTCCCCCTTTTGTGGTTACAAAGGGTTCAAATATCTTCTCTCTCACCTCTGCAGATATTCCAGGCCCGGTATCTGCCACCTGGATCACTACATGTTTATCGTCTCCAGGATCCCTGAAGGCCCTGATCAAGATTGTACCATGGCTTCCATCCAGGGCCTCTTCGGCATTTTTTACAAGGTTAACCAGTATCTGCTTTAGATTGTCCCGAGAAATACCAACAGGCGGCAAATGTTCTTCAATTTCAGTCTTGAGCAATATGCCCTTTTCTTCCAGGGGCTTTTTCATCAGGAGTTCCAGTTCAGAGATTACCGACTCAAGCGAATCGGTGATACCTGCAGCCTGCTCCTGCTGTACCCTGGAAAAATTACTGAGCTCCCGGAGGATACGGGCTACCCTGTCGATCTCTGAAGATATCGCATCTATTGTGTCGTCTTCAATTTCTCCGGTTTCCTTCTGGATCTTCAATATACGAAGAAAATTCTTAATGATCCCCAAGGGATTGTTTACCTCGTGGACAACCTTTCTTGCCAACTGGCTGGCAGCTCCCAGCCGTTCTGCCTGAATGAGCCTTTCCTGTGCCTTCGCCAGTTCCATGGTCTTTTTTTCAAGTTCGGTCTCAAGCCACTGGGCCCTCTGCCTCCTTTCCATCTCCAGGAGGATCTCTGCCGTGACATCCCTTACAATAAAAAGCAGGCGGCTGGCACCAGAAATTGTTACGGGAACAACCCTGACCCCTGCCCAAAGGGCGGTATCATCACTGTCGCTGACCCGGAGCCTGCCAAGATCAACCGTCTTTCCAAGGGAAACCCTGCCCACAATCTTTTGGATGCCCTCCCCAGAAAGCCCGAGCTTGCTGAATATATTGAGGTCACTGAACTTCCGGTTGTCGATTCCAAGGAGCACTCTTCCTGCTGGATTACAGAATATTATGTCGCCGGAATAATCGGCCATAATTATCCCTATAGGGCTCCTTTTTATTATGGCCTCATTGATGAGATGCTCTTTCTCCCAGAGCTGCCGGTACCTTAACCCCTTGAAAACATGGCCCATTTCCCTGGCAAGGAGCATGAGAAAATCCTTGCCGGGTTCCAGCTCAACCCATCTTTCCCAAGAGATAGCCAGCACCAGAACCCCTGCCCTGCGGCCCCATGCAAAGACGGGTATGACGAGAAAATCCCCCCCTATGTAGTCCGATATCTGCTCGTCTATAATCCTTTTCTTGTGCTTCTTGAAAAAGATATGGGAATGGACGGGCATGGAAGTATTGAAAGCCTCTTCCCAGATGGATTCTTCCAGGCCAAGAATATGGATCTGCCTGGCCAAGGAGTCATCCCTGGTCCCCCGCGCTGCAAGACCCACGAGATTCTTGTCTTTCCAGTGGAAAAAAAGACCGGTATGGCAATCGGTGAGGATACCCAGGGAGGCAAAAAGTTCCCTTTCAAGGTCATCCTGGTTTGTTACAGCAAGGAGGGCCTCCAGTGTGCCCGTGAGCACCGAAAGGTCCAGCGCCTTGTCCGCAAGAAGCACCCGGTCCTTCCTGTCCCGGGCATCCAGCCTGGGAATTGGATCATCTCCTTCTTTTTCTATCCCGATGCCAAGCTCCTCGCCGGCTGCCCTTACTTCGGCACCGGCCCTTCTGAAAAGCTCCTCAAGCCTGAGCTCCTCCGGGCCCAACTGAAGGCGCTCATGCATGTCCTGAAATTCAGGAAGTTCCAGGCTGGACTGTCCCATCATGAAATGGCTCAACTGGTCAGAAATAAATATCAGCCGGACCATCATGGACGAGGAGGCCACCTCACTTATATCCCGGTGGTGGTATTTCACGGCATCGAGTATGTTCTGGTGGATGCCCCAGCTTTTCAGGAGCCTGAACCCCTCCTGCACATGGTCTGTACCCCACACCTCCCGTTCCGAGTCCAAAAGCGTCTGACCGGTACGGGGATTCTGGACAATCTTGTCAAAGAATGACGGATTTTTTACTACCAGGGAAAGCTGCCCTAGGTCGTGCAGGAGCCCTGCGAGAAAGGCTTCCTCGGGAGGGCAGGCAGGCACATCTGATGACTCTGCCAGGAGCTTGGCAGTTATGGCACAGGATAGGCTGTGATTCCAAAACGCAGAAATGGAAAAGCTGCCCGGCACTTCCAGGTCTGAAAAAGACTGGCAAACGGCAACTGTAACGGCAAGGTTGCGTATTGTCGGCACGCCGAGATTCAGTGCTGCCTGGGCAAGAGATCTTACAGGTCTGCCTGCATTCATGAGGGGAGAGTTCGCAAGCCTTAAAATCTGCGTTGAAAGGGATGGATCCTTACTGGCCAGGTCTGCAAGGTTTTTCAGTGATCTGGATTCGTCGTCTGTGGCTTCTATCAACCTGAAAACCACCACAGGCAGTGAGGGTAATACTTTTCCATGAGAAGTCTTTGGACAGGGCTTGGCCATTAATTCGCGGTCTAATTTTAACTGGTTTATTGTTATTTAACTTTTTTTAAAAATTTATTCAAGTGATTTCAAAAAAATGGGCAGTTATAAACAAATTTTCAACAATTGAATCACAACTCATTTTTTATGTTTGCCATTAAGACTTTCTGAGTTATATTTAGTGCCGTTATTTCTTTTTGGTGGAATTGCTTTTTGACCTTGAATAATTCTGAACGGTAGAATAGGCGGCACAATATTTTTATCGGCCTTAACGGACTTGGAATAAACTACCCGGATCATATAAACATGAGTAAAAAAGAGTTTCTGGAAGTTGCAACAGGCAATCGGACAGAACTCGTTGATATCACGTCCAGTGTTCAAAAGAAGCTGGACTCCATGGGCCTGGAATCCGGACTTCTTTTCATATACTGTCCACATACCACTGGAGCCGTCACCATCAACGAGGGAGCAGACCCGGCGGTAAGGGCTGACATCATCAATGTCCTGAACAAGGTGATCCCGTGGAATTTTGATTACGGCCACCTTGAGGGCAATTCACCTGCACACATCAAGGCGTCCCTGGTAGGAGAAAGCGTCCTCGTAATGGTAGAAAACCGCCAGCTTCGCCTGGGAACGTGGCAGCGCATCTTTTTTTGTGAATTCGACGGCCCCAGGAGACGCAAGCTCTGGCTCAAGCCCGTGCCGTCATGAAATTTCCTTCGACTTTCATTGTATCCTGTTCGCACATGATTCTTCAAAAAGATGTGAACTCGGTTCTTCCTGGGAAATAGATGCAAAGAGACTGTAATCCTTTAGGGTCCAGGAATTGCTTTAAAACTCCAAGATCACCAAGTACTCATGAGCTGTTTCTAAACCTGCCTTGCAGCAGCCATCGGAGAGGAGAAGGCTTTGTCTGACAGCAAGAAACCCGTCAACTTACTGGATATCCTGTTTCCCATTGCAGGTATAATTGCCATGATTCACCTGTTTTTCCAGTTTCCCGGGCTGGCCAGCCATTCTGAAACGGACCTGTTTCCCATTGCACAGGAAAAGGGAGATGATCCGGCTAAGGATCTCTTTGTATTCACGGAACCATATTTCCCTGAAACATTTGAACTTCTAAGCATGGATCCAGACAGCCTGCTGGAACCCCTGGAAGAACCGCTAGGGCTGGAACGGCCCAAGCCGGAATCAAACTTTTACGCAGGCCTTAAAAGGACAAAGGGCCGCCTCAAAAAGGGGGAAGGCCCGGCAGCTGCCCTGAAGCGTCATAATATTGACCGTTTTACCAGAAACAGGATAATTCAACAGCTCAGAAAGGCATTCAACCTAAAACGTTGCAGGGAGGGCGAACAATTCGAGATCTATCTTGATTCATCCGACCGTTTCCGGGCCATCGTGTGGCACAAGGGGGCGTTTGAAGCATACGAGGTGCGCTCGGATTACCTGAAGCCCGAAGTATTTACCCTGGCCAAGGTCCCGGTGATACTTGAAAAAAAGACCATAAAGGCATCGGGAACCATCTCGGGCGGCCTTATCGACTCCTTCGCAGACTTCGGACTCGATCCGAAGCTTGCCAGGAAATTTTCTGAAATCTTTTCCTCAAGGATAGACTTCAATACAGAGGCACGTGTCGGGGATACCTTCAGCCTGATCTTTGAAAAATACTTCAAGGAAAACGTGGCAGTAGGGTATGGAAGAATAGTTGCGGCCATGTACTGCTCCCGGGATGGTACATGCCTCGAAGCATACTACTTCGATGATGACAAGCTGGCCTCGGCGGGATATTTCACTCCGGACGGAAAGGCTCTCGGGACCTCATTTCTCAAATCCCCCCTGAAGGTCTACAGGATCACCTCCCGGTTCACGTCAAGGAGGTTCCATCCCATTCTCAAGGTCTACAGGCCCCACTACGGCGTGGATCTTGCAGCTCCTACAGGGACCCCCATAATGGCAGTATCTGATGGCACCGTGTGCTTTACGGGATGGCAGCGTGGATACGGAAGGATGGTGGTCCTGAATCACAAGGGCGGGGTCAAGACTTATTACGGGCATCTTTCGCGTTTTGCCAGGGGAATAAGAAAGGGAGTCCGGGTGTCAAAAAAGCAGATCATCGGGTATGTGGGAAGAAGCGGTTATGCAACCGGTCCACATCTTGATTACAGGGTCAAGAGAAACGGGCGGTTCGTGAATCCGCTCCGTTTACATTTTCCAGCGACCTCAGACCTGCCCAGGAAATGTTTCAAGACCTACCTCAGCAAGGTACAGGAGCTGCATCCGCTTCTCAAGGAACAGGAAACAATGAAGATCATCTCTGTTGAAACAGAAAAGATCTTTGGCAAACCAGACGGCTGGACAGGATAAGACATGCGCAAACTAAGACTTTTGGCATTTTTCACCATGCTCCTGGCGTTAAGCCCGGGGCTTCTTGCGAGCAACAATCCTCTTTCCGCTGCAGATTCAAAAACCTGGGCGAAAATACCGCCTGTATTCCAGGACCTGGCCCGCCAACTGGTGGCAGACGGATTCGACCAGGCTGAGATTAATGCAATCTTTTCAGACAAAAAGGTGGTCTTCAACAGCAAGATAATGCCCAGAAAGATAACCCATGATGAAAAAAAGTTGCACTACGATATCTTCCTGGAAAAAAGGCGCATCAACCGGGCCAAGGGTTATCTCCGTGAAAACAGGCAGCTTCTTACCGCAATCGAAAAGGAATACGGCATTCCAAAGGAGGTAAAGGTTGCCATCCTCCTGGTTGAAACCGATCTTGGCAGGTATCTTGGATCAGGCTTGGCATTTAACACCCTGGCAAGCATGGCAGTTGCAGATGATTTCGACCGCATCAAGCCGTATCTCCCCTCCGAATATAAACACATGAGCAAAAAGGAGCGTTTAAGAATCGAAAAGCGCATGAAGAAAAAGGCCAGCTGGGCCTATTCCGAACTCAAAAGCCTCATCATATATGCCAAGCTCAACAATCTGGATCTCCTTTCCATGAAGGGTTCCATTTTCGGGGCCATTGGGCTTTGCCAGTTCATGCCCTCAAACGCCCTTCGATTCGGCGTGGATTATGACAAGGACGGAAAGGTAGACCTCTTCTCCACTGCCGACGCCGTGGCAAGCATGGCCAACTACCTGAAATATTACGGCTGGAAGGAGGACCTTGCCATGAACAGGCAGCTAAAGGTCATAATGCACTATAACCACTCCACCCCCTACGCCAAGACGGTCATCAAGGTTGCAGAAAAAGTCAGGACAAGCTGACACCCGTTACGGCGTTCCTCCAGAAGAGATAAGAAGGAGGACGGCGGCGTTCCAGGAAATCCTCCGGAAGAAGGGGATAGATCTCGCCCTTGTACGCCAGAATGCCGACCTCTATTACCTCACAGGCACGGTCCAGGATGGACATCTCCTCGTACCTGCCCGGGGAGAGCCCGCCTTCCTGGTTTGGCGCGTACCGGACCGCGCAGCCCTGGAGTCTCCCCTCAGCCGTCAATACGAGCTTTCGAGCCTGCGGGACCTTCCTTCCATGCTCCAGGACCTGGGCCTGGCTGATAGTGCAAGAATAGGCCTGGAAATGGACGTCCTTCCCGCCTCCCTCTATCTCTATTATTCCCAGAGGACCTGGCCAGGTGCCGAATTCTTCGATATCTCCCCTCTTTTAAGACATGTTAGGCGGCTGAAGAGCCCCTGGGAACTTTCCTGTATCAAGGAGGCATGCAGGCAGGTAAGACAGGCCGTTTCAATGGTTCCGGAATTTTTGAAACCCGGCATAACCGAGCTGGAACTTTCTGCGGCCGTGGAAGGAGAACTCCGGAAAAGGGGACATTGCGGACTCCTCAGGATGAGGATCTGGAACCAGGAGATAGCCATGGGGCAGGTGCTGTCCGGTCCGAACGCTGCCGTACCTTCCTGGACAAATACGCCTCTAGGAGGAAAGGGCCCGCATCCGGCCTTTGGAATGGGCGCATCCTCAAGACCCATCCAAAAGGGTGAAGCCGTGAGCATCGACATAGGCGGATGGGCCAACGGATACTGCTGCGACCAGACAAGGCTCTTTTCCTTGGGCCAGCCGCCAGAGCTCATAAATACCTCCTATACCGTGGCCAAAAACATCCTAAGAATCCTTGAAGAAAGGATGGTTCCGGGCATCTCCTGCGAAGAGGCATACCAAGCGGGAATAGACTATGCTGACAGCAAAGGGCTCCTGGAAAATTTCATGGGCTACAGGGAGTCGAAAGTGCGTTTCATTGGCCATGGCCTTGGCATAGAACTGGACGAATTTCCTTTTGTAGCCAGGGGCAACAAGATGATCCTTGAGACCGGCATGATCATTGCCCTTGAGCCCAAGTTTGTTTTCCCGGGCATTGGCGCTGCCGGGATAGAAAATACGTACAGGGTGGGAAAGGATGGCCTTGAAAGGCTTACGTCGAGCCCGGAGGAGATCGTAATCCTTTGAAGTGACAAGAACTCCAGGCAACCTGGGAAAATCTGCCTCCAATTTCTTGACAAATCTTTTTTGGAATGATAACTATTGCCACCTGCTGTAACAAAACGGGCCCATAATTAAAAAGGGCCGTTAACTCAGTCGGTAGAGTATCTGCCTTTTAAGCAGAGAGTCGCTGGTTCGAGTCCAGCACGGCCCACCAGCGTCCCCGTCGTCTAGCCCGGTCCAGGACACCGGCCTTTCACGCCGGCAACAGGGGTTCAA
>CAYZJS010000053.1:0-32479 GCA_964478865.1 uncultured Thermodesulfatator sp.
AAACACCCCAGGCAGCTCAAATAGCTGCCACCTGGTAGTATATTGCCATGCCGAAGGCATGTAGGGTTTTCTTCATGCCCGGTCGGGCATTAAGAAATTATTTGTCCGTGTGTGTCCATGTGTGTCCATGGCTAATTCAAAGTTTTTTAGGAAGCTCTTTGCTATTTCCTGCCCACGCCTGTATAGCGATAGCCCAATTCCTTCATGGTTTCAGGATCATAGACATTTCTAAGATCGATGAAGACCGGTTCCTTGAGGAGCTTTTTTATCCTTTCAAGATCCAGGGCACGGTACTGGTTCCATTCAGTCATGAGGACAACTGCGTCGGCTCCATCACAGGCTTCATAGGCATTTTGAACGTAATGAATGCCTTCTGGAAGATATTTTTTTGCCTCTTCCATTCCCTTGGGGTCATGGGCCCTTATCTTCGCTCCCTTTTCCATGAGGGCAGGGATTATTGATATTGAAGGGGATTCCCGCATGTCATCTGTTTCAGGCTTGAAAGTAAGGCCCAGAAAGGCAATGGTTTTGCCGGCCTCCGAACCCCCGAGCATGTCCCGGATCTTTTTGACCATGCGGGCCTTCTGCGCAGCATTTACCTCTACTGCTGCCTCAACAAGACGCACGTTTTCACCGTATTCCTGCACGATCCGCATGAGGGCCAAGGTGTCCTTGGGAAAGCATGAGCCGCCGTAGCCAGGACCCGGGTGCAGGAACTTTGGGCCGATCCGGCCATCCATGCCAATGGCCTTTGCAAGGGCGGTAACATCAGCTCCCACTGCCTCGCATACGTTTGCTATCTCGTTTATGAAGCTGATCTTTATGGCAAGGAATGCATTGGCTGCATACTTTGTAAGCTCTGCAGTTTCTATGGTAGTGCTGACTATCGGCGTCTCTATGAGATAGAGGGGCTTGTAGATGTCCCGGAGCACCTTTTCCGCCCTTTCGGACTCCACTCCTATTACCACCCTGTCCGGACGCATGAAATCGCTAATGGCAGCCCCCTCGCGGAGGAATTCGGGGTTTGAGGCCACATCGAAATCAGCATGGGGATTCTGTTCCGCAATGATGCGGGCTACCTGGCGTGCAGTGCCAACAGGGACCGTGCTCTTGTCTACTATCACTGTGTAGCCGCTCAAATGGCCTGCTACCTCCCTGGCTGCCTCATAGATATAGGTGAGGTCTGCATAGCCGTCTCCGCGCCTGCTTGCAGGGGTACCAACTGCAATAAAGACAGCATCTGCCCCTGGAACGGCAGAAGCAAGATCGGTAGTGAATCTGAGCCTACCCTCGTGGGCATTTTTGTCCACAAGGGCCTTGAGCCCTGGCTCATAAATGGGAATCTGCCCAGAATTAAGCTTTTCTATCTTTTCCCCAATCTTGTCCACGCAGGTAACATGGTGGCCGAATTCCGCAAAGCAGGTGCCTGTAACAAGCCCTACATACCCTGTGCCTATCATGGTTATATTCACAAAAAGTCTCCTTTATATACCCGGTTTTGTAACTCGTCATAGGTTTTTTGCTGGTATTATCGCACAACTGTCTGAGTTGTATCTGCTTACAGGGTGCTACAGATACAAGGCGGAGGGCACGCAGGCGTACTCCCTGTACTTCAAGTGACCGACAACGCAGTAGATATAGTGCCCTGTGATCAGATACCCAGTTTTTTCTTCACTGCCCTTACAAGCCCAGGATCTGCTGGTTCATAGATCTTTTCCATGGCTTTCTGCCTGGATACCCCGCCTGCCCTGACAATTCCTGCCATCTCCCAGGCATAGGGATGGAAGCCCAGGCGTTCTAGATGCACCTGGTTGGCAAATGCATTCAGGAGGCAGTTGCTGGAGTTCGGATCTGTATCCGGGGGAGATTTCCAGCCCAGTTTTGAAATGTGCTCCTTTATCTCCTCTTCATCGTAGGGATAAAAGGCCAGGGGATGCACGTTAACAGGAAAGGCCTTTGCAGGAACGGATAGCTCCTCCTTTGTCGGATAAAAACGCGAAAGGTCTTCACCTGCTATTTCTTCCAGCCTCGGCCAGAAGCTTTTCATGGTCATTGCCACCATGCGGGGATTTGTCTGCATGACAGACGACTGGATTGGTGCCTGGCCCGGAGACCACCCGAAACCTATGAAAGGTATCTTTTTTTCAAGGGCTGTCTTTAAAAGTATGGCCTTGACAAAGCCTATGCAGCAGGTGCAGATGGAACTTGCCCTTTCAAGGGCCTTTCTGGGGAATATGTCTCTTCTGGCTGTTTCTGAAAATATCCTCTTAAGTATCCTGAAAGATGGTCTTATTAGCATATGGTCAACATCGAGCACATCCACCATGTGCCTGATGTTTTCCAGGGCAAAGGGAGAGATGAACCCGTTGTCAAATGTTACGGCCAGGATCTTTAGACCGTATTCCCTTCTAAGAAGTTCAAGGGTGTAGGTACTGTCCTTTCCGCCGCTGTAGGCCATTAAAAGGTCATAATCTCCCTGTCCCTTTCTCTGTTCTGCAAGATTCTGGAACTTCTGCCTGTATTCAGACTGCAGGCTTGAGCGGTCTTCTTCCAGGGGGGCCTTCAGGCAAAAAGAGCATGTGCCGTCTTCAGAAAAGGATATTCCGGGGAAATTTTCATCAAGTATGCATCTTTTGCAGATTTTCATTCATGTCTGTCCTGTCTATTTCAAAAGATATTTCTTGATCTTTCCTGATGATGTCTTTGGAAGCCCGTCTGTCTCCTCTATCTTGTGAGGCACCTTGAAACTTGCCAGGTTTTTCCTGCAATGCCTCAGGAGCTCTTTTTTGTCTATTCCGGCATTGTCCCTGGGCACCACAAAGGCGACTATCCTTTCACCAAGTATCCGGTCTGGTTGACCCACCACTGCAACTTCGGACACAGAGTCGAGCTCCAGGATAACGTCTTCTATTTCCCTGGGGCTGATCCTGTGGGCACCACTTTTTATGAGCTCGCTCTTCCTGCTTTTAATATAAATGAAGCCGTCATGGTCCACGGTTGCAAGATCCCCTGTATGGAGCCATCCGTCTCTAAGTATCTTTGCGGTCTCTTCAGGCTGCCCCCAGTAGCCAAGCATGATATTTTTGCCCCGTGCAATGATTTCTCCCGTTTCACCAGGCATCACTTCTTTTCCATCTTTGTCCACCACCCGGAGCTCAACACCCGGGATGGCCTTTCCCACCGAACCCGGCTTTTCGAGAAACATACCAGGCTCAAGATAAGAAAGCCTGGCCGTTGCCTCGGTCTGGCCGTACATGATGAAAAGTTCCGTCTTGGGCAAGACCTCCTTTAGCTGTCTTGCCGTGGCCGGGGCCATGGCCCCTCCGGCCTGGGTGACATAGCGAAGATGAGGCCAGTCCAGCTTTGAAAAATTCGATCTGTAAAGCAGCATGGCAAAGGTGGAAGGCACCCCTGCAAACCCTGTGGTCTGCTCCCTGCTCATCCTTTCAAGGACCTTATTGGGATAGATAAAATTGTCTTCAATGTAGATACTTGCTCCAACTGCCAGATGCGTATGAAGTATTGAGCTTCCGTATGAATAAAAAAAGGGAAGAACCGCCACAATGCTGTCACCGGGGCCGAGATTTAGATAGGAAATGATGGACCTGGTATTGGCCTCGATATTTTCATGACTCAGCATGACGCCCTTTGGCCTTCCCGTGGTGCCGGATGTATATATTATGCAGGCCAAGTCCTGAGGATCCGGTTCTGGCAAAGTGACAACCTTTGAGGACATGCAAGTACTGTCCTCGTCTGCAAGAATCAGCGATATGTCTTCAGTTTCCCCAAGGCCATACCTTTTTGCAAATCTTTTGCTTGTAACAAGGGCTGAGGGTCGGCATGTTTCCAGTATGTAACGGATATTTTTTTCTGTGTTGTCTGTATTAAGGGGTACTGCGGCTGCACCGGACTTCATGACACCCAGATAGGATATTACGTATTGAATGGAATTACCAAGGAGGATCGCAACCCTCTGGCCCTTCGAAATGCCCTGCTGGAAGAGCCCTTTGCCAAAGGTTTCGACGGCGCGGGACAGGCTGCTGTAGGAAATGGAGCCGCTTCTGTCCTCCAGGGCAGTCTTTTCGGGAAATCTGCTGGCAGATTCCTCAAAAAGATCCAGGAGGCTCACTTGCGCTTTTTCTCCAGGTAGGTGCAAAGATTGTTTATTGAATCCAGGTTTTCGGGTATCAGTTCCTCGTCATCCACCTTGATTTCAAATGTGTCCTCGAGAAATTCCACCAGTTCAAGCACGCCGGTGGAATCGATTATCCCCTCTTCCAGAAAGGAGCTGTCGTCTTTCAGGTCATCCGAATCCTCTCCCATGAGGAAATTTTCAACTATGAACTCCCTTATCTGTTCCCTTACCTGTGACATAAAGAAAATTCCCTATTACTCCATAGAACCCAGTATTGTTATATCAGACTGGACAAACAGGATTTAGTGGATATTTTTCACACTTTCCGGAAGAAAAGGTAAAATTTCCAGGAAAACCTTCACTGGTTTCCATCCTTCTTTCCCATCTGCCCCACTTCCTTTTTCAGCCTCTCGATTTCCCTTTGAATCTCTTCATATTCCTTTATCTTCCGCTTGAGGAAACTCATGGTCACCCTGGCCTTTTCCTCTATGCCCTGGGGCGTGAGTATGTAGGAATATGCCTTCTTGTTGCCGTCCCTGTAAAACTCCAGGGCCTTTACCCATCCCTTGGACATCAGTGCGCGCAGGCAGTAATTTACCTTCCCCAAGCTGATTCCAAGAGACTGGGCAATGGCCCTCTGGCTCAGGTTTGGATTTTCCTGGAGCAGGCTCAAAAGCCTGTAACGGAGACCGTCATCAAGCATGCGTCAAGTCCAAATTTTTTAAAAAGATATTTGGGAAATAATCTCTGCGACAGACAGGAGAGGCTACCGCCATTGAGGGTGAAACCAGCTGTTTGCACAAAGAATGGACAACTGGCCCCGGGGGGTTGTTCATTAGATGAACAGTTGCTATTTTAAAGTATCATCTGTTTTCCTGTCAACAGACAAGTGGCCCCGGATGGACATGTTTTCCTTCTTTTCAAGATCGACATAAAAAACTGAATTCATTAAACTCAACTTTCGGTTGTTGTTTTATCTAAAAAATACTGAATTATTAGCCATGGACACACATGGACATACACGGACAGTTTATCGGCCCTGATCAGGCCCGATAAACACCCCGGGCAGCTCAAATAGCTGCCTCCTTATAGTTTATTACCATGCCGAAGGCATGTAGGGTTTTCTTCATGCCCGGTCGGGCATGAAGAAAGTATTTGTCCATGTATGTACATGTATGTCCATGGCTAAAAACATCTGATCTTGGCTGCCCTGCACCCTTGGCAAACTTGCGAGCTGCATAATCTGGGTTAAAGTAAATTCCATGTCAAAAAAGTTGAATTCCTCAGAAAAAGGGAAAAGAGGCGGCTTTGCCAGGGAGATTGCAGGCGTCGTCCTTGCCGGATTTGACATCTTCCTGCTTGCGGCACTGATGAGCTACTCCCCATCAGACCCGAGCCTTCGCCAGTACGCATTTTCCGAGACAAAGAACTGGATGGGGCCGGTGGGAGCGCACCTGGCAGATTTCCTGTTTTCAATGGCCGGCCTGGCTGCATGGTTCTTTGTCCCTGCCATAGCAGGTGCCCTTTTGCCGTTGTTCCTGAGAAATTTTGGCTCCATATGGAACCGCTCCAGGGCACAGGTCATATCCGGATGCGTCCTGCTTTTTCTGAGTGCATGCCTCTTTCTTGGGCTCATAGAGATACCTTCCACCAAGGGAGGGATGATCGGGGCAGTAGCAGCCTCCTTTATCTCCAGGTGGATAGGTCTTTCCGGGGCACTGCTTTTCTGCTCCATCCTCTTTATAACAGGCTTTCTCCTGACCTTTCCCTTTTCCCTTACAGAGCTTTTTGCCACGCTTAAAAGGATGTTTCGAAGGAGGAAAAAGGAAGAAAAACCGGGGGATGCCCCTTCAGAAAAGAAAAAGGATTCAGATGAAGAAAAAGACAAGGAGCCGGATCTTCGCATAAATGCCCCCTTAAAGATAAAAAGGAGGGAAACAAAGGAAGAGGAACCTCCCCAGGACTTTGACATCACGCCTGTCAAGGGGGAATTTGTCCGCCCTCCCCTTTCCTTTCTGCAGGAACCGCCTGACACTGAAACCGAGATAGACAGGCAGTCTTACATAGAAAATTCCAAGGTGCTGGAACAGAAACTCAAGGATTTCGGGGTTGCAGGAAAGGTGGTGGAGATCTGCCCGGGACCCGTGGTCACCATGTACGAATTTGCCCCGGCGCCAGGTGTAAAGATAAACAAGGTGGCAAGCCTTGCCGATGACCTGGCACTGGCACTCAAGACCCACAGCGTCAGGATAGTGGCCCCCATACCAGGGAAGGCGGTCATCGGGATAGAGCTTGCAAACCCCACCAGGCAGATGGTCTATCTCAGGGAGATCCTTTCAAGTGACGTGTTCCAGAAGGGCAAGGGGGAACTTCTCCTGGCACTTGGCCAGGATATTGTGGGCCAGCCCGTGGTTACGGATCTTGCCAGGATGCCGCATCTTTTGATAGCAGGGGCAACAGGCACTGGTAAAAGCGTGGGGCTAAATGCCATGATCTGTTCCCTTCTCTACAAGATGGGGCCGGACAAACTGAGACTCCTCATGATTGATCCGAAGAGGATCGAGCTCTCCCTGTATGAGTCCATCCCCCACCTGATCCATCCGGTGGTAAGCGAGCCGAAGGAGGCCACAAGGGCGCTTAAATGGGCAGTCATGGAGATGGAAAGGCGCTACCAGCTCCTGGAGGAGGCACATGCCAGAAACCTTGCAGGATACAACAAAACGGCCGAGGAGCCACTGCCGCTTCTCGTTGTCATAATCGATGAGCTTGCAGACCTGATGATGGTCTCCTCCAAGGAAGTGGAGGCATCCATTGCAAGGCTCGCCCAGATGGCAAGGGCTGCGGGTATTCATCTCCTGATTGCCACCCAGAGGCCCTCGGTGGATGTTCTGACCGGCCTGATAAAGGCCAACTTCCCTGCAAGGCTTTCCTTCAAGGTCTCATCAAAGGTGGATTCCCGGACCATCCTGGACGTCATGGGTGCCGAACGCCTCCTTGGAAACGGGGACATGCTGTTTCTGCCTCCGGGATCTTCCAGCCTTGAAAGGATTCACGGCGCCTTCATTTCAGAATCGGAAATCATGAAGATAGTGGAATTTCTGAAGGCCCAGGGAGAACCGGACTATGACTTTTCCGTGGTTGAACCCAGCCCGGAAGAAATAGAGGCGGGCACGGAAGGGAGCAAGGACTTTGTGGATGAAAAATACGACGAGGCCATCGAGATCGTCACAAGTTCCGGACAGGCCTCCATCTCCGGTCTCCAGAGGAGGCTCAGGATAGGCTACAACAGGGCGGCACGGATGATTGAACAGATGGAAAAAGACGGCATCGTCACCCCTACCGACGGCATGGGAAGAAGGCAGGTCATTGCCAGAAACTATGACAACATGTGAGCTCCTGGCCCCTGCCGGAAGCCTGGAAAAACTGAAAATCGCCATTCACTACGGTGCCGACGCCGTATATTTTGGCGGCAAGGAATTCAGCCTCAGGGCAAGGGCCGGAAACCTGACCAGGCAAGAGATAGAAGAGGCAGTATCCTATGCCCGCAAACGGAAGGTCAAGACCTATGTAACCCTGAACGTCTATGCCAGGAACGGGGATATTCCTGCCATTAGGAGCTACCTGGATTTCCTGGCCCGTGTAGGGCCGGACGCACTGATTATCTCTGATCCAGGGCTGATTAGGCTTGCCAGGAAATATGCCCCGGATCTTCCCGTCCACCTTTCCACCCAGGCAAATACCACCAACCATGAAAGCGTGCTCTTCTGGCAGGAGCAGGGTGTCAGGAGGGTAAATCTTGCCCGCGAACTGAGCCTAAAAGAAATCAGGCAGATAAGGCAAAAGTCCGGCATTGAACTGGAAGTCTTCGTGCACGGCGCCTTGTGCATTTCCTATTCCGGGCGCTGCATGCTGAGCCTTTATCTTACTGGCAGGGATGCCAACAAGGGTGACTGTGCCCACCCCTGCAGGTATGCCTACCACTTGCAGGAAGAAAAGAGGCCGGGTGAGTTTTTCCCCGTGGAAGAAGACGCCCGCGGCCTTTACATCTTCAACAGCAAGGACCTCTGCCTCATAAGGAGGATAGCCGAACTTCTCCATTCGGGAGTGGATTCGCTCAAGATCGAAGGACGCATGAAGGGTATACTCTATCTGGCTACTGTGGTAAGGGCTTACAGGGCAGCAATAGATGCGGCCCTGGGAAAGGAAAAGGACTTTTCCCTAAAGAGTGCGGAAAAAGAGCTTACCGATATCAGCTCAAGGCAGTATACGGAAAATTTCCTGGATGGTCCCCCCGGAGAGGATGACATGCTTTATGAGGGCCCCGTGGTGCGCCAGCCCTTTGTCCCGGCAGCAGTTGTCCTGGAAGGGGGTGAAAGGCCTCTTTTCCGGGCAAATCACGTGATCAGGCCTGGAGACGAGCTTGAATACATGGACAGGGGCCTTAAAAACACGAGATTCAGGGTAAGGGCTGTATTCCATGACAAAACCGGCCAGGCCATGGAAAAGACCACAGGCGGAGAACTCGTCAGGCTGGAATTTAGCCCCCATGTTTCATTTGAACCCTATGGGCTGGTCAGAAAAAGTTCAACTTTCGGAGTTGTATAACTTGCTTAAAAAACTTTGAATTGGCCATGGACACACATGGACTTACATGGACAAATACTTTCCTCATGCCCGACTGGCCATGAAGAAAACCCCATACGCCCTCGGCATGCTAATACACAACAGGCTGGCAGCTATTTGAGCTGCCTGGGGTGTTTATCGGCCCTGATCAGGGCCGATAAACCGTCCATGTAAGTCCATGTGTGTCCATGGCTAAAAACGTTTGATCTTGGATGCCTTTGTGTCTTTATTTTCAGCAAGTTATTTTAGGTCAGGAATTTGAAGTGAAGACTTATAATCTCCACATAGAACAGCCTGAAGAAGGTTACCGTTATTCCGTGGATTCTGTACTTCTTGCTGAATTTGCCTCACTGAAGGCCCGTGCAAGGGTGCTTGAGCTCGGCGCAGGATGCGGGGTGATTTCGCTCATCCTTGGCAGGCGCTTTCCCGCCTGCAACATTCACGCAGTGGAGATCCAGGATGAACTTTTCAGATTCCTGGGAAAAAACATCGAAACCCACGGCCTTTCACAGAGAATCTTTCCCGTCCATCATGATATAAGACAGATACGCAGACTTTTCCCTGCCGGCTCGTTTGAACACGTGGTCACGAATCCACCCTTCCGGCCTCCTGTCTCTGGCAGGCTCTGCCTGGATGCCCAGGAGGCCCTTGCGCGCCACGAGATACTAATAGATCTTGAGGGGATCATAGATGCGGCAGCCTGGGTGCTTAAACCGGGAGGCCGCTTTTCAATCATATATCCTGCCGAACGGCTTTCCTTTCTCCTGGGTTCCATGACAAGAAAAAGGATTGAGCCAAAGCGCCTTAGATGCGTGCATCCTTCTGAAAAGAGACAGGCCCGCATGGTGCTTGTGGAAGGAGTAAGGGATGCTGGCATTGAACTTAGGATCGAGCCGCCGCTTTTTTTGAATTCCAGGGACAAATCCGGTTTGGCAATTCTGGAAGATAGATGTTAAACTTACAGCTTTATTAAAATCAATCGCGGACAAGGATCTCTGACTGTTTCCAGAGATTGGAATCCTGTTCAAGGGCGAGGCGCACGGGAAAAATTGCCTGAAACATCTTGCTGATATTTCAGGAACTATTTTTTTCAAGGGCAACGCCGCCAGTTGGACAGAAGGATCATTTCTGGAAATGGCCCCTTGTCCGTCTAGATATGTTTGGAGGACGTTGATTTGACCAGAAAATATGCACTTATTTCCATCCTTATCCTTTTTGCCGTAACGGCCTGCGCACCCAAAAATGCCCAGCTTACTGCCCGCGAAAGGCACGAAAAGATCATAGAAAGATACGTAAAGCCTTTGCAGCAGACACCCTCCGAAAACAAGGAGAAGATCAAGCAGGATCTCCAGGATCTTTTTCCAGAGGCAGGCACATGCCCCATAGACACCACCAAGGTGGATCCCGATTCCGACCAGGGCAAGCTGGACATGGCCCTTGAACTCTGCAAGCTTTCCCAGGACCTTTGGGCCGAAGGGGACAAGGACGGGGCAGTCAAGGTCCTGGACGATGCCTACAGCCTCATCCTGAGCGTTGAAAACGAGGATGACGACCCGGACATTTCGCAGCAGAAGGATGATCTGAGATTTCTGGTGTCAAAACGCGTGCTGGAGATCCATGCATCCCGTTTCAGGACCACCAAGGGCTTTGACCACGCCATTCCCCTCACAATCAACCAGTACGTCCAGAAAGAACTGGACCTTTTCACAGGAAAGGAAAGGGCATTCTTCCTGGCTGCTTACCGCCGCTCTGGCAAGTACAGGCCAATGATAGTGAAGGAACTCAAGAAGGCCGGACTTCCCGAAGACCTGTCATGGCTGCCACTTATAGAAAGCGGTTTCAAGGTCAGGGCACTTTCCAGGGCCCGGGCACTTGGACTATGGCAGTTTATCCCGTCCACCGGTTACAAGTTCGGGCTCAAGAGAAACGTCTGGGTGGATGAAAGACTCGATCCCGAAAAGTCCACCAAGGCGGCCATTGCCTACATGACTGAACTTCACGAGATCTTCGGTGACTGGTCCACGGTGCTTGCAGCCTACAACTGCGGTGAAGGCACGGTTTTAAAGGCCATAGACAGGCAGAAGATAAACTACCTGGACAACTTCTGGGACCTTTACCGGAGGCTTCCCAGGGAGACCGCAAGGTATGTTCCAAGGTTTATTGCAACCCTTCTCATAATCAAAAACCCGGGCAAGTACGGCATGCAACTGGATGACCCTGAAGACCCCATTCCCTATGAGACAGTTCACATAAAAAAGCAGGTTCAGTTAAAGGACGTGGCAAAGGCCTTGGGTGTATCCGCCCTTACGCTTGCGGAGCTGAATCCCTCCCTGAGGCACCAGGTGACGCCTGAAACCGGTTTTGAACTAAAGGTCCCGAGGACTTATGGCAGACTGCTCCTGGCAAGACTGGATGAAATCCCCAAGTGGACCCCGCCAAAGCCCAGGTATCGCCCGAGAAAACGCACATACACCGTGCGCCACAAGGTCCGGAGGGGCGAGACCCTCTCCCTTTTGGCCAAGAGATACCACACGTCCATGAAGGCCATCAAGCGGGCCAACAGGCTCAGGAGCAACAAGATAAGAATCGGACAGGTGCTGAAGATACCGTCGGTATCATCCAGATATGCCCGTCGGGGAAAGGTCAGAAAGGCCAAGACCAGGACATATGTTGTAAAGAGGGGGGATACCCTTTGGGAGATCGCAAGGCGCTACAATGTCTCGGTGTCAAGGCTCAGGAGGGCCAACAAGCTTTCCTCCAACTGCCTTTTCATAGGCCAGGTGCTGACCATCCCCAGGAGGAGTTGATAAATGGCTGAAACTGTAAGGCGTCTGCTTGATTCCAAGGAGATAGACAGGACCTTGGCCCGCATGGCCCATGAAATCGTTGAAAAGAACAAGGGTACCGGCAGCCTGTGTCTCGTGGGCATAAGGACCGGGGGCGTACCCCTGGCCTCCAGGCTGCAAAAAAAGATAAAAGACATAGAAGGCACGGCCCCTGATGTAGGGATACTGGACATCACACTCTACAGGGACGACTGGAGCACCCTCAGCCAGCATCCCATAGTGAGGAGCACGGACATACCGTTTTCCATAGACGGCAAGGTCATCGTACTGGTTGACGATGTGATATACACGGGCAGGACCATAAGGGCTGCACTCGACGCCCTTACAGATTACGGCCGGCCCGGGAAGATCGAGCTTGCCGTCCTTGTGGACAGGGGAAGAAGGGAGCTTCCCATACAGCCTGATTTCACCGGCATAAGCCTTTCCACCTCCAGTGACGAGCATGTCAATGTCTATCTGGAGGAGATCTCGGGCAGGGACGAGGTGGTAATAGAAAAATCGTGAATCCCGTTACCAGGCAAGTTTCCAGGCCAGCCCCTCTGGCCGTAACCATGGGATGCCCGGCCGGAGTCGGCCCTGAGATCATACTGAAGGCCGTTTCTGAACAAAGTAATCTGCCACCCTTTGTGGTCATAGGTGACAAAAACATCCTTGAAAGGGCAAGGGATCTTCTTGGCCTTGAGAAAATCGATTTCAGGCAGTGGCAGCCAGGCGAGGGCCTCTCCTCCGGCAAAGGGGCCTCTTCGGTCCCTGTGCTTTCCGTGACCTCGCTTTCGGCCCAGGAGGCCCCTTTTGGAACACCTTCTGAAACAACCGGGAAGGCATCGTTTTCTTACCTTGAAAGGGCCATAGAACTTTGCCTAAGGGAAGAATTTTCCGGAATAGTAACGGCACCTATCAGCAAGACGGGCCTCAAGCTTGCCGGTCTCAAGTGGCCTGGCCACACGGAGATACTGGCCGAAAAGACCGGGTGCCGGGATTTCCTCATGATGATGTCCGGCAGCAAGCTTAATGTCACGCTTGTCACCATCCACGAGGCACTGGGGGATGTTCCTTCCCTGCTAACAAGGCAACGGGTACTGAAGACCATCGAGATAACCGTCCGGGCCATGGAACGGGATTTTGGATTTTCCCGGCCGAGGATAGCCGTCTGCGGCCTTAACCCCCATGCGGGAGAAGACGGCATGTTCGGCAGGGAAGAGATAGAGGTGATTTCTCCGGCCTGTCTTGCTGCCAGGGAAAGGGGCTTTGAGGTCACAGGCCCCCTGCCCCCGGATACGGTCTTTTACCAGGCAGCCCGCGGGGCCTTTGATGCAGTTGTCTGCCAGTACCACGACCAGGGCCTTATCCCCTTCAAGCTCCTTCACTTTCAGGACGGGGTGAATGTTACCCTGGGCCTTCCCATTGTCAGGACGTCGGTGGACCACGGAACCGCTTACGATATAGCAGGAACCGGGAAGGCAGACTGCCAGAGTCTCGTAGCCGCCATCAGGCTTGCCGCCTCCATATCGAAAAACAGGAGCGGGGCTTCGAAACCATGACAGTCAGCGGGGCTTCGGAAACCCCCGGAGGGCAGCCTGTCCTCCAGATAAGGGGCCTGCGGAAGGATTTCGGTCAGAGGCGGGTCCTTGAAGGGCTTGACATGCGGCTTTACCAGGGCCAGTGCCTGGCACTTCTCGGCCCGAACGGTGCGGGCAAAACCACCACCATACGGATAGTTTTGGGGCTTGTCGTTGCTACGGGTGGGGAAATAAGCGTTTTCGGCAAACCCCTGCCCAAGAACCTGAAAAGGGTTAAATACCGGATAGGCGTGGTTCCCCAGATGGACAACCTGGACCCGGATCTTTCGGTGCTGGAAAACCTTCTCATCTATGCCAGGTATTTCAGGATCAGGCAGAAGGCTGCCAGGGAAAGGGCCATGGAGCTTCTGTCCTTCTTTGCACTTCACAACCGAAAGGACGAGATCATTCAAAACCTCTCAGGGGGCCAGAGACGGCGCCTGCTCCTTGCCAGGGCACTGATAAACAGGCCGAAGCTCCTCATACTGGATGAACCTACCATCGGCCTTGACCCCCAGGCAAGGATCCTCATATGGGAAAGGCTTGAACACCTGAGAAAGAAGGGCACCACAATGCTCCTTACCAGCCATTACATGGAAGAGGTTGCCCGTCTTGCCACAAGGGTCATTATAATAGATAACGGAAGGGCCATCGCCAGGGGAAGGCCTGACGAAATGGTGGACAGGCTCCTTGGCGCCGAGGTCATGGAGTTTTCAGGCCCCGCAGAAAGGCTTGACAGGCTCGAAGAGGCCTTAAAGGGGTGCAATGTCACGGCAGAAAGGGTAAGAAACAGGCTTTATGTCTATATCAAGGATGGCTGCAGGCAACTGGATGAGGCCGCATCGGATTTTTCCGTTGTGGTAAAAAGGCCTGCCACCCTTGAGGACCTCTTCCTTAAACTTACCGGCAGAAAACTCAGGGAGACTTGAACCGTGTATCAGGTATGGTTCAGAAATCTGAGGGTCTGGCTAAAGCACGTGCGTGCAAGCCTCATCGGAAACCTTGGCCAGCCATTTCTCTTCCTTCTTGCCATGGGCTACGGCCTAGGCAGGTCCGTACCTGAAATCGAGGGCCTGACATACCTGCAGTTCATAGCTCCGGGCCTTGTTGCATCAAGTGTCATGTATGGTGCGGCCTTTGAGGCCACATACGGCTCCTACACAAGGCTTTCAACCCAGGGTACCTTTGAGGCAATACTCATGACACCCGTCTCCATTGTGGAGCTTGCGCTAGGAGAGATACTCTGGGGGGCCACCAAGGGGCTCATAGGAGGGGTCATAATGCTTGCCACCCTGCCCCTTTTCGGGGTGATCCCCTCCATCTGGTCTATAACCCTGATACCGGTTCTATTTGCAGAAGGAATCATCTTTTCAGCCCTTGGACTCGTGATGACTGCAGTTGCCACAAACTATGACTTCTTCAATTACTTCACATCCCTTGTGATAACGCCACTTTTTCTTTTTTCCGGAATATTCTTCTCCCTGAAGGCCATTTCAAGCCCGCTGAGAGAAGCGCTCTACCTCCTTCCGTTATCAAATGTGGTGGAGCTTTCAAGGATGTTCTGCTACGGCACGTTTCATGGCAATATCGGCCCTGAACTTCTAAACGTTGCAGCCTTTACCCTGATTTCCTCTGCAGCTGCAGTGTTTCTCCTCAAAAAGCGGTTGATTCAATGATTCGCCTTGAACTAAAAAGCCTGGCCGACACAAAAAGGCTTGGCCGGTGCGTTGCAAGGCTTCTTGAGCCAGGGGATGTCATCCTTTTTCACGGCGACCTTGGGGCAGGAAAGACCACCCTTACCAGGTTCATTGCAAAAAACCTGGGAATCCAAGAAAGGGAAGTCACAAGCCCCACCTTTAATATCATTCATGAGCACCTCGGCGGAAAAATTCCCCTGATCCACGTGGATCTATACCGGCTTGGACAAAACGCCGATATACTGGATACAGGTATTGAGGAATATCTTGCCGGGGAATCTGTCATCGTGGTTGAGTGGGCAGAAAATCTGACAGAACCCATCTTTGATGAATACCTTGAACTTGAAATTACCATGGGGGATGATTCCAGGACGGCGGTCCTGAAACCCGCAGGACCTGCGTGGGAGAAAAAGATCACGGCCATGAAGACGTGTCTTGAAAAAGGAGACGGAAAAGAATGAAGGCGCTTGTACTCAGCGGAGGCAAGGGTACCAGGCTTCGGCCCCTTACCCATACCATTGCAAAACAGCTTGTGCCAGTGGCAAACAGGCCCATACTGGGATATGTCATGCAGCATCTGAGCGAGGCAGGCATAGTCCAGACCGGGGTGATAGTTGCACCGGAGACCCAGGAGGAGGTCAAAAGATACCTGGGTGACGGAAGCCGCTGGGGCCTTGAAATCTCCTATATCATCCAGGAAAAACCCCTGGGGCTTGCCCATGCCGTAAAGACTGCCAGGGACTTTCTGAAGGATGACCCCTTTGTCATGTACCTTGGCGACAACCTGCTGGGTAGCGGTATTTCAGAGGCGGTAAGGGCCTTTGAAAGGGGTGGTGCAGACTGCATGATCTTTCTCAAAAAGGTGGCAGACCCGCGGGCGTTTGGAGTGGCAGAGCTGGATGAAAAGGGAGATATAGTGCGCCTGCTGGAAAAGCCCGAAAACCCGCCCTCCGACCTTGCCCTTGTGGGTGTTTATCTCTTCTCAAACATGATCCACCGTGCAGTTGACAGCATAAAACCCTCGTGGAGGGGCGAACTCGAGATCACGGATGCCATCCAAGCACTGCTGGATCAGGGTGCCAGGGTCCAGGGTGAAATCCTCGAGGGCTGGTGGCTGGATACAGGGAAGAAGGATGACTTCCTTGAGGCCAACACCACTGTACTTGACCAGTACACCCGAAGATCGATCCAGGGAGAAGTTGACGAAAAAAGCACTGTGGAAGGCAGGGTGGAAATAGCCCCTGGCGCGAAGATCATAAACAGCACAATCAGGGGGCCGGTGGTCATCGGGAATGACACGGTCGTGGACAACTCCTTCATAGGGCCCTACAGCAGCATAGGAGATAACGCTGTTATCAGGGATTCCGTCATAGAACACGTGGTGATACTCGAGGAATCACACGTGGAAGGCGTGGTAAGGCTTGAAGACAGCCTCATCGGCCGAAATGCCAGGGTTACCAAGGGAGACAGGCTGAGAGGTGCCCTTAGGCTCATGATAGGAGATCACAGTCATGTGGAGATATAACCTGGTTCAAGCCGATTTTTACGTCAATTTTTGGATTTTCATACAAAACAGTTCTGATTAGAATTTTTTTCTTTATTAATCTTATTTTGTAATTTACAATACAAAGTGCCTTCCAGAGGTTACATATTGAATTCGGTATCAGAAGCTTTTGGAGATGATTCTTTCATTTCAGAGGGGTTCTGTCCGGGGCCATTTGTACTTTTGGAGCATCATTAGCTTTATTGAAAGGAGTACCAGTTTAAATGGCAGAAGGTAAAGTAAAATGGTTCAATGACAAGAAGGGTTACGGTTTCATCGAGATTGAAGGCCAAGCTGACGTATTCGTTCACTATTCCGGAATAATGACGGATGGTTTCAAGTCTCTGAGGGAGGGAGAATCTGTCACCTTCGACATCGAAGAGACCAGCAGGGGCCCCCAGGCTGTGAATGTACAAAAGGCTTAAAGATTAACCAGAAAAGAAAATAAAAAATCCGAGGCGCCTTCAAAAGGCGCCTTTTTTGTTCCCCCGAAAAGATTACAAGCCCAAGGCTGAAGTTTCTCTGCCTCGGGCTATATGGCGTCTTCTAGATTGACCACGGTACAGGTCATGGTGTGCTTGATGGCATCTATCCCCTGAAGGCGTTTCATCACCATGTGGGAGAGTGCATCGTGGGAGTCGGTTTCCACCTGTGCAATGATATCATAGGGCCCCATGATCACGTCCAGATACTTGATCTCCGGCATCTCTCTCAGTTTTTTCACCACGTCCGTGGTCTTTCCGATCTGGGTATTTATAAGAATGTATGCCTTTATCGACATTCCTTTTCCTCCTTTCCTTGCCAAGCCTTATTTCAGCAAACAAGTCCAGGCCGAACCTGGCCAGCAGTCCGGCGGTTATCCAAAGAACAGGCCGAGATAAAACTGCCTCTTTAAAGGATTTCAGCCTTGTTCTTCTGTCCTGATCCGATTCTTTCACCTGTCATCCAATCAGCTAAAAAGCAATTCCTCACAGGGTTCTTTGGGGTATTATGGCACAACTGTCTGAAAGGCATTGAACTTTCGGCCTATTCTGTACTGCAGGACCCGCTGCCGCAAGACAGGCATCCGCCCAAAAAGAGCTTCTTCTTCACCCAGCGCAGGCCATACTTCAACAGCTCCTTTTCATCCCTGGATATGAGTTCTATCACCTCGGGAGATTCCATGTAGCGCTCAAGGTTCGGCCCCTCCAGGAAATGCTGCCTGAAGGAGTCTATATCGTAACAGCCCATGTAGAAGATATCTATCTGGTCTGCGGTCAGGCGGTCTATGCCCGATTCCGTCTTGGCCTGGAGGAGCTCTCCGAACACGTCGTTCATCTCGTTATACTCGTTCAGGCCCTCGTTTTCCTTCCACTCCTTAACCGTCCAGGTCTTGCAGTCCCTGAAACCGAGACAGTCGTCCTCTCTTACTATGAAGAAAAATTCCTCCACGCCTTCCATGTCCTTGCTGCGCCTTGCCATGCGGGCCAGGGGATAGGTCCTGCATGCACCGGGACGAGCCTCGTAAACGGTGCAACCCTTTCCCTCTTCCAGGAACGGGCACTTGAGATACGGGCCTTCCATCTTCAGCATTATGACAGGAAGGCCGGTCTCAAACCCCACGTGGACCGAGGTATACTTTTTCAGAAAATCCCCGGATGTCATGCCAAGCCTGTTCTTTAGGACCATGATGTCGTAAGGCATCAGGACCAGATTCAGGTCGTGGCAGCACCTTGTAAAGCACTTCTTTTCAGGCGTACAGGAGAAGCAGAAGGTGTCTTCATCTGTAAGCCTCCTGGAATCATCCATATATGTTTCAGGTCCGTCAGACATATTTATCAACCCCTTTGAATTCAGATTATAGAGATGAAAATGGCACTCAAACGAAATGCCAGGTTCTTTTCAAGACCACCTCTGAGATACACGTCATCTCCTATCCTGGTGAGCATGGTGGTCATTATAACTTCAAAACCCATATTTATGTAACCATTTTCTCCTGCTTCATTGGTTATGAAAAAAAGCCTTCCCCGCTGGTCCCGGTAGGTCTTCATGCGCCAGTTGACCTGGGCAATATTGCTGTAGAGACGCTCAAGGCGGGCCGGGTCGATCTGGCAGCCGGTCAGGAAAAGGCTGCCGCCCGTGTCGTATGCCTCGTCTATCCCCTTTTTAAGACCAAGGACCAGGAGAAAGACCCTGTCGCTCACATCCGGCTCCTTGCAAAAGGCCTGTTCCAGGAGCCTGTGGGAAGGAAGGGCACTCAGGCCCGGATATACCTCCGGTCCCTTGTTGAATACGGAGTTTATCTTCCGCGCCCTTACGCCAGGATCGGGTTCATAACAGGGATTTTTTGCATACAGCCTGTGCGCCAGCTCCTCTATGAGCTGGTAATGTTTCTGTACGTGGTAGGCAATGATCTTTACGTCAGGTCCGCAGACGGTATCCCGGCATCCCTTTCTGAACCCTGGGGTGCATCCAAGGAGCAAAAGGGTTCCCGCAAGGATGGACAAAAGAAGCCGCCTAGAGATGATGAATTCAGACAAAATGGCTGAGGACATGGTTGGAAATATAACGTCCCCTCGGGGTGAGGGCCAGGGCCTTCTTATCGTGGCTGAAAAAGATGAGACCGTTTTCTTCCATGTATTCCAGCAGTTCGCCGTAGTAGTCCAGCGGGTTTATCCCGTAGATTTCTGAAAATTCATGTAGCAAGACTCCCCTGTTCATCCTGAGAGCCATGACAAATGCCTCCCTGAAACGCGCCTCCTGACCAAGCTCCTCAACTTCGGAAACAGGCAGCATTCCCTCTCCCAGGGAAGAAAGATATGCATGCAGGTCGGTGTGATTCCTGGTCCTTCTTCCTTCCAGGAAGGAGCAGGCAGAGCAGCCGAGGCCCAGGTATTCTGCACCGGTCCAGTAACCTGTATTGTGCCTGCATTCAAAACCGGGCCTGGCAAAATTTGATATCTCGTACTGCCTGTAACCGTTTTCTTCCAGCAGGGCCTCCAGGGCCATGGTCAGATCCAGCCTTGTCTCCTCATCCGGAAATGAAAGGGTCCCGCTGGCAACAGCCTGTTCCAGCTCTGTGCCCTTTTCCAGGGTAAGCTCGTAACAGGAAAGGTGCTCCGGGCCAAACGAGATGACCTCTTCAAGGCAGGAGACGAGGGCATCCCTTCCCTGCCCTGGGATGGCGAAGATTACATCCATCCCCAGGTTCTTTATGCCTGCCTTTCTTATGCCAGAAACGGCTCGGTAGACCTCTTTCCTGCCGTGAACCCTCCCGAGGAGCTCCAGGTCCCTTTCATCCATTGCCTGCACCCCGAGACTTATCCTGTTCACGCCCCGATCCATTACTGCCTCCACCATCTCCTGGCTTACGGAATCCGGATTGCACTCCATGGAAATCTCAAGACACTCCCCTGGCCTGAACCGGAACATGCCAAGGGCGGCATCCAGTATGCGGCAGATGAACATGTATGGCACGAAGGACGGGGTGCCGCCTCCAAGAAAAATGGTGTCAAAGGTCAGGGAGCTGACATGCTTCTGGCGGCTGTAAAGGGCCATTTCCCGCTCCAGGGCCTTGAAATAGCTTTTAATGCCCTGCTGCTTGCCAGGAAATGATACAAAGCCGCAGTAACGGCATTTCCTCTTGCAGAAAGGGATGTGAATATATAACCCTGCCAAGGTTCAGGCCTTTATCCCCTGGCAGAAGAGAAACTTTTCAACGCTTTCCGTCCTGGAACTTTTCGGTTTAAAGAGCTTCACAGAGCTGAAGGCCCTCTGGAGTTCTTTTCTGAAGGAAGGCAGGTCCTCACCCTCAAAGACCTTGCAGAAAAACACCCCTCCGGGACCAAGGACCCTGGAGGCAATCCGGAATGCGTAACGGGCAAGCTCTATGGACCTGAAATGGTCCAGGTCCTTCCTTCCACTGGTCTTTGGAGCCATGTCACTCAATACCACGTGAAATCTGCCAAATTTCCTGTAAAGGTCCCCGTCTTCCAGGGAGAATATATCCGTCTTTATGAACTCTACGTTCGGAGCGTTCACCTTCAGGTTATGAAGATCCAGGGCAACCACCTTTCCTTTCGAACCGATCTTCCGGGATGCATACTTGGTCCAGGAACCAGGTGATGCCCCGAGATCAAGCACCTTCTGGCCGCTCCTTAAAAACCTGAACCTTTTCTGGGCTTCCTGGAGCTTGTAGACACTCCTTGCAGGATAACCCTCCCTTTTTGCCTTGTGAAAATAATAGTCCTGGACCTTTTTCATGTACTCGTACCCTGTTTACTGTTTATCCCGGTTTATGTCTGGAATCATCGTGTCTACCACATGGCAGGCGGTAATCTTGTGATCATCAATACCGAGCCTCAACCTTAAGAGACACCCGGAGCACGTGGTGGATATGATATTTACCCCGGGTGCCAGCCTGGAAAGCGTGTGGTCAAAAATGGCCCCTGACACATCGGGCCTCGAAAAGGCAAAGACACCTCCCTGGCCGCAACAGCCAAGCTCCTTACTTACAAACCTTTCCCCGAGATTCCGCTCAAGCACCTTCAACGGATCGGCAGGATGCTTCAGGTCATAACGCTGGTGGCATGGCATCTGGAACGCCACAAGGCCTTCACTTGCAAAAGAAGTCATGGGAGGCAGAAATTCAAGGGCAAACCTGCTAAATTCCATGACCTTTTCAGAAAGGAAAAGGGCCTGTTGCCAATGATCGGAGCCTTTTTCAAAAAGGCCGGGCCATTTTTTTATCATGGATGCACAGGATGCGCACCCTGTCAGGAGTACCTGGAAATCCTCATGTCCGAAGGCCTGGAGATTCCGGATCACCGTCTTTCTGGCATAATGTTCGGCACCTGCGGAAAAGGCCGGAAGCCCGCAGCAGGTTTGTGACTTCGGAATAATGACACCCTTACCTGCAAGGGCCGCCATCTTGGAAGGGATCTGCGGAAACAAAAGGTCCTGGACACATCCAACGAAAAGGGCGGTCCGGGGAAGCTCTTTTCCTCCCCGCAGGCCTTCTGTAAACCTGGTAAATCCCTTTATCCTTTTTTCCGCCTGTGACAGGAAGGATTTTTCCGCAGGCTCAATTTTATTTCTTACATCCAGGAAATTTCTGAAAACGCCTTTTCCCGTGCGGCCCTTTCCTTTATCTGCCGGCAAAATGGCGGCAGCCTTTACAAGCATGCCGGAAAGGGCCCTGTTCACCAGCAGGGAATAGACAGGCCCCGGCAGGGTCCTGAAAAAACCATGCTCATGCCGTTCTTCCCTGATAAGCGAACGCACATCCGCACCCGAGGTGCAGACTGCAGTGCAGGCGCCACATTGAAGGCATGCCCTGATGGTTTCGATAAACAGGGGGTTTTTCCTGTCTATGCCGCTTCTTTTCAGGAGATAATTTTTCCCCCTGGGAGAAAAACGCTCCTTTAGCGTTACCGCATAGACAGGACAGACCGCCAGGCATGCGCCACACCTGGCGCACTTGTCATCAAGGGATACGGACACGGATTCACCACTCTGAATCAGAAAGGTCCAAGGTTCAAAAGGGCGCTGCCAGAATCAGGGTCCAGTATTTCCGGCCATTTTTGTCCACCATGCAGGATGCACCCATTTCAGTGAAATCAGGAAACATCATGTTGGTGCAGTGCGGAGGGCTTCCCAACCAGGATCTTACTACGCTGGCAACATCTTTCTGGCCCCTGGCAAGATTTTCTCCCACGGCCCTTGGCCTGTAGCCCGCCGTTTCAAGCCTGTCCTGCATGAAGGAATGATCGGAACCCTCATGGCTGAACAGTCCGTGAAGGGCCATATCCCTTGAATGGTTAAGTGCAGCCTGTGCAAGCTTTCTGTTCCAAGTTAAAGGGCCTGTCTTTTCACATCGGCGATGGCCGCACGGCCTGGCCGAAGCCCTTGCGGAGTTGACCGCATCCAGCATCTTGCGCTGGAGAACCCTTCTTTTCATACAGGGCCTAATCCCATGGGCGTACTGCCTTATGACCAGGATGCCCTCTCCGGGAAACTCCCCGGCCCCGCATACGCCCCCTCCAAAGATGAAAAGGATGACAACGCAGAAAAGCATCAGGGCCTCTTTTTCCGGCTTCATTATCAAAAACCCCGGGGCAGATATTGATAAAGACCTATGCTACTGGCAGCTTATCCTGAATTCGTCATCCAGGTCCAATGGGAGAAAGAGAAGACTGATCCCCATGCTGCCAGCCTGCTGACATAATATCCCCCTGTCCATGGGATCGGCAACATAATGTTTGTCATATTCCACATCCAGGACCGGCTTGCCGCTGTCTGAAAATGGTTTTGCAAGGCTGCACTCCCGGTGCTGAAAACATTGCTCAAGCAAGATGAAATCAAAATAGTTCCTGAGTTCCTCAGCCTGCTCCAGGTCGTTTTTAAGGCCTACCGCAAGACCTCTTTCATGGGCATTTACTGCAATGAATCTATTAAAATCCAGCTGGTCTGAAGCCTTCAAAGGAAACCCCGTATCATTTGTAAAACCATCGACATTGTCGGGTTCCACCCCGTCGCAGCCTTTTTTCACTGCCAGGTCAAGCCGCTTAAGCATGACATTTCTCACGTTTTGGGAACGGATATCCAGCCAGCGCTCGCCCTCCCATTCATCCAGGGGCCGGCCCAGATCCTCTTCATGAAACCCGTCAAAGTCTTCCCGCCAGTCTTCTGCCGTGCCTGCGGAAAAATAGCATATTACCTTTCGGCCCTGTGCATGAAGGCTGTCAATGACATCTCTGTCCGTATCAAAAAGATCCACATCGTAGAGATCCACATCATAACCGGCATTTAGAGCTCCCTGCAGCTGCCACTGCCACGTGACACCAGGATCCGGCCTGTACCATTTCGGCACGTGCGGGGAAACCACGGTAAGCCAGGGGCCATCGGGGACTTCATCCTCATCCACAAACTGCCAATCAACCTTGTCAATATCCTCGAGACCCAGATAATCCCGCACGGCAGGAGAAACATCGATTCCGGCCTGCTTATTGATCCGGTTCTTGGGAAGGCTGTTTCCGAACACGTAGCCGCAGTCGTCTTCTCCGAAAGGTCCAACATCTTCCCACTGTGCGTAAGCGACGCGGCCTCCCTTCATTATCCTTACCCATCTGTCTTTCAATATGGACCTGCCGGACGGAACCTGTGAGGAAGAACCTGCCCAGTATACAATATCCAGCACCCCCGGCTTCCTGCTGCCGCTGTCATCCAAATCATTACAGGGCAGAGCCACATAAAAGGGATTTTCCATGGGAGCAAACCAGGCGGGAAGATAGCCCGAACGGTTATTCGGATCATCCGTACCGCCGTAATGACCAATCCAATTTTCATCCCAGGCGCTTGACATATTGGAAATGCCCCCGTTATCCGACCCGGCCTTCTCCCCTACCCAGAAATATGTGGCGGTGATATTCCTGTGAAGTGGATACTGTCTTTTAAGGTCCGTGACCAGAAAGCAGTTCCTGTCGGGCTCCCACATGAGATGGGCGAGATAGGTCACTGTCGGATCCCCTGTATCGGTTATAACCAGTCCCGAGACAGAAAGGCCGCCGTGGCTGTCCGGCATTGGCGAAGAGCCGGAAAGATCTATCTCGTATGCAAGGAGAAAAGGGCCTGCAAAGAAGAACGGAAGGAACGATACAACTGCCAGGGAGAGGGCTTTCATCATTCTTGAATCCTTTTTAAATTCTGATAATTGGATTTTAAAGCAATTTCTGTTCCCAGATCTTTCCTGGACATCTTCAAAAATCAGAAATCTTGTTCAATGGAAAAGTACATGAAACAACCAACCAAGGACATATAAAGATCAGGGCCGGCCATTTTTGGCTTGTATTCCTTTAGAAAATTATACCATCATTTCATCCAGGAAGGCACATCCTTGATCTTCCCTTCCTTCATCAGGCGCTTTGCGGCCTTTCTAAAAGCACTACCTGTCAAAGAACCCAATTTTTCATTGCCTCCCCTGAAAAACCACACATTATCATAACCCATCAATCTTGCCATTACAGCGGCTGCAGCTGCGCGGGGGCCGGTGGGACATGTAAGTACCACATAATCATATTTTTCCGGATGAACAGTGTTCCCCAATTCTTCCGGTATCTCCTGGAGCGGAATCACAAAGGTATCCATGGCCTTGTCAGACTTGGGATACCATACCGCTGTTTCCATTTCACTCCTCACATCCACGAAGGCTATTTTTTTCCCGGAAACGAGAAGGTCAATAAATTGCTGGGGCCTCATACTGGGCCATTTGAGCTGAGACGCCTTCTCAACCACGTAGGCCTTGCCGACAGCCTCCTTTGAATCAGCAGCATGCCCAGCCAGGACTATCTGGGGCATGAAAGAAATTGCAGGCACAACAAAAAACAAGATTAAATTGGCACTTTTCTTCATCTATAATACCTCCTTTGTAATTTATTTATTTAACAAGCATTTACGTTTTTCTTGCCTTTTCCGCCCGAACAAGTATTCTGTGCCAAACTTATGGGCATATGCCTATAATCACAATATATTGATAGAAGTATTCCACTTTTTTAGACGCAAACCTTAACTCATGGATTGGCCAGCCATGATTAAAAAGATATTTGTCCATGTTAGTCCATGAGCACCCACGGCTGATCCAAAAAATACACGATTTAGCAGTCAATCAGGAGGATAATAACCATGAAGAAGAGGCTTGTTTTTATATTTTTGCTCTTTTTTATTCAAAATACTGCAAATTTATGCAATGCACAGCCTACAGTTCTCGATGTGACGGTAAAAGCCCATGACGCCAAGTTCATAGGTTCTGCCGTGGGTGGCTTAAAGATAACAATCAGGGACTTTTTTACCGAGAAGCTTTTGGCCGCAGGAAATATCGAGGGTGAAACTGGAGACACCAAGGTGATAATGGAGTCGCCTGTAACCAGGGGGAAAATTTTATCCTCCGGCAAAGATACCGCCAGGTTCCGCTGCTCTTTCGATATTAACGAGCCGGTAAAACTCCTTGTAGAAGTCACCGGCCCCATGGCAGCCGGCTTGGATATACACAAAGAGACGAAAACCACTTGGCTGATACCAGGCCGGGACATTACAGGCGACGGAATCCTTTTCGAACTCTACGGTCTAATCATACACGCATATTCCCCGAAGCCACATGGATTTTATCTTCCCGGACAGAAGGTAGTTATAGGCGTGCACGTAACCCCCATGTGCGGATGTCCCGTAAGGCCGGATTTCAAACTTTGGAACGCCGATACATACCAGGTAACCGCTTCTGTATTTTATAAAGATAAGAAGGTAGCCCAAATACCCCTCAGATATGCTGACAGGATTAGCCACTTCAGGGGAGAATTCACTCCTGAAGAAACCGGGAGTTACAAGGTGATCATCACTGGTTCCGATAAGCGTAACAACCAAGGTGTTGCCATTACGGGCTTCGTCGTAATCCCGGAGAAAAAGTATCACAAAATACTAGGAAAATAGTCAATGGGATGGCATTGCACAGTGTTTCCGGGCAAGGCCTATGGCCCAAATTCATTCTGAAGGGTTTCCCGGTAGGCTCACCTATCTTCCAAAGGCAAACACTTCTGGATCGATTTTCGGGAATATGGGATTTGTCATCTCAAGGTTCTCCAGCCGGCACAGGTTGGAAGGGCTGCCCCTGTCCTTGTCCCAGTAGATGGATGCCAGGATCCAGAACCTTTCCAGGTCCTCGAAGTAGAACTCCTTCATCCTGTCCACGAAATGTCCATTTGATATGACAAAAGGTATGTCGCTGTTCATGGACTGGAGGACCTCCCTTCCTGCCTGGGCCACTATCCTCCTTGCCGTATCGTTCTTCCTTTCATGGTCCCTCATGTGAGAGGCCATGGCAACGAGTTCCCTCACGGCCTCGTGGGTGTGGCGGTGCATCCATGACACAGAGCCGTACATCCACTTGTCGAAGGTGCCCTTGTCTCCCCATGAAGACGGGTTCAGAAAGACCTCCTGATTCCTTGGATACCGGTTAAGGTAACTTATAGGAGTGATCAGCTCGGTCTCGTTCTGGTTGTAATAGAGCTTTTTCAGGAGGAAATACAGGAAGTCCGTTCCCTCGAACCAGTGGTGGCCGAATAGCTCTGCATCGTACATGGCAACCACCAGGGGCTTTTTCCAGAACCAGTTTTTTATGTAGCGGAACCTGAAATTCCTTGCCTCCATGAAATGCTGGGCGTGGCGGGCCGCCTTTTCAAGGGCCCACTGCCTGACGTAAGGCTCCTTGTAGTCGTTGGTCCTGGTGGTAATCCGGTTGTAGCGAAGCGGGCCTCCCTTGAAGTGAAAATCCAGGTAGTCCGGGTCTCCCGGGTAGCCTTCTTCACCGCTCCATACCTGTTTGCCCGTCTCTGGGTCACGTGCAAAGGCTGCAACATCGCTTCCCTTCACATAGACCGGGGCATGGGTCCCAAAGGCCGCGGGACAGTCGGCAAGGGTCACGGCATGGGTTTCCGTAAAGAAGTACCTGAGCCCTGCCATCTCCACGAACTTTTCAAGGCCAGGCACGTAGGCGCACTCCGGGAGCCATATACCCCTGGGGCTTGTGCCGAATGTGTCCTCGTAATCCAGTACAGCCGTTTCTATCTGTCCCCTAACGGCCTCTGGAAAGGCGGTGTGAAAGGGAAGGAAGCCATGAGTGGCTCCACAGGTGGAGATTTCCAGGTAGCCGCGCTCCTGGAAATTCCTGAATGCCCTGGTCAGGTCGCAGTCATACTTCAGAAAGCAGTCTTTTATTTCCAGAAAGCGGTTGAGGTGCATCCAGGCGGTGTCGTGATACTGCATGGCCTGACGCCTGGTACGGTCCACCTCGGCCCTGGCAAGGTTGATGTGGGCATCTATGTAGCGGAGGAATTCCTCCTGGAGGAGTGCGTCCCGCATCATGTTGGTGAGGGTGGGAGAGATGTCCATGGAGATGCGGAAATCCACGCCCTCGGCTGCAAGGTTTTCAAACATCAGGATCAGGGGCACGTAGGTGTCCTTTACGGCCTCGTGAAACCATTCCGGAGGAAACCCAAGGGGCTGCCAGAAACCGGTCTCTCCGTAGGATACCCGCTTTCTGAAATAGGGAAGGTGGGCATGGAGGTGTAGCACCAGAAGACCGATGGAGTTTTCTGCAGTATTCATCCTGGATTCAAGCTTTCTTATGGAAGGATGGCCGGAATCCGGGTGGACCTCCCTGAAGTCAACAGGATTGTTCCCGTGAAACAGCCTTGGAGTCTGTATGGAATTTGAAACATCAGTAAGGTCCATGACCTCGTTGCCGGAGGCTGCAATAAGCTGCACTCTGAAGACCTTGTCCGGCTCAAGGTTGAGGTACCAGTTATCCACAAACCCAAGGTGCACCTCTATGTCCTTGTGCATCTGGTGAAAAAGCTGCCCTGCCCATTCCTCGTAAATCTTGATAAAGGTTTTTACCTCCTGGCCGGTGCGCTTTGAAAGCTCAGATAGCCTGGCTGAAAGCCTGTCCTTGTCCAGATGCCAGTAGGTGTAGGCCCTGGACTCGTCAATGGGGATCAGGACAATCTGGTCCGGCTTTACCGGAACAGAGCTTATGGTGGAGGAAATGAGCTCAAGATGCCTGTCTTTGGCCGGTATATTGAGATGGATCCTGGCCTGGTACGCCCTGCCGTCCTTGAGGCCTGTAAACAGCCAGTCCGTTGCACCTGGCAGGAGTACGCCTCCCTGCCCCTGGACAGGTTCGGGGCCTTTTTCCCCGTGGCTCAAAAGGCTGATTTCAAGCTCCGTATCTTCCCATTTGCATCCAAGCGGGCCTAGAACTTCCTTCTCGATCCTGTCCCAGTCCCCCTGTGGGATCTTCCACCAGGCACGAAGCTGGATGCTGTCTTCCTCCCATACTTCGCGTTTTAGTTCAAAATAGGCAGAATCCCCCGGGATCTCTATCCTCGTGCTAAAAAGCTCTGTAATGGTGTCAGGATCATCAAAATCAAGGGAAAATATTATCTTCAGGACGGTTGGGTCCTTGAGGTTGGCCTGCGGCAGGCCGGCCTCATCCTTCACGTCCTTTTTCACCACTGCCAGGTTCACCTTGCGCAGTTCTCCCATTATGACCGTGTAGTCTCCAGGTCCTACCCTTATCCATTCCTCCTCCGGAAGGTCCAGGGGGTTGTCCGGGTTTCTCAGGCAATGCACAAAAAGGTCTATATCCCTGTTCCAGTCCACCCTTGCAGCCCTTTCCACCTGGTTCCTGACCCTGTCCCAGTCTATATCAGACCAGGTGAGATGGTGACGAAGCTCGTTCTCGGAAACCAGGTTCACCTTCGGGGTGTAGTGGCAATCCGTGGCCATGTACAGCTTGGAGTGTTCCTTGAGCACCAGCTTGAAATCAAACTGGCCACTGTGAAGCAGATAGAACTCCGTGGAATGGAGATCCGTGCTTTTCTTCTGGAAGACAGGATAATCATCTTCGGGCCGGAATACCTGCACCCACAGATCTTCCATGGCCTTGTTGACCTGGCCGGAGATGGTTTCGTCCCAGAAAGCCTGCACGAGATCACCAGAGACCTTTATGCTGCAGTGATCATGATCATAGTTTCTGCAGTGAACTGCAGACGTAAGTGGAATGGGAGTGGACATAAATTTTTCCTCGAATATATAGATTGGCCCGAAGATTTAACTGAATTTTATAATATGCAAGTCAATAAAGTTAAGGTCAATATAATTCTCAAATATCGTCAATTTTCATATTGAACCAGTCAGCATAATGCGAAAAGGCAGAATATGGAAAACATTTCGGAGGAGGACTCTGAAAACGCATCTTTTCCTTTCTGGTTGGATGTTCCAATGTAAGCCCGAAGGAATGAAGGACAATGGCCCGGCCTCCAAGAAACCTGTCGTTGCTGCCGTACTTCCAGTCCCCGAAAATAGGACAATCCATGGCCGCCATGTGAACCCTGAGCTGGTGCGGCCTTCCTGTCACCGGCACAAGGCCGTACAGGCACAAGCCCTCCCTGCATTCAAGGAGTTTCCAGGATGTCCTGGCCAACCTGGCTCCCTGGGTTCCTTTTTCCACCAGCCGGACCACATTTTTCTTCCTGTCCTTCAGCAGGTAATTTTCCATACTGCCGGAAGGTTTCCGGGGTTTTCCTGCAGATACTGCCAGGTATTTCTTTCCCAGCCGGTGTTCCCTGAGCTGGGCAGAAAGCCTGGATGCAGCCTTTGAAGTAATGGCAAAACATACCAGGCCGGAGACCGGGCGGTCAATCCTGTGGATCACGGCAAGGTACACGTTTCCCGGCTTGTTTCTTGTATGTTTCAGGTAGGCCCTGCCCCAGTCCAGAAGGGAGTGGTCCCGGCTGGCATCCGGGACTACAGGCATGGCCGGAGGCTTGTCCGCAATGAGAATATGGTTATCCTCGTAAATAACCCTGGGCGCTAAAGAAATTTTTTTATTTCCATTAATATGCATGGCATGATATCTATTTAATCAGCTCAATATTAGCCGAGAAGTGGAGATGGATAAAGAAGGGCTTTACCCACAGCAGGGTATAAAAAAATTAAAAGACCAGCTTAAAAAAGAAAGATCTGCCATGGACTACCTTCAGAAATTTTCTGAGGGTCTCCTGGCCATCACCGGGCAAAGACAGCTTTTCAGGTTCTGCAATATATGTGCATCTGAATTCCTTGAGCTGGATTTTGCCACGCTTCTTCTTTGGATTCCTGAAAAACAGCGACTTCTGATCAAGGATACCATTGGGTTTCCAGAGGAAATAATCGATTCGTATTACCTTGAAAAGGGCCAGGGCCTGGCCTGGTACTGTTTTTCCAAGGGTAAACCTGCTGTTGTTGCAGATTTTCAAAGGGAGAAACGTTTCTCCGTGCCCGACCTGATATGGCGGGAAAACATCCGGTCCGCCATTGCCGTACCCATGCTGAGGGAAAGCGAGGTGGCAGGTGTCATGATCGGCCACAGCAGGAAAAAAAGAGGGTTTTCCTCCCTGGAGATGAACGTGTTCCAGGCAATAGCCAACCAGTCAGCTGTTGCCATCCGCTGCCAGATTCACCAGGAAAAGAGAAAGGAGACAGAAGAAAGATATTCCAGGATATTCAATATGGTCCAGGAGGCCATATTCATCCATGATGCCCGCACAGGTCAAATCCTGGAAACCAACGCGGCTGCACGCAGACTGTTCGGCACCACCACCCGGGATTTCTCCGAGTTCGGCCCTGAAAAATTCTGCAGCGGTATACCTCCCTATACAAAGGAAGAGGCTTTCAAAAAGATCAGATTGACCCTGGAAAAAGGGCCCCAGACCTTCCGCTGGCATTCCAGACGCTCAGACGGCACCCTTTTCTGGTCGGAAGTATCCCTGTCCCATGCTAAAATTGGAGGAAAGGACCGAATAATAGCGGTAGTGAGGGATCTGACCCACCGGCTTGAAGCCGAAAAGAAAATCGCCCAGAAGGCGGCAGAATTCGAGGCGATTTTCAATTCCATCCGGGATATCGTTGTCTTCGCAGACAGGGACAGGAGATTTCTCAAGATAAATCCTGCCACAGAGGAGATCACGGGATTCACCCAGGAGGAACTCCTTGGAACTCCCACCAAGAATGTCTATGCCGATCCACGGGACCATGAAAGGATAGGGAAACTCTTCTTTTCAATGGATTCGCCCAGCGTCTCCAAACCCTTTGTAACCCGCCTCAAGAAGAAGGATGGCAGCGTATTTCCGGCCGAGGTTGTAGGCGGCCCCGTAAGGTCAGAGGATGGCGAAATCCTGGGTTTTCTCGGTGTGGTCAGGGACATTTCCGAACGCACGGCCATGGAGCAAAAGATGCAGCACGTTCAGAAACTGGAAAGCCTGGGGGTCTTGGCCGGTGGAATCGCACACGACTTCAACAACATCCTGATGGCTGTCCTGGGAAATGCAGAGCTTGCCCTGGAAAAGATCGGTCTTGATTCCAAATCCTCAGAAAACCTGAAAGCCATTATTTCCGCGGCCAACAAGGCTTCCGACCTGTGCAGGCAGATGCTGGCATATTCCGGGCGGGGCAAATTCCTAATAGAGGATATCGATTTGAACGATCTTCTACGGGACATTCACAACATGCTGAAGATGTCCATCAGCAAAAAGGCAGTGCTGGATATCCGTCTTTCAGAAAGGCCGGTAATGATAAAGGCAGATCCTTCCCAGATACAACAGGTAATAATGAACCTCATTATAAATGCATCGGAATCCCTGGGAACCAAAACAGGCATCATCAATATTTCCACGGGTTCTTCCTATTTCACCGAGCAGGACATGGAGCCTTTTATTTCAGAAGATGTGCTTCCTCCCGGGGAATACTGCCATCTCGAAATCGCTGACACGGGAATCGGCATGGATGAAAATACCAGGGCCAGGATATTTGAACCTTTCTTTACCACCAAGTTCACCGGCCGGGGCCTGGGAATGGCGGCTGTCCTGGGGATAATCAGGGGTCACAGGGGCGGCATCAGTATCAAAAGCAAGCCGGGCCAGGGCACAACGGTAAAGATAATACTGCCTGCCAGTAAAAGCCCGGTCAGACCAGCTCACCAGGAAATTTCCAGCCAAAAAAGACCGGGATCCAGCAGGGGCACCATCCTCCTGGTGGATGATGAGACATCTGTACTGAAGGTGGCATCCAGCATGCTGGAGTATCACGGTTTTTCAGTAATAACTGCCCCGAACGGCCTGGAGGCGGTCCGGATTTTCAGGGAAAGAAAAAAAGATATAGATGCAATAATCATGGATCTTACAATGCCTGAAATGGACGGCATAGAGGCAAGCCGCAAGATACTGGAACTTGACAAGGACGCCCGGATCCTGTTGTCCAGCGGCTATGACGGTGATGAAGTCACAAGCGCCACATCCTCTTTAAATATCAGGGGATTTGTCCACAAGCCCTACAGGCTTTCCGCGCTGGGGCAGATACTTAACAGCATCATGGAAGATTCGGATTCAGGCCGGGGAAAAGTCGTTCAATGACCATGCGCGCCAACATCTCTCCAAAATCCCGCCTTGTAACCCTGCTCCTTTGCCTCTTTTTCGGCGCCCTTGGATTCCACCGTTTTTATGTGGGCAAGG
>CAYZJS010000054.1:0-7686 GCA_964478865.1 uncultured Thermodesulfatator sp.
GGCCTTGGAAACAGGAATCCGCCCTAACTGCTTCTAAGGCTTGGCTTCGCTGAAACGCTCCAAAGCCGCTCGCTAGCGCTCGCTAAATGGAGGTTTCAGCCGCTTCGCTTCGCCTAAGAATCTGTAACGGGCTACTTCCAACGGTTTCCAAAACCCTTCCAGGCCACCCTTGCTTGTAGATGGTTGGAAGCGGATTTGTCGTCCAGAAAGGATTTCCGACTGTTGTTACGCCGAGGTCTTTACTTAAGGCTAAAGATTTCTTCAAGGCTGAACCGCATGAAAGAAATGGCCGCGTTTCTGGTTTTTCAAGGATTATTTTCAGAGGGCGGTTTACTGAAAAAATACACACCAAAATTGTACTTTCATTCCAGGAGGTGGCAAATATAAGACGCAGGAGCCATGGGCGGAACGAGGCAGGGAATGGCTTTGAAGGAGACGTTGGGAATAGGCCCTAGAGATTCTTGGGCTAAGCGGAGCCAACAGAAATCCAGTCCGGTCGAGCGAAGCGAGGGAATTTATGGATTTCGGCGAAGCCAAGCCCATAGAAGCTCTTGGGCCTGCTTTCCTGTCTCCGAAAAGCCTTCCCTGCCGCCTACCATTGGGCTGACTAAAAACTACGCTTATTCTTCTCCCGGGCCTCGTGCCTTGTCAGTACCCTAAGGCCCCTTGGGAAAGCTGATCATGTTCCTTTGGGTGTGTTTCCATCATTGTTGTATCAATTATGCGTTTTATCAGGATTATATGGCCACGGTATTGACAGCAAATGCGGACAAGATTTCTTGACTTCATTTTTGGGCTCTATTAAATTTGCTAGACGCGCTTGAATATGGAGAATCAGGCGAGAGTGGCGGAACTGGTAGACGCACTGGATTTAGGATCCAGCGGCCTTGTGCCGTGGGAGTTCGACTCTCCCCTCTCGCACCATATAACCGATGCCTGCCAGCCCGAAATATGTGAAGCAGTCCCAGGGTGGATTTTACTGGCCAAAATATCATTAATCAGCATTGCTATAGATTTAAGTGTTCAAGACAGCCATTCTGAAAAGATCCTGTCATCCAGGCTTTTTAAAACAAAAAAATCAAGAAAGGTTTTTTAAAACATGGAAATGAAAGTAAGCGTTGAAGATGTAAGCCCGGTGCAGAAGCGCCTGTCTGTGGAAATTCCTTCGGAAACAGTAAAGGATCAGGTGGATAAGGCGGTTAACTATCTAAGGAAGACGGTATCGTTGCCTGGTTTCAGAAAGGGCAAGGTCCCAAGACGAATCATAGAACGGGATTATGCCGGTCAGATCCAGGCGGAGGTAATGCAGAAACTTATTGAAGACTCCCTTGGAGATGCAATAAAACAGAGCAAGGTCACCATGCTGCTAGAGCCTCAACTGGATTCATCTTCCGAGGTCAAGTCGGACGAGCCGTTTAAATATTCCGTGCTCATGGACATAGAGCCCGAGTTTGACATCCCGGATTTCAGGAAGTTCGAACTTACCAAGCCAAAGGTGGAGGTGAAGGAAGAAGAGGTGGAGGAACAGCTCCAGGCCCTCCGGAAACATTTCGGCACTGTTGAACCGGTTGATGAACCCCGACCTCTAAAGGAAGGGGATATCGCCATAATTGACTATACGGCCATCATAGACGGTGAGGAAGTCGAGGATCTTGCCACCCAGGATTACTACGTGGAAGTAGGGCAGGGCAACCTGAATGAAACCCTTGAAAAGGGATTGCTGGGCATGAAGAAGGGCGAAGAGCGGGAAATCGAGGTTACATACCCGGACGATGCCATCAATACCAGGGTTGCCGGAAAGACAGTACTTTACAAGGTGGTGCTGAAGAATATCCAGACCAGGAATATGCCGGAGCTGGATGACGAATTTGCCCAGAAGATGGGGATAGGGCTCAAGACCGTGGATGATCTAAGGGAGCGGATGAGGAAACAGATCCTTGAAGACAAGGAAAACGCTGCAGACGGGGTCGTCCGGCAGCAGCTTTTTGACAAGCTCCTTGAAAATGCCGATTTTCCTGTGCCGGAACGGCTGGTGGAGAAAAAACTTGACCAGATGATTGACAACGTGGTCAGCCACATGCAGGAAAGGGGCGTAAACCTGGAGCAGGCAGGTATCGATGAGTCCAAGCTCAGGGAAAAGATGAGAGATGATGCCATCAAGCAGGTAAAAACCGAGCTTATCCTGGACAAGATTGCCGAAAAGGAAAAGGTGGAAATTCCAACCGAGGAATTGAAACGATACTCTGATTATGTCGATGAACATTACCAGGAAATGAATGTGAGCAGAGAGCAGTTTCACTCCGCGGTTTTTGAGTCGGTGCTGCCCAAGCTGAGAGCCAAGCAGACCATGGATTTCATACTGAAAAATGTTACCATTAAGGAAGAAGACGAAAACGGCCCGGAAAACAGTGATTCAGACTGATTTTACAGGAAGGTTTCAAAAAGAGCATACCACGAGGTTGAAAATATGCCGTTAGTACCTATTGTTATTGAGCAGAGCCCGCGCGGCGAGCGGGCCTTTGATATCTATTCCCGGCTGCTGAAGGAGAGAATAATCTTTCTCGGCGGCGCTGTGAACGACGAGGTTGCCAACCTGATTATAGCACAGCTTCTGTTTCTGGAAGCGGAAGACCCCAACAGGGACATCACCCTGTACATAAATTCGCCAGGAGGCATCGTAACCGCCGGCCTGGCCATTTACGATACCATCCAGTACATCAAGGCGGATGTAAGTACCTTGTGCCTGGGGCAGGCCGCCAGCATGGGGGCTCTTCTCCTGGCCGCAGGCGCCCCTGGAAAGAGATTCACACTTCCCAATTCCCGTATCCTCATCCATCAGCCCATGGGTGGTTTTCAGGGGCAGGCAACAGACATAGACATTCATGCCAGGGAGATCCTAAAGCTCAGGCAAAGACTCAACGAGATCCTGGCGAAACATACAGGGCAATCCCTGGAAAAGATCCAGACCGATACGGAAAGAGACTATTTCATGGGCAGCCAGGAGGCCCTGGATTACGGACTGGTGGACGAAATTATCGAAAAGAGAGAGACGGCCTCCAAGGAGGATGAATAATCATGGCGAGAAAAAAGGACGATTTTGACGGCACTGGAGACCTCTGCTGTTCCTTTTGCGGAAAAGGTCAGGGCGAGGTTAGAAAGCTCATTGCAGGACCCAATGTCTACATCTGTGACGAATGCATAGATCTTTGCAACGACATAATAGCGGAAGACTATGAAGGCAGCGACGAGACCGGCTCCAGCAGGGCCTCCATCCTCAAGCCTGCTGAGATAAAGGCCCTCCTGGACCAGTACGTGGTGGGCCAGGAACAGGCCAAAAAGATACTGTCCGTGGCTGTCCACAATCATTACAAGCGCATTGAATCAAATGTTTCAATGGATGAGGTGGAACTCCAGAAGAGCAATATCATGCTCATCGGCCCTACGGGAAGCGGAAAGACCCTTCTCGCCCAGACCCTGGCCAAGATCCTGAATGTACCCTTTACCATTGCAGATGCTACCACCCTCACAGAGGCCGGATACGTTGGCGAGGACGTGGAAAATATCATACTGAATCTCCTGCAAGCCGCTGATTATGATGTGGAGCTTGCAAGCAGGGGAATCGTCTACATTGACGAGATAGATAAGATCGCCAGGAAGTCCGACAGCCCATCCATCACCCGGGACGTGTCCGGGGAAGGTGTGCAGCAGGCACTTTTGAAGATCATAGAGGGGACCCTGGCCAACGTGCCTCCCAAGGGCGGACGGAAGCATCCCCAGCAGGAATTTGTCAAGATAGACACCACCAACATCCTCTTTATCGTGGGCGGTGCCTTTGTGGGGCTGGATTCAATAATCAAGACTAGGCTCGGCAAGTATTCCATAGGTTTTGGCGCAAACGTGGAAGGGGCCAGGGACCTTAGTTTCAGCGAGATACTGAAGCACCTTGAGCCGGAAGACCTCATCAAGTACGGCCTCATTCCGGAACTTGTGGGCAGGATCCCTGTTGCAGCAACCCTCGAGGAGCTTGCAAGGGAAGACCTTATAAAGATTCTCCAGGAACCCAAGAACGCCCTGGTAAAGCAGTTCAAGAAACTCTTTGCCATGGACAACATAGATCTGCATTTCACCGACGGTGCAATAAAGGCGGTGGCAGAAGAGGCCATCAAGAGAAAGACCGGTGCAAGGGGCCTCAGGGCCATTCTGGAAAAGGCCATGCTGGAGGTCATGTACGAGTTGCCTTCCCGCGAAAACGTCAAGGAATGCGTAATTAGTGAAGAAGTTATCTTGCGCCGGGCCGAACCCATTCTTATTTATGAAAGTAAACAGGCCGAGGCTTCGTGACCTGGTCTTCAATGACGTAGAAAAGTTCGAGAGGAAATATGAATAGCATGGAAAAATTCTTGACGCTTCCCCTACTGCCCCTGAGAGACATGGTGCTTTTCCCTCACATGGTGGCACCTCTTTTTATCGGCAGGGAAAGATCCGTCGAGGCTATCAAGAAGGCCATGGCAGACAACCAGGAGATCTTTCTATCTGCCCAGAAGGATGCAAAGCTTGATGAACCGGGCAGGAAGGATATTTACAGGGTGGGCACCGTGGGGACCATCCTTCAGCTCCTGAGGCTGCCGGACGGCACGGTAAAGGCCCTTATTGAAGGCAAGAGGCGGGCAGAGATCAGGAATTTTCTTTCCGAGGAAAAATATTTCGTAGTTGAAGTTGAACCGCTGGAAGAAAAGGAGGTTAAGGGTGCCAAGGCGGATGCCCTCAAGCGCCTTACGGTTTCGGCATTTGAAGAATACTGCAAGCTGAACAACAAGGTGCCTCCTGAAGTTGCGGTATCCATTTCTTCCCTTTCGGAGCCGGGTAGGCTGGCCGACTCCATCGCCTCCCATATTTCCCTGAAGGTGGCGGACAAGCAGGCGGTTCTCGAGGCCCTTGATCCTATAAAGAGACTGGAAAAGCTTTACACCTTCATGTCATCTGAGACCCAGATCGCCAAGATGGAGCAGCGTATCAAGGAACGGGTCAAGAAACAGATGGAAAAGAACCAGAAGGATTACTATCTGAACGAACAGATCCGTGCCATCCAGAAGGAGATGGGTCAAAAGGATGAGACACAGAGCGAGATCCAGGAGCTGGAAAAAAAGATAAAGAAGAAGAGGCTGCCAAAGGAGGCGGCTGCAAAGGTCAGGCGCGAGCTCAAGAAACTCAAGCTCATGGCACCCATGTCCGCCGAGGCCACTGTTGTACGAAACTACATAGACTGGATACTGTCCCTGCCCTGGTATGACAAGACCAAGGACAACAACGATATTGTTAAGGCCGAGAAGATCCTTGATGAAGACCACTACGGCCTTGAAAAACCCAAGGAGCGCATACTGGAGTTCCTGGCAGTAAAGAGCCTTGCCAAGAAAATAAAGGGTCCCATTCTCTGCCTGGTCGGACCGCCAGGCGTGGGAAAGACATCCCTTGCAAGGTCTGTTGCCAGGGCACTTAACCGTAATTTCGTCCGTCTTTCCCTGGGAGGAGTCAAGGACGAGGCGGAAATAAGGGGCCACAGGAGAACCTACATAGGGGCGCTTCCCGGAAAGATCATACAGTCCCTCAAGAAGGCCGGTTCCAACAATCCGGTCTTCTGCCTGGACGAAGTGGACAAGATGAGCTCGGATTTCCGGGGAGATCCGGCATCGGCCCTCCTGGAGGTCCTGGACCCGGAGCAGAACTTCGCCTTCAATGACCACTACCTCGACCTGGACTATGATCTTTCTGAGGTGCTCTTCATTACAACTGCCAATGCCCTGTTCACCATTCCCTTTCCCCTGCAGGACAGGATGGAGATCATAGAGCTTGCCGGCTACACGGAAGAGGAAAAAATCGAGATTGCAAAGCGCCATCTCATTCCCCGGCAGCTTGACGCCCACGGGCTTACGTCCAAGCAGCTCGACATAAGCACCGGGGCATTGCAGGACCTGATACACCTTTACACCAGGGAGGCAGGGGTCAGAAACCTCGAAAGATCCATTGCCGCCCTATGTAGAAAGGCGGCAAGGTCCATAGCAAGCTCCGGAGACAAGGACAAGACGGTAAGGATCACCAGGTCGTCTCTCAACAAGTTCCTGGGAGTTCCCCGTTACCGCCATTCCCATGCAGAGGAAAAGGACCTTGTGGGAGTTGCCACCGGCCTGGCATGGACGGAAACTGGCGGGACGCTGCTCCAGATAGAAGTCGCAGTCATGCCTGGCAAGGGAAAGCTGACCATAACCGGGACCCTGGGTGATGTCATGCAGGAGTCTGTACATGCCGCAATGAGCTATGTGCGCTCCAGGGCTCACCAGCTGGGCCTTCCCTGGGATTTTTACCAGAAGGTGGACCTGCATGTTCACGTCCCGGAAGGGGCAATTCCCAAGGACGGGCCTTCTGCAGGTATCACCATTGCTACTGCGCTGGTTTCCGCACTCCTGAAAATACCGGTAAAGCACAACGTTGCCATGACTGGAGAGATTACCCTCAGGGGCAGGGTCCTGCCCATTGGTGGACTCAAGGAAAAGCTCCTGGCTGCAAGGCGCATGGACATGGCAAGCTGTCTCATCCCAGCTGACAACGAAAAGGATCTCAAGGAAATACCACCAAAGATCCTGAAGTCACTGGATATCAAGCTTGTGGAACATATGGATGACGTGCTCGAGGCCGCACTGGAGGCGGGAGACAGGGGCCAGATATTTGCTGCCCTTAAATCTGCAGAGGCCCCTGACTGGTTTTCCCAGCCGGAGATTCGGGACGAACTTCCGGCACCCCACTAGGACTGGATGAACCGCCCGTAACCAAGGGGTTTTGAAAAATTTCAACGTATCGATAAATCAATCAAGGCAGGTTCGCGGAGGACAGGTGGGGCATGGTTAAAAAATGGTATGCCATAAAGACTCAACCCAGAAAGGAATTTTACGCCAAGACCAACTATGAAAACCAGTCCTTTGAGGTGTTTCTGCCTGTAACCGTACGCATTGCAAGACACGCCCGCAAGGTGAAAGAGGTTTTGTCACCCCTTTTTCCTGGATACCTGTTTCTGCACCTGGCAGACCAGGAGACGAACTGGGTGGCCGTATCCAGTACCAGGGGGGCAGTAGGCCCGGTAAGGTTCGGAGATTACTATCCACCAGTGCCCGGGTGGTTCATAGACGGACTCATGGAAAGGGCCGATGAAAACGGGGTGATCTCGGTAAGCACCAGGGAAAAGTTCGGGTTTGAGCCTGGCGACAGGGTCCGGGTCAGGGGCCCCAATGATACGATCATAGAAGGTATATTGAAGTCGCTTGATGGAAAAGACAGGGCAATCATACTCCTTGACATGCTTAAAAAACAGGTCAAGGCCACTGTGCCCGTCTCTTCCCTTAGGGCTGCCTGACAGGACATTTACCGCAAAGCTTCCGCTGAGTCCTGGGTCTGCCTGCACGACTCATTCAAAGGACACTGTTTTTCAATTTCCTTACGTATCTCCGGGTGAATAATACCTGCGATCTTTCTGAGTGCCACGGCAAAGGTGCAGGGTGAAGGGCTGCATATGATATCGGGGTTAACGGTGTAAACATGCCTTTTTCTCACTGCACTGATTGTCCCTAGTTTCATCCACCTTTCTTTTTCCCTTGCCGCAGTTCCGGTCTCGCTTCCCATGACGGCTATGATTATCAC
>CAYZJS010000055.1:0-2943 GCA_964478865.1 uncultured Thermodesulfatator sp.
ACCTTTTCAAGCTGTTCGTTCAGGGCCTCCTCGTTTACGAATTTTCGAAGTGCCCATTTTACATCCCTCAGATCGGCATCAAGATCGATATCCAGTTCCAGCTCATGTTGGCCGTCTGCCAGTCCGTAGACAAAAAGGCCATTTGAGCCACGGGAGTTCCTGAGCTTCACCCTGGCATCTTCCAGCCAGAGCATGGCATCCTTGATGGTCATTTTCCCGCTTACCGAATCTAAAAAAAGATGCTGATCGGGGATGTAAAGGGGTACGGACTCGAGTTCCCCTTTTATGAGCATGCAGTGCAGGGACTCCAAGAACCTGGGCTCTTCGTTGAAATAGAAGGAAAGCGTCCTTGCCTGCCCCCCCCTTACTATATCGCATACTTGCCTTACCAGTTTCTCGCCCCTGAAAAGGGAAAGGACGCTCTTCCGCACCTGCCCCACGTCCACATCTCTGGCACTGAGATCAACAAGCAGGTTGTCCTTTCCGCCGCGCTTGTTGAGCCTGATCTTTCCTGCAAGCTTCATCCCGGGCTGGACAAATTCCAGCTGCCTTATATCCAGGACGAGATCATCCGGCCTGTAATGGAAAAACAGCCTCAGGGTTCCGCAGGAAAACAGGCTACCCGGCTTTGCGGTCTTTGAGATGAGGCATTCAGAAGCGGCATCAAGACTCCCATCGAGGTATTCCATTGCCTTGCCCTTGGCCCTGACGTGCAGATCAACAAAGCCCTCGGCGGGAAACTGTGCCTGCGTGGTAATATTCTTGTAATAGAGCCTTGCTATATCCAGGTGGTCCACCTTTGAATTAAGGGCAAATTCAAGGGTTACCAGGTCGTACGAAAAATCAACGGCCACTTGCTGTGCAAACCCTGTCTTCCCGCTGGCCCTGCCGCTCAGCCTGTCGCCATCTATTTCCAGCCTGCCGTAAATACCTGTGAGGTGCGGCTTTTTGTCCTTTAGGGGAAGGAACTGGAACTTGAGACCAGGGGAGGCCCTGAACCTGCCGTTTGTAACCTTGATCCAGTTCATTGGAGGCCTGGTTTCCTCCTTTTTGCTTGGAACAGACAGGAGAAGGAAATCGGGGTCGTGCAGTGCAATGCCGTCAATCCCGAATCTGCCGGTCAGGATGTCTCCCCAGGCGGGATAGACATCGAGGAGGGCTGAGGTAAGATGAAATTCCCTGCCTGACGCACTGAAGTCCTCGAAGCTGACATGGGGCAAAGGATACCAGGCCCAGACGGCGGATTTCAGCGTAACATTGGCATCAAGTGCCGCCGAGGTCTGTTTTCTTAGTTCCTGCTGTATTTCAGGCAGGGAGAGTATCCAGTTCGGCACGAAAAAGAGTGCGAATATGAGGGCCAGGAGGAGACCGGGAAGTTTTGATGCCATGAAACCGTCCCGGCCTATGAAAGCCTGGCTGCACGTATGCAGCGCCTTAGCTCCGTGCAATCCGTGAGCTGCCAGTCTTCAAGAAGACTTGCCAGGCCTTGCAGGGCAGGGGGGATAAAGGGCCTGAAAAAATCCCTCCCTTTGGATTTTATCAGGAACCCGTAAGCGCCCAGGGCTTGCAAAAGCCGCAAAATGGAAACCAGATGAAACTGCCTGGCAAACACCTTTTCCCTGAAAATATGCTTCATTTTACTGCAATAAAAATCAAACAGCTCGCTTCTGAGGCTCCACGGCATGTTCACGTAAGGGTCATGCAGAAGGGAAGCCAGGTCATAACCGGGAGGCCCGAGCCTTGCTGCCTGAAAGTCTATTATAAATACTGTTTCGTCTCGAATCATGAGATTTCTGGACTGGAAATCCCGGTGCAATATCCACGTGCCAATATCATAATTGTCCACCAGGAGTGCAAGCCCTTCAAGCTCTTTTTTCAGGGCTTTTTCAGAAAAATCAAGGCCCATGAAAGACCTTAAAAAGGCACCAAGGAAGTAGAGCCCTTCCCTTTCCAGGGCCAGCCTAGAATCGTAAAAAGGCTCCTGCCAGCACCACTTGGCATCAAACCCGCGGGTTCCCCTGGCCTGCATGGCTGCAAGTGTTTCCACTGCCTTGACATAGAGCTTCTCAAGGCCCTTAAAATTCCCCCGGGTGAGAAAGGCCACCGCTTCATCCTGCAGGCGTACATCCCCGAGATCTTCCACAACAAGCCTGCCTGAATCCCTGTCGAAGAGATAAATTTCTGGTACGGAAACGCCCCTTGAGAAAAGGTGGCTTCCAATAAAAAAGAAGCTCAGGGCCTCTTTCATCCCCTGGCTGCCGGGAGCAGGGTCAATTATCACCGCAGGCCGCTGGTTCCAGCGGGTCCTGAAAAATTTCCTGTCCGAACCATCAGGACAGATCTTCGAACTGTTCATCCAGATGAAATCTCAACAAAAACGGTAGGAATGTTTCCTAAATATTTTTTCTCACTCTACCCTCTGAAGAACGATTGGGGAACGATAAAATAAAAAAGAGGTGGGAAAAACTATTTCAGTCTCTGGCGGGAGGCAAGCCTTGCAGCTGTGTCTGCCATGGTCTCAGGCCTGCCTTTTTTGTCCAGGCTGAGCTTCCCGAGCCTGGTCTCCATCCTGGGGCCGTCCTCCTTTTCCAGGGGGCCCCACACCGGAAAACGTACCCCTGCCATCTTGTGCACCACCCATGCAAGCAGGGAAAGAATGACCGCGGAAAAAACTATTGCCAGCATATCCTCCGCCTTTTCCACCATTCCCAGAGCGCCTATGAGAATGGTTGAGGCAGCCGGAGGATGGAGCAGCCTGGTGAAAGCCATCAACGTGCCTCCGGCACCAAGTGCAAGGCCTGCCAGCAGCAGGCCGTCTGGTTCCGTACTTCCGCTGATGATGCCCAAACTGGAGCCTATCCAAAAGAAAAGGACACCTGTCAATGCCCCGACAAGGTGGCCGAGTACGGTGTTTCTCGGGCAGGACATCGTGGAACCGGGGCT
>CAYZJS010000056.1:0-45206 GCA_964478865.1 uncultured Thermodesulfatator sp.
AACATGCTACCGCCATTCGGGTGAAATTTTCAACCGTTCCTGCAATCAAAGTTAAAAGGGCCCCGGAAAGATCGACCGTCCGGGTTTATGCAGAATGATCGTGGCTCACATCATTCGGACTGCCAGAGGGTGACATGAGGCCTGTCCTTCAAGGTGGCTTCCAGGCTTTTGTACTCCTCTTCGGAAAGCACCAGGGTCCGAATCTTTCTGTTTATATATCGTTCGGTTTTTGCAACCAGGTCCTGTAGATTATTTTTATCTATATCTCCAACCAGAACGAGATCAATGATTCCCGTATCCTTTCCTGCCGCATAATCATCTATGAGAAGAGTAAGCTTGAGTTTTCCAAGCCTGTTCAGGATGCTGTCAAGGATCCTGTCCATTCCCAGGGCCTTTCTCACCATGGAGTGCAATTCCGGGAACAAGGGATGGCTGGTATTGGCCCTGTACATTATCTGTCTGCCGTTTTTCTTCTGGGACAGCAGGCCCACCTTTGACATATTCTTCAGTTCTTCCTTGATTACGCTGGGAGATGCTGAAAATTCCTTGGATAGCTCTCTCAGGTAAGCCTGCTGATCCGGATTCAGGAAAAGCCGCATAAGGATATTTATGCGGGTCTTGGATGTGATTATGCTGTCCAGTATGGAGTTCATGTCAGAAATTTCAATATCGTTCTAAAAAACAGAACAATACTATCGGAAAATTCGGTATTGGTAAAGATCTATTTTCCCTTATCGGCTGGTCGGGATCCCGATATAAATCGATTTGAGGTCTGGAGAGTCGGCACGTTTTGACAAGGGATTGCCCTGTCGTTCATTTTCAGGGCGCAGGGGAAGATTAAACTTGGAATTTCGTGGTTTTATCCCAGAAAATCAGGGGGTGAGCGCCGTGGCTCCCCCCCTTTCCTATTCGAATCCCAGGTATCTTTTCACCTCTTCCACCCCTATCTTTTTGATCACCTTTGCCATCCTTCCCTTTTTGGGAATTTCCTGACGGAAAAGCTCTGCAGCCTTTCTCAGTACTTCCACTGCCTGTTCGTGACTGGTCACCTTGCCTATTTCCGTTCCTGGTTTTGGCCAAAAACCACCGTGTCCGCCCACTATCACCCTGAATCCGCTCTTGACTCCGGCAAATCCGAGATCCATGAGGTTGGACCACGCGCAGCAGGCAAGGCATCCGGACACCGCATACTTGAGTTTTGGCGGGGTGGCCATCCTGGCAAGCTCGTTGTAAAGGGTGTCGCCAAGGGCCAGGGAATCCTGAACTCCGAATTTGCAGTACGGCTTGCCCACGCATACACGGGGTTGGGAGAGGTCTCTTGCCTTCCTGACGCTGGCCCCTGCCTGTTCCAGGAGTTCCACGGCCCTTGCGCCCGATTCCTGGTCAAGATCCAGAAACATGAGTTTCTGGGCAGTGGTTATGTGAAGGCGGCAGTTGAAATTCCGGCATACCTCGTGTGCGGCCTTCAATATCTCCTTGGTGATGAAGCCGTTGGGGCATTCAACAGTGAAGCCGTAGGATCCGTCTTTTTTCTGCACAAGTCCGGGGATTTTCGGGGTGTCTGGCATGGTCAGCCTCCTTTTTCCGGTTTTGGATTTAAATGATGCTATCCCTGGAAAATTATACCTACATTGACATAAGTCAATGTTAATATTTTTTATCCTGTTTATCATGAACAACCATGAAGGAGCCTGGTTAATGAGATGGAGTGATGATGCCTTGAAGGAGATGGAGCGCGTACCCTTTTTCATCCGGAAAATGGTGAAGAAAAGGGTTGAAGAATTCGCGCGCCGGCAGGGATCGCAGCTCGTGGTGCCCGATCATCTGGAAGCTTGCAGGCAGAGGTTCATGAAAGGCCAAGATGCCGAGGTGAAGGGGTACCGGCTGGAAACGTGTTTCGGAGCCAGGGACTGCACCAACAGGGTCCTTGGCCCCACCGGTCTTCCGGACAGGCTAGATAGGCACTTCCGGAGCCTGGATCTCAAGGCCTTTTTGAAGGAGCGTGTCCCAGGGCCACTTAAGATGCATCACGAGTTCAGGATTTCCATATCCTTTTGTCCCAATGCGTGTTCCAGGCCCCAGATCGTGGATCTGGGCATTATCGGGGCAGTAAAGCCTGCGGTAGCCGAGATTGAATGCAGCATGTGCGGGGCATGCATCGAAGAGTGCAGGGAGCGGGCCTTGTCGCTTCAACAAAACGGCGGGCCTGTAATTGACCGTGAAAAATGCCTTTACTGCGGCCACTGCATCAAGGTGTGTCCAACCGGAAGCCTGGAAATGGAAAAGGAAGGTTTCAGGATCTTGGTTGGCGGCAAGCTTGGCAGGCATCCACAGCTTGCCCATGAACTGCCTGGAATATTCAACGAGGATGAAACCATGGCAGTGGCGGAAAAGGTTGCGGATTACTACATGTCCGGCTGCAGGGCCGGGGAGCGTTTCGGCGCCTTGATCAGCAGGAATGGTCTCGAATCGTTGTACAGGTTTATCAACATCCCTTTCAGGGGATAATACAAGAAGAAGAGGTAAGCATTATGTTTTGTTTTCAGTGTGAACAGACGGCAAAGGGAACCGGTTGTACCAAGATAGGTGTATGCGGCAAGAAGCCCGATGTGGCGGCACTTCAGGATCTTTTAATATATGCCCTCAAGGGGCTTTCACAGGTGGCAGTCGAGGGCAGAAAGGTTGGCGTCAGTGACAGGGATGTCAACGTGTTTACCTGCGAGGCTACATTTTCCACCCTCACAAACGTTGATTTCGACCCGGACAGGTTTGTGCAGCTTTTGAGGCGCTGCGTGGAGCTCAGGGAGCAGCTGAAGGAAAAGGTTGCTTCTGCCGGCGGCAGCACGCAGTTTCCGGATGGCCCTGCCACCTTTGATCTCGGTTCCAACAGGGAAGAGATGATAAGGCAGGGTGAGATGCATGGAGTTCTTTCCAACGGCGAGATGGATGAAGACAGGCGTTCCCTGAGGGAGACCTTGATCTACGGCCTCAAGGGCGTTGCAGCTTACGCGGACCATGCACAGATCCTTGGAAAGGAAGACGAAGAGGTCTACAGTTTCATGCACAGGGCGCTTGCATCAAGCCTCAACACACAGATGGGGCTGGAGGAATGGGTCGGACTGGTGCTTGATTGCGGAAGGGCCAACCTCAAGGCAATGGAACTTCTCGATGCGGCAAACACGGGCCGTTACGGTCACCCAGTTCCTACAGAGGTCCCTCTTGGTGCCAGAAAGGGAAAGGCGATCCTTGTATCAGGACATGACCTTAAGGACCTGGAACAGATTCTGCAGCAGACCGAGGGCAAGGGGATAAACGTTTATACCCACGGTGAGATGCTGCCATGCCACGGGTACCCGGAACTCAAGAAATATGCTCACTTTTACGGTCATTACGGCACTGCCTGGCAGAATCAGGCAAGGGAATTTGCAGAATTTCCAGGCTCCATCATCATGACCACCAACTGTATTCAAAAACCCAAGGATTCATATTTTGACCGTATCTTTACCACGGGCCTTGTGGGCTGGCCCGGGGTTGCCCACATAAAGGACAAGGATTTTACTCCTGCAATCGAAAAGGCCCTGGAGATGCCCGGATTCACCGAAGATACGGACAAGGGTTCGGTCATGGTGGGTTTTGCCAGAAATGCCGTGCTTTCCGTTGCAGACAAGGTGATCCAGGCTGTCAAGGACGGCAAGATCAGGCATTTTTTCCTGGTTGCAGGCTGCGATGGTGCAAAGCCCGGAAGGAACTACTACACGGAATTCGTGGAGAAGGTGCCAGAGGACTGTATCGTTCTTACCCTGGCATGCGGCAAGTTCCGCTTTTTTGACAAGAAGCTGGGGGACATTGAAGGAATCCCGAGGCTTCTCGATGTCGGACAGTGCAATGACGCCTATTCAGCCATAATGATAGCAACGGCCCTGGCAGACGCCTTTGGCTGCGGTGTCAATGATCTTCCCCTTTCAATGATCCTTTCATGGTATGAGCAGAAGGCAGTGGCCATTCTCCTTACGCTTTTCGCCCTGGGGATTAAGGACATAAGGCTTGGGCCAAGCCTTCCGGCTTTCATCAGCCCGAACGTGCTGGATGTCCTGGTTCAAAATTACAACATTATGCCGATAAAGACCCCGGACGAGGACCTTAAGGCCATACTTGGATAGAATGATTTGCATAACCCTGGTTGGAGGCCGGCCATCTTTAGATGTGCCGGCCTTTTCTTTGGGTTGGACGGGCAGCGGCCCAAACCCTCCAGGCCATCTAGTCACGAAGCGCCGCCCTGCTGGCTGCCATCTGCCTGGCACTATCTGTAACCAGGACCTTGGAGAGACTTCCCCAGTCGGATCTTCCTTCTGACTGGAATCTTGAAATCATGATTGCGTCCCTTATGACGTTGTAATTTTTGATTTCCTTTTCATCTTCCAATTTCCCCGACATGGCGTTTTGAGCCAGGACCAGTGAATCTCGGGCCAGTTTTTCATCCACTCCTGTTTCCGTGAGTTTCTTCAAAAGGTCGTCTGAGGCTTTCCTGGATCCCTCCGTGCTGTTTTCCTGTTCAATGCTCAAAGTGGCAAGCCCGGCAATAAGGACAATTCCCAGGTCTGCCCCTTCCTTTTTGCCGATCTCTTCGCAAAGCTCCATGAGACTGGTGGCCCCTGACACCTTCCGGCTGTCATTCAGGAAAATGGAGCGCAAGGCCTTGGCCAGGCTGGCCTTCATGATCTTGAGCTTACTGTCTCCTGCCTTTTCAGCAGCAATCCCGCCCAGGCAGTGTTCCGCATAGGGGCAGTATGCCGCACATCCAAAATCCATCTCGGGGTTGGGGACTTCCGCTCCACAACCAGGACACCTGCGCCTGGTGTCATCCTTGAAAAACTCGATCATTTCCCCGCAGTTGGGGCATTTCACGTCAAATATGGCTCCAGGTTTCCAGTACCTGCTGTCCTGTCCGGGACACTTCATGGCTCTTTCCTCCAGGCTGTTGTTTACAGAGAATAATCGTTTTAACCTCCTGATGAAAGAGATGTGTTTATTCCGGTTAAGCCTTTCTTGCCAAATGATTTCAGCCGGTTTAGGCTGGAAGGCCCTGACTGAACAACAAAACAAGAGGTAACTCCTCACAGGGTTTTTTTGCGGGTATTATCGCACAACTGTCTGGAATGTATCTGCTTACAGGGTGCTACAGATACAGGGCGGAGGGTGCGAAGAGGTACTCCCTGTACTTCAAGTGCCCGACAACGCAGGCAGATGCAGTACCCTGTGAGCAGATACAACAAGAGGTGTCGGATATTGGTGGAATTCAAGGCGGGAGTTGCTTCAGGTCACCCCCTGGTGACAGAGGCGGCATCCACAATCCTTTCTAACGGTGGAAATGCCTTTGATGCAGTGGTGGCCGCAGGGTTTGCAGCAGCTGTGGTGGAGCCGGCCCTGTCCTCCCTGGGTGGAGGCGGTTTCCTGATGGCCAGGCCTGCAGGTGGCAGGGAGATACTTTTTGACTTCTTCGTTGATACTCCGGGAAAGGGGCTTGCCAAAGGTGCCAGGAAGCCTCACTTCTTCCCTGTAACAGTCGAGTTTCCAGGTTCCAGCCAGGTCTTTAACATTGGCCTGGGTTCGGTGGCGGTGCCGGGCAATCTGAGGGGTTTTATCCATGTCCATTCCAGGCTCGGGTCCATGGATCTGGCCGACATCGTAGCCCCGGCGGCAAGATTTGCAAGGCAAGGGGTCAGCCTGAACAGCCACCAGGCCTATTTCATCTCCCTTCTTGAACCCATAATGCTTTTTTCTGAAGAGGGCAGGCAAATCTTCCTGAAGGACGGCAGGTACCTGGAAGAGGGGGATATCCTGAAAAATCCTGCTCTTGCGGATTTCCTTGACGAGATAGGAAGGACAAGGGGCGGGATCATCGATGATTTTTATAAAGGTTCCCTGGGAAAGGATATCGTTTCGGATATGGCCCGGGGGGGAGGACTTTTGACCATGGCGGATCTTGCGGCCTACAGGGTAAAGGAACGACAACCCCTGAGGACGGAATTTTGTGGATACGAGCTCGTCACGAATCCGCCTCCTTCCTTCGGAGGGTTTTATATCTCCATGACCCTGGAGCTCCTGGAGGGGTTGGCTGTTGGAGATGTTTGCTCATACGGAGACCAGCGCCATCTTTGTATCCTTGCCCAGGCCATGCAGCAGGTGGAAGATTACAGAAAGGGCATGGGGTTCAGGCTGGAAAGGCCTGCCAAAACCTGGTTTGAAAGGGCAAGGCAGGATATAAGGCCCTGTTTTTCCAGGGGCACCACCCATGTAAGCGTATGCGACAGGCACGGGAACATGGCCAGCATGACTACCTCCAACGGGGAAGGTTCCGGCTATTTTGCACCGGGAACCGGGATCATGCTCAACAATATGATGGGCGAGGATGACCTGCACCCCGAGGGGTTTCATGCATCACCGCCAGGCATCAGGGTTGGCTCCATGATGTCTCCTTCCATAATAGAAAGGGATGGCAGTCCGGTACTTGTCCTCGGAAGCGGCGGCAGCAAGAGGATACGCACCGCCCTGGTCCAGGTGATAGTAAACCGCCTGTGTTTTGACCTTGCGGTGAAGGAGGCGGTGGAAAGGCCCCGGATTCACTGGGACGGACAGGTGTTCCAAGTGGAGCCGGGCTTTGAGGAGCATGTCATGGAGGCATTTGAAAGCAGGTTTCCTGTAAACGTCTGGGAGGGTATAGACGTGTATTTTGGCGGCGTTCACGTGGTGGACCCGGTGGCAGGACAGGCGGCAGGCGACCCGAGAAGGGGCGGAGCTGCCGTCATCTTGGAAAATTAGCAGTCTTTTTAGAGGTCGGTTGATATGAAAATAGCAGTATGCGGCAAGGGAGGAGTGGGCAAGAGCACCGTAAGTGCCTTTGTTGTACAGGCGCTTCTTGACCGGGGCAGAAAGGTGCTTGCCATAGATGCGGACCCCAGTCCCCACCTTGCAAGGCTTCTGGGCGTGAGCCAGCAGGATCTTACCCCGATATCTGCCATGAAGGATCTTCTCCAGGAACGATCCGAGAGAAACGGCCCTTTTTACAACATGAACCCCAGGGTGGGAGACCTTCCGGAAAAGTTCATGAAAAGGCATGGAAACCTGAACCTTATGGTTCTCGGGGCAATCCCGCAGGGAGGTGCAGGATGTGCATGTGCCGAAAACGCCGTTCTCAGAAATCTCCTGAATTCGCTTCTTCTTTCCAAGGACGAGGATATTGTCCTGGATATGGAGGCAGGGGTGGAACACCTTGGCCGCGGCACCATTGCATCAGTGGATCACATCCTGATAGTGGTTCAGCCATACAGGGGGAGCCTTGAAACAGCGGAGAAGATAGAAAGACTGGCGAAGGATCTCAAGATCAGGAGCCTTCACGTGGTTGCAAACAACCTGCAGGACCCTTCGGACCTCGAATTCATCAAGGATACGTGCGGAGTGGAGCCCGTTGGCCGCTTTGGGTTTTCACCCCTGGCCAGGGCTGCTGAAAGGGCAGCAAGGCCCGTGGTCTCTTCCGACAGCAGCCTTCTGGACTCCGCCGCAGAGATGATCGACAAGCTGGAGCAGTCTCCATGAACCATGAATACGGAAGCCTGGCCGATGTCCAGAGCATGGCCGACGACAGGAGGATCTCCCTTAACAGGGTAGGGATAAAAAACATACGCTATCCCATCACGGTCCTCGACAAGGCCAAGGGCAGACAGCAGACAGTGGCCAGCATAAACATGTATGTGAATCTTCCACACCAGTTCAAAGGGACCCACATGAGCCGCTTTGTGGAGATCCTGAACGAGTACAGGCAGGAGATAAACGTCCGGACCTTTGAGATGATTCTTTCCGCCATGAAGGAAAGGCTGGACGCCCAGGAGGCCCACCTGGAGATAGATTTTCCATACTTTATTGAAAAAAGCGCTCCTGTCACCGGGACCAAGGGGCTGATGGAATACGGTTGCGGCCTTCATGGCAGTATGACGGACCACCTCGACATGATGCTCATTGCCAGGGTCCCTGTCACGACCGTGTGCCCGTGTTCCAGGGAGATATCCAGTTACGGGGCACATAACCAGAGGGGAGAGGTTCGGGTCTGGGTAAGGTTCGACAGGTTTATCTGGCTGGAAGACGTGATCCAGATAGTGGAGGAATGCGGCTCTTCAGAGGTCTATTCCGTTCTCAAGAGGCCCGATGAGAAATTTGTTACCGAATATGCCTACGATCACCCGATGTTCGTGGAGGACCTGGTCAGAGGTGTCTATCAGGGCCTCAAAAAACTTCCCGAAATCACCTGGTTTGCGGTGGAAGCGGAAAATTTCGAGTCCATCCACAACCATTCCGCATATGCATATGCGGTCATGCAGGAATAAGCTAGCAAGACCGCATATGCTGTTGTTCAAATTATTTCTGGGTCTTTCCTGCTCCGCTTCCCTTCCTTGGGATGGGCAGAAATTCCACTGACGGCTCTCTCTTCACCGGCTGGGGAAACAGGCTCATGAGTTCATAGAATATCGCAGGCATGTCGGTCTTGATGGGAAGCCCCATGGCCTTTGCCTCGTTCCATGAGATGGGATGATCATGGGTCCAGGTGCCCTGGGAAAGAAGCTGGGCAAGCTCTTCGGCCCTTTCCCTGCCCATGTTGTCTGCAAGCAAGTCGGTCACGTTCAGTTTCATCTGTTTAAGTGCCTTTTCGGCTATGTCCGCCATGACTATGGAGTTGTCTTCCACCTTTTCTATGGGCTTTTTCTCAAGCACCTTCAGAAGTGAGGCCGCCGGGCTGTTTCCCATCTGGGGGTCAACCGGACCAAGTACAGCGTGCTTGTCCATTACGATTTCATCTGCGGCCAGGGCGATAAGGGTGCCCCCGCTCATGGCATAGTGCGGGACAAAAGCCGTGACCTTTCCCTTGTGGTCCTTTACCGCCCTTGCTATCTGGAGGGCGGCCAGCACCAGTCCTCCCGGGGTGTGAAGCACCAGGTCGATGGGCACATCGGAGTCAGTCATGTGGATGGCCCTGATGACCTGCTCGGAATCGTTTATGTCAATGAATTTCATCACGGGAAAACCAAGAAGACTCATTGTCTCCTGCCTGTGGATGAGAAGAATCACCCTGGAACCGCGTTCCTTTTCTATCTTGGCTATGGTGCGCTGCCTGGCAGCCTCCAGCATCTTCTGCTTGAGAATGGGCTGAAGGGCAGTCATCATGAAAAATATCCAGAAGATATCCATTGGTGTCATAGTATCACCTCTCGATTTAGAAGTTGTTTAACCGATTGAATTTTATAAACGATCCCTGGGTGCAAGCAATCCCCATGGCCGGCTGTGGTCGGGAAAGCGTCTCCTGCAGTATTGGTGGTTGAGAAAGAACCTGTAAGTGAGCATTCCTGCCACGAAACCGCCTATATGGGCCCACCAGGCCACTCCGCCAGACATCTGCGGGCTCAAAATAGAGAAGGTTCCGCTGAAAAGCTGTTCCAGGAACCAGAATGCCAGGAAAAATACCGCCGGTACATCGAAAAAGAACGGGAAAAAGAAGATGGGAATCATGATGATGATCCTGGCCCTGGGGAAGAGCACGTAATAGGCGCCCATGACCCCGGCTATGGCCCCGGAGGCACCGATGGTTGGAATGGTGGAGTCCGGATTGGTGTAGATGTGTATCACGGATGCCGCAAGGCCACAAAGCAAATAAAAGGCCAGAAACCGCCAAGGCCCCATCTCGTCTTCGATATTGTCGCCAAATATCCACAGGGTCCACATGTTGCCTATTATGTGAATCCAGCTTCCATGCAGGAACATGCAGGTAAAAAGTGGAAATATGGGGGCAGGAGAGAGCCCTGCAGAAACGGCCCAGTCCGGGTGGGTGTACCTTGCTGGCACCACGCCATAGAGATAGGTAAGATGTTCAAGGATCTTTGGAGGAAGGGCCGTCTCGAAGAGAAAGATAACGATGCAGATGCCCATTATGGTCCAGTTCATTAGGGCAGGGCACTTGCGGGGAATACTGTCCTGGATGGGAAACATGAATCGATTATAGCTTGAGCTTGAGGCTCAGGTCAATGGATTTGAAGGAATGGGTCAGGGCGCCGCTTGAAACGATGTCCACTCCCGTTGATGCGTATTCGCGGATATTTTCCAGGTTGATGCCGCCTGAGGCTTCCAGGACGATTCCCGGATCCAGATTTCTGGCAGCGGCCACTGCTGTTTTTATCTCCTCCGGGTTCATGTTGTCCAGGAGAAGGATGTCGGCTCCTGCATCAATGGCCTCTTTCATCTGGTCGAGATCCGTCACCTCCACCTCGATCTTGAGTGTGTGAGGGGCCCTTTGCCTAGCCGCCGTAACGGCTGCCGTGATGCCGCCGCAGGCTGCAATATGGTTGTCTTTTATCAGTATCCCGTCAGACAGGCTGAACCTGTGGTTCATGGCGCCGCCGGCCCTGAGGGCATATTTTTCAAGAAGCCTCAGATTCGGCGTGGTTTTCCTGGTGCCAACCACGCGGCAACTGGTACCTTTGAGCTTTTCGAAAAACCTCCGGGAAAGTGTTGCAATGCCGCAAAGCCTCTGGAGGAAGTTCAGGGCCACCCTCTCGGCCATGAGTATGCTGGAGGCCCTGCCCCTTATTGCAAGAAGGGTCTCACCCTCCTGGAAGCTGCTGCCTTCTTCCATGACGCCGGAAAAGGAAAGCTCCTGGTCTACCTGCCTGAAGGCCTCTATCGCAACGAAAAGGCCTGCCAGCACACCTTTTTCCTTGGCAATGATCCGGCCGGTGCCCAGGGTGTTTTCATCCACGGTGCATGCCGTTGTCACGTCCCCGTGGCCCACGTCTTCCATGAGGGCAGATCGGACGGTTTTTTCGTAAAGTGCCCTGGGCGGTATGAAGGAGTTTATGCCAGGCGCCTGTGCCATGCTTCAGCCCGCCTGCTCCAGCATCTGCTGGTGCTTGCTGATCTTTTCAAGCTTGGCCTCAAGGGCCTCTTTTTTCTGTTCCTCCTTTTTTACGATCTCGGCAGGGGCCTTTTTAAGGAAGTTTTCGTTGCTCAGCTTTCCAAGCACCTTTCCCAGTTCCTTTTCCGCCTTTCCCCGTTCCTTTTCCAGCTTTTTAAGCTCCTGGGATATGTCAACAAGCCCGGCCAGGGGGACGAATATCTCCACGTCTTCCGTGATGAAGGACGCCGCACCCTTTGGCTTTTGGGATTCTGAGGCAATCTGCTCCATGCCGGAGACACGGGCAAGGATGGAGATTTCGCTTTCGTGCCTTTCTATGGCCTTTCTTGCCCCTTCCGAGTGGGGAAGAAACACGGCCTTGACCTTGTTCCCCGGATGGATGCCCAGTTCTGCGCGGATATTTCTTATGCCTGTAATTATGGTCTTTAAAAGTTCTATTTCCCTTTCCGCTTCTTCAAAGACGTGTTCAGGCCTTGAGGCCGGAAACTGGCTGACCATGATATAACCGGTCCTGCCTGGCAGGTGATGCCAGAGCTCCTCGGTTACAAAGGGCATGAATGGGTGAAGAAGCCTGAGTGCGGTATCAAGCACGTACAGGGCAACGGCCCTCGATGTCTCGGCCCGTTCCGGGTTCTGCCCGGAAAGGTCGGGTTTTGCAAGCTCCAGGTACCAGTCGCAGTACTCGTGCCAGAAGAACTGGTAGAGCCCCTTGGCCGCCACGTCGAAGTTGAATTCATCCAGGGCCTGCCTCGTTTCTGAAACGGTCTTTTCAAGCCTGGAAAGTATCCATTTTTCCGTGGTGTTCAAAGGCCCCCTTGTGACGAGGCTTTCGTAATCCTCAAGATCAGAGCCATGCATGAGGACAAGTCGCGAAGCATTCCATACTTTGTTAACAAAATGGCGGTAGCCCTGTATGCGTTCTTCTGAAAGTTTTATGTCCCTGCCCTGGGCTGCAAAGGCGGCAAGGGTGAACCTTACGGCATCCGTGCCATACTGGTCCATGATGGTGAGAGGATCTATGACATTGCCCTTGGATTTGCTCATCTTCTGGCCCTGGGCGTCCCGGACCAGGGCATGGAGATAGACGTAGTAAAACGGCACATCCTCCATGAAGTGAAGACCCATCATCATCATGCGTGCCACCCAGAAAAAGAGGATGTCAAAACTGGTGATAAGCACGGATGTGGGATAGAAAAACTCGAGTTCCCTTGTCTGGTCCGGCCAGCCAAGGGTGGAAAACGGCCAGAGCGCCGAGCTGAACCAGGTGTCGAGGACGTCTGATTCCTGGACCAGTTCCCTTGAGCCGCACTCGGGGCACTTTTCCGGCTCGGTCCTGGCGACCGTGACATGGCCGCACCGTTCACAGGTCCAGGCCGGTATCCTGTGGCCCCACCAGATCTGGCGCGAGATGCACCAGTCGCGGATGTTTGTCATCCATTCCTCGTAGGTCCGTATCCAGCCTGGAGGAACGATTTTCGTCTTGCCTTCCCGCACTGCTTCCAGGGCGGGCCTGGCCAGGGGTTCAATCTTTACAAACCACTGCTTGGAGAGTTTCGGCTCCACAACCGTTTTGCACCTGTAGCACTTTCCTGCTGCAAGATCATGGTCTTCCTCATGGTCCAGAAGGCCCTGTGCCTTGAGGTCTTCGAGCACCTTCTGTCTTGCCTCGAACCTGTCCATGCCCTTGTAGGGGCCGGCCTCTTCCGTGAGCCTTGCATTGATGTCGAATATGTTGACAAAGGGCAGCTCGTGCCTTCTCGCTATCTCAAAGTCGTTGAAATCGTGTGCAGGGGTGACCTTTACCGCACCTGTTCCAAATTCCGGGTCCACGTGTTCGTCGGCTATAACAGGTATTTTCCGGTTCAGGAGCGGAAGTACAAGGTGTTTTCCAACCAGTTTCTTGTAACGCTCATCTTCGGGGTTCACGGCAACTGCCGTATCTCCCAGCATGGTCTCCGGCCTGGTGGTGGCCACCACCACGTATTCAGGAGTTGTGCCGTCCCTGTCTTCTTCTGCCACAGGGTATCGTATGTGCCAGAGTTTGCCCTTGGACAGGTCGTGGTCCACCTCTATGTCAGCCAGGGCCGTGTGGCACCTGGGACACCAGTTGATGATGTAGTCTCCCCTGTATATGAGCCCTTCCTCGTAAAGCCTTACGAATACCTCGCGCACCGCCCTGGACAACCCTTCGTCCATGGTGAACCTTTCCCTGGACCAGTCGCAGGAACAGCCCAGCCGCTTCAGCTGCTCGATTATCCTGCCGCCGCTCTTGGCCTTCCATTCCCAGACCCTTTCTATGAACTTTTCCCTGCCTATGTCGTGCCTGGTAAGGCCCTCCTGGGCAAGCTGTCTTTCAACCACGTTCTGCGTTGCAATGCCGGCATGGTCGGTTCCCGGTACCCAAAGGGTATTGTAGCCATCCATCCTCTTGTATCTGATCAGGATATCCTGGAGGGTGTTGTTGAGGGCATGTCCAATATGCAGTACTCCCGTGACATTGGGAGGGGGAATCACCATGGAAAAGCTGGGTTTGTCGCTGTCCATGGTGGCGGTAAAAAGTTCTTCCTCCATCCACTGGGCATACCAGCGCGTTTCAACGTCACGAAAGTCGTAAGCCTTGGGTAATAGTTGTTCCTCTGCCTTGGAAGGCATATTCAAGCTCCTTGGTTATTATTTATTGGGTATCTGGAAGTTCAGCAGACGCTAACATATTTCAATATCTTCTGAAATGCAAAGGGCTAAGGAGGTTTGAAATATGTACCGATAACACCACTAAAGGTATGTATGAGCTATCTTGGAAGCGGCCCGGGTCCTTTCCAGGTTAAAGGGACGATTCCCGGCCCGCTACTTTGAAAAAAGAAGGAGGGAGACGTGAATCTGGTATTAAAAGAAATCCATGAGGATCCCGGTTCTCCTTTCTCCCAGGTTTCGAGACGGGAGATCCTGGAGGCCATAAGGCCCTACATGTTCGAGAAAAGGTGCCGGCAGGGCCATAGCCTGGACCTTGAGCCCCAGGATGGAAACTGCCTTTATTATGTGGATAAGGGGGGGGTCGAGGTATCATACGATTCCGGCGGGGCGCAGATAGTCGTAGCCCTCATAGGAGCCGGGGAGTTTTTCGGGGAAACGGGGTTTTTTGACGGCTTGAGCCGGGTGAGAAAGATAAAGGCCTCGCATGATACTGTAATTTCCGTGATGGATTCCACCTCTGCTGAAAGACTTCGCCTGGATGATCCCAGGCTTTATGCGGACTTCCTGGGACTGATCGCCCTTTCAATATGCAAGAAATTCAGGAAGATGGTGTCCGATTACCAGCCTCTTGCCGGGTACAGTGCCTCTCTTTCTTCTGGCAGAAGGCCCCGCTTCATCAAATCGAGACCGATCCCTGCCGCCGTCTATGAGACCGAGGTATGGAAACGGGTAAATGTCGAAGTGGAGGCCTTTAAGGCAAGGATGTATGAAATCGCATCCTCTGCCCAGGAGCGGAGCAGCATGGAAATGGACGAGGCCCTTTACGCCAGGGTAAAGGAAACCATGGATTCCTTCGACGGTTATCTTGAACATCTGGCAGAATACCTATCCGGAAGGGTTGAACTGGCCGAGCATGTCTGGGGTTACGTGTTCAAGGAGATCTTTCCGTATTTTATGAGGAGTCGTTTTGCCGAAAGGGCCTATTTCAAGCCCAAGGGATATGCCGGGGACTTTCTCATGATGGAGGCCATCTACCGCAATATCCCTGATGGAGACGGTCTTCTGGGAATGATGATAGACAGGTACTGCCTGGACTGTCCGCCTCCCAGGGCAGTGCGCGATAGAAGGCGAATGCTGGCAGGCCTTATTGAAAGCCATGTCACGAATATCATGGACAAGAGAGACAGGGTCGGCATCATGAATCTTGCCTGTGGTTCCAACAGGGAACTCTTTGACTTTATTGGAAAATTTAATAACAGCCACATGCTTGACTGTATCTGCATTGACGCCGATGCCGAGGCGCTTGAATACACATCCAAGCATGTCGATGTCTTTGAACACCAAGCCAGGATTCGGCTCATGCAGGAAAACGTGGTAAAATGGGCAATAGGCCGTGTCCGGCACGACTTTGAACTGCAAGATATAATTTACTCTGCAGGGCTTACGGACTACCTGGATGAGCGCCTGTTTGCCGCCCTTGTCAACAGATCATGGGAGTACCTCAGGCCTGGTGGAATGCTGGTCCTCAGTAACTTTTCAAAGGCCAATCCAAACAAGGCCTGGATGGATCACATCTTCCAGTGGAAACTCATTTACAGGGATGAAGACGATCTCAGGGCCATTTTCAGTGGTACACCCTTTGGCGATAACGTGGAAATCCTCTCGGAGTCCCAGGGAGTAAATCTCTTTGCAGTGGCCATAAAGAAATAAGGCCTTTTCGTGGGTGGCAGCTTGTCCAAGAATTATTTGAGTGCCGCGGATTGAAGGGAAATGTTTAGAGATGCCATGTGGCGGGAACAGGATTTTTTATAGTACGAGAAGATTTTGAAAAAGGATCCAGAACTCATAGAAGATTTTAAAGAAGATCTCTTCCCTGTTCTCAAGAAGCGGCTGGAATTTGCACTGCTCCTGGCCATATTTCTTGTCCCTGCCTTTTCCTGGGTTGATTATTTCTTTTATCCCGACCATTTCAACAGGTTTCTCATATACCGCCTAGTTACTTCCGGTCTTGCCCTGGTCCTTTTCCTGCTCAGCAGAAAAAGTTCCGATTTGAATGCTGCCAGGAGCATTGCTGTTTCCGGGTATTATATTATAGGGCTGTGTATCATCTTGATGATAAAGGATGTCAATGGCTTTGGCACACCCTATTATGCAGGCCTGCTATTATTGTTCATTGGCTTTCTCACCTTTTTGCCTTTTGATGTTAAGACCCATTTTATCCATACCCTTATGCTTTATACGCTTTATCTCTTGGTGGCTTTGTATTCCGGGAGGGGAAACCTCACCAGGCTCTTTTTTGTAAATAACATCTTCCTTTTGTCCAGCCTGGGAGTTCTTCTCGTAGGAGTATATTTCAATTACAGGAAACGTTTCGAGGAATTCGAGGCCAGAAGGCGCCTGCAGGCTGCCGAGAGGAAGCTCCGGGAATATGCGGAAAAGCTTGAGGATTCTGTAGTGGAAACGGAGTCAAAATATGAGACAGTGGTGAAAAATGCCCGGGAGGGCATAATGGCGGTGAGGGATTCCCAAAAAATAGTTTTTTGGAACCCGGAGGCAGAACGCCTGTTTTCCTGCTGCGAAGAGTCCCTGGAAAAGAAGAAATTTTTTGAACTTTTCCCTGAGGAATCGGGGAAAATCATGGAAAGGGCCTGCAGGGATGCCCTCAAGACCGGGGAGATCCGCACGGTGGATCCCCTGGAAATAATTTGCGAGGAGGGGGATACCAGGTGGATAGAAGCCATGGCCATCCCTGTTAAATGGCAATCTGGACCAGCGGCGCTTTTTTTCATAAGAGACATCACCGCAAAGAGAACGTTGGAACGCGAACTCATCCAGGCCCAGAAGATGGAGGCAGTCGGAACCCTGGCCAGCGGGGTTGCCCATGATCTCAACAATATCTTCCAGATAATAGCCGGTTATGTCCAGATGGGAATTGAGCTGGCAGAAAAAGATTCAAGGATGGGATATTTTCTCGGCCAGATTGAGAAAACAGTGGAAAGGGCATCTTTGGTCACCAGGCAGTTACTGATATTCAGCAGAAAGAAAGAGACGCGCCGGGAAATTATAGATGTAAACAGGCAGATAGTATCGCTAAGCAAGCTGTTGCAGAGGGTCATACCAAAGATGATAAAGATCGATCTCAGGCTTTCCGCCAATGCCGGTTCGATTCTAGCCGATCCCATCCAGCTGGAACAGGTGCTTATGAATCTGGCGCTTAACGCCAGGGATGCAATGCCGGAAGGTGGAGAACTGTTGGTTTCCACCAAGCGGATCGTCAAAGAGTGGGAGCTTCTTTCCATGATCGGCTCCGGGGCAGGTCCTGGACAAAAGGACGAGTTTGTATGTATCCAGATTTCTGATACCGGGACAGGCATGGTCCCAGAGGTGAGGGAGAGAATATTTGATCCCTTTTTCACTACCAAGGAGGAGGGAAGGGGCACGGGCCTGGGCCTTGCCATAGTCTATGGAATAGTTAAGGCACATGGAGGATGGATTACCTGTGAGAGCGAACCTGGAGCAGGCACAACATTTTCGGTCTTCTTTCCCGCCTGCAAGGAAGATGGGGAAGTCGCGGAAGAGGGGCCTTCACGGGTGGCGTATCCGCAGGAGTCTTCAGAGGTGATAATGCTGGTGGATGACGAGGAGCAGATCCGGGACATAGGAAAAAACATGCTTGAAAAGGTGGGTTTCCGCGTTCTCCTTGCTTCAAGTGGTGAAGAGGCACTGCAACTATTCGAAGAAGAACATGGAAGGATCAACCTGGTCCTGCTGGATCTGAACATGCCTGGAATAGGTGGTTTCAGGTGTTTGGAAAAATTGAAGAAGCTCAAACCGGACATCAGGGTGATAATCTGTACGGGTTACCTTGACGAGGATACCATTTCAAAGATTCGAAAACTAGACGTGGAAGATTTCGTCCACAAGCCATTCCGTTTTTCCGAGATACTGCCCATTATCCGGGCACGGCTTTCCCAATAGAAATCCGTTCAAAAATAAAACATTCGTTCCATAAAATCGGGAAAAATGGATGTTTTCTGTTCAATTTTGAAAAAAATACCGTTTAATTTTTAATATTTTTGATTCTTTCTGTAGAAAATAGAATATTTTTCATGAAACTAAACCAGTAAAATTCTGTCTCGGTAACAATCCAACTGAGACAATTGTACCTGGAAGAAAACTCTGTGGAATATCATTAAAAATTATTAATTAATATATAGATCATAGATATAAAGTTGATTCCTTAACAATTCAAAATGCAATCCGACCGATTTTTTCATGTCGAGCGTTTTCTTTTTATAATCAATAGGTTATCATCAATATTGTTGCTCTTGAGACAGGGTTTGTGAGGTTTTAAACAAAAAAATTTTGACAGGCCAGCCAAGCGGGTATAAAAGATAAATTGAATGATTGTTCATTATTGTGGATAGGGTTTTTGCCTGACTGTTTATCAAAATGGTTTATTTTCACCTGCTCATGCTCATTGCACCAATGGTTTCAGGTGAAAAAATGGACTCGGATGGTTTGGGAATTATGGAAAAAACAAGGAACTTCATCAGCTGTTTGAGGCAAGGGTTGGGGGTCTTTATTCTGGCCGGCCTTTTTCTCGGCCTTGCTGCTTCGGCATTGGCAGAAATCGACACCCCCTTTGGAGAGTTGCAAATCAGGACCAAGACCCAGTACCGGGTTCAATGGTCAAATCCCCCCGACAAGGAAATGGTCCCGAATGATTCCAGTGACCAGGACTTTGAAGAACAGGTAGGGCTCGACTGGAACTGGTATGAAAAGGGCATATCCTTCAATTTTCTGGGCAGGTACCGCAAGGACCTTGACGGCACTCCCGAGGGCTCGATATTTCAGGATTACATCGATGCCTGCGGTGACCAGAGACAGGAATTCAATGTCTACTACGGCTACCTGGATTTCCAGGAACTCATCCCCAATTACGACATAAGGATTGGCCGTCAGGACGTATTCGGCGTGGATACAAATATCCAGCTTGACGGTCTCTGGATCCGGGGAGACAGGGCCTTTGGCCTGGACTGGTTCAGCTTCGAGGCATACGGCGGCATGCCCTCCCAGCCCTATGCGAATCTCAGGAAGGACGGGATCGGCGGATTCAACCTGGAATTCTACCCGGTAAGGAACCTGGTCCTTCATGCGGATACCTCCTTCTACAAGGAAAATTCCTGGGAGGTATATGGAGACTGGCGTCCCTATCCCAATCTCATGCTGGATGCCCACGGGGCATTCATAAACAACCATGCAAGGTACGCCTACTTCGACGCGGTTGGCGACATAGAAAGGACCGGCACGGTACTTAGCCTCAAGGTTTACCGGAATTTCGAAAACGAGTACGACTCGGATTTCATCTTCGACTGGCAGTCCCCGGAAAAAGACCTGGGAAAGGACATAAAAAACCTGTATCTGACGAGAGAACAGGCATATTACCAGGTGACCTTCTCCATAAGCCAGCAGATCCCTACCCAGGAAGGCCTGGCAGTGTTCACCAGATTCAGTTTCAGAAAGCTTGCTGACAGCGGTGACGAGGACCTTTACAGTACCGATTTCACCAGCTGGACAGGCGGCATCACCATCGATCACTGGCTTCACCTCGAGGGTTTCCACTGTTCCCTGGGAGTCACCAAGTGGTGGGAAAACAGGGAGAAATTCTACGAGGCCGACTCCATTTCCTTCTTTGCAGACCTCAGCCAGGAACTATTCCATAACTGGGAAATCGCCGGCGGTTACTATTTCAAGAGTGAAGATGTCAACAGCATGATCGAAAACGAGGCGGCCAACAACTACTACGCTGCCATCCGTTATCACATGAACGAAGACCGGTGGGCCGAGCTCAAGTACGAATACGAGAGGGATGATTACTACAAGGAGTTCGGTATCAGTGACCTGAACGGCCTTACAGCCACGGTTTATATCAAGTTTTAGCCAGTGGTTTCAAAAGGATTGATGTCAGAGGATAGGAATATGAAGAATAAAAGCTCAATAATTGTCTGGTTTGCACTTCTGGCGGTAATTGCCTTTGTTTTGTCAGGGTGCAAGAAGGAAGAGGGAACACTTAAATTCAACCACCAGCTGCACGTTGTTGATAACGAGATGCAGTGCAGTGACTGTCACGAAGCCTCCAAGGAGGGCAAGATGACAGACCCGGACATGGACAAGTGTTCAGAATGCCATGATATAGACCTTGATCACCCTTCGGATGACTGTCTCCAGTGCCATTCACTCCAGAGTTCCCTGAACGATTACACCGTGGAGGAAGCGGTTCCTGAAAAGCCCCGGGGATACAGTGACCTGATATTTACCCACGAGGCCCACGAGGATGTGGACTGTGACACGTGCCACAGGGGCATTGACAAGCAGGAGAGCTTGAAGGACCTCCGGTGGCCCACTCTCTTTGACTGCAAGCAGTGCCATAATGGCAGGGATGTCTTTTTAGACTGCGAAGAGTGCCATACAAAGATCCGGAAAGAGATTCCGCCCCCAAGCCATAATGGCGACTGGGCAGAGCACCATGGTTTTGAAAGCCGTTTCGACAAGTCATGCCAGTTCTGTCACGAGGAAAAGGAGTTCTGCCAGGACTGCCATCAGACCAAAAAGCCCAGGGATCATATATTCAACTGGAAGACCACCCAGCACGGCCAGGACGCCACGCATGACCGGAGGCTCTGTGCCGTGTGCCATCCCGCATCCTACTGCTCAGACTGCCACAGGAGCCAGAAACCGGTTTCGCATGCCCGGGCGGACTGGATGGCCTATACCAGGGAAAACGGCCACGCGGAGGCGGCACATCACAACTTCAGGAGCTGTAACGTGTGTCACTCCAGGTCAGACTGTGACAAATGCCACCAGAACATGATTCTTAGGCGCAAGTAATAAAGACCGGCCCCCTTTTGGAGAGGAGGCCTCTAGTTGAAAGTTTATAAACGTTAGGAGGTTTAGGCATGTCAACAAAATCGGCAAAAATTTCCACCCTGATGTGGGTGATCCTTCTGGGGGGACTGGTACTGCCCCAGATGGTACTGGCCCATCCTGCCGTTCAACTGCTGGACAGGAATGGTAATCCAATTGCGTCCCAGCTGGACTCCGGCGATACCATCACTGCTGCCAACGGTTCCGTATACAAGGCTGGCCCGGCCTACAGCCCTAGGGCCACGTGCGGCAAGTGTCATGACTACAATGCCGTGACCAAGGCCTATCACTTCAGGGAAGGCGTCGGCCCCAACGGGGACATCATCAGTGACCACTGGTCGGACAAGGAAAACGACGGCACCCTTTACAAGTACCTCGCCAATGCCTACGGACACTTGCTCAGCCCCGGGCAGCTGGGGGCATGGTGACCTCCCTCTTACCGCCAGGTGGCGGCTAAGAGCGAACGAGGCAGCCTGAAAGACCCCTTCACTTCCGAAGGCAAACCGTACTTTTTTGACCAGGGCATGGCAGACCAGATGGGAGTCTGCTACTCCTGCCACCCAGGTGGCGGCCCTGCGGAGGGAATAGTCCAGTCTGATGGAACGGTTGTTCCCTTTGATGATCCTTCCCTGGCACCTGTGCACAGTTATGACAGGGATTTCTATTCATACAGCCCCAACGCCATTACCCAGGCCCTGCTGAGCCCCGGTTCCATTTCCGATACCATGAATGCCCTGGGCGGGCCCCAGCGCCATGACTGGCAGAAAAGCGGTGTCATGGAAGCAGACTGCCTGCTCTGTCATATTGACATTGAAAGCCCTCATGCCCTTCATGCCGCAGATGGCTTGAAGGCCCAGGCATTCAGGCCGAGGATGATGATATTTGCCGAGAGGGCAAACGGTTCCGTGACCAGGATCTCCCTGGGAATGCCCCTTACCACAGGGCTGGCCAACCAGTCCGTCCTGAGTTATACGGACCCTGCCCAGAGGATGAGCAGGCCCACTTCAATGCTGGTGCTCGGCCAGCTGCCCAAGGAAAACGTGGGCGAAATGATGAAGATGTGGACAGACGGCCTGAAGCAGATGGAACAGGGCGGCCTGAGCCTTCCCTATGCACTGTACGGCCAGAATGTGCAGAAGATATGGGATGCCCAGGGCATAAAGGCGGAATACTGTGCAAATCCACAGGGCCCGGCAGACGAGATGCAGAAGATGATGCAGTCAGCAGATGCCATCAACCAGCTTTTCCAGGGATTCCTGGCATACATGAAGGCCCACGATTTCCTGCCTCCTGATGCAACCATGGAAGACATGATGAACATGTTTTTCAACGACTTCATCTATGCCTACCAGATCAAGGACCAGATGGGCAATCTCCTGCCCATTCCCGTTCCTCTCAGGGCCTATGAGCCCGGTAAGTTCTATACCGACTGGGACAGCCCGGATGCATCAGTCAGGGATTTTGTCCGCGCCCCCCTCATAGAGGATGACAAGGACGGCCTGCCGTATTCAGGCATGGTTGGCCTTGGCTGGGCGGCAACCATGTATGCCATCCAGAAGTACATGCAGGGGGACCCGAGCTACATGAAGCCTGACGGGCAGCCGGATGTGGCAAAGGTGATGACCGATTACATGTCCGGGCTCATCCCTCAGGACCAGCTGACTCCAACACTGCACAACTACCTGCCGAGCTTCTTCTTTATAATGCCCACCGCCCAGCTCATGGGCCTTGACTTCAACCAGGACGGAGCGCCCATCAGCTACGTGCAGCTGGTGAAATCGGGCGATGACTGGCAGGCAAAGGCCTACTGGAATGAGGCGGACCTCGGTGACGGGTACGTGCAGTTCGACATGTTCGGCGGCCAGGAGGACATCAATTCATACAAGTGGGTGAAGATCTGCGGCCAGTGCCATGTTATGACCATGGACCACGGCAACAGCAACTGGACCAGGGCCAGGACATATAACCTCGGTATGGATGCCGACTGGGTCAAGAACGGCAACTATGTCAACTGGACCGATGATCCCGAGGCAGTGGGCTACGATGTCCACATGTCCGGCAAGAAGATGGGCTGCGGTACCTGTCACCTCAGGGAAGTAGGAAGCATCGAGGACAAGCACAACTTCCGCAAGGGAACGGATACGGCCCACATGGTCAGAAACGACCTCGACAACAATCCCAAGCCCAAGAGCTGCGAGAGCTGCCACGTGGGTGGAGAAGACCCGGCAGCGCCGAATCCCACCTCTGCCCATGAGGAGAAGTTCGGTGAAAACACCGGCCGTCACATCGCCGAGATAGCCTGCCAGACCTGCCACGTGCCATTCAGGAAGACCTGGCGCTTCAGGATGTTCGACGACACCCTGGGCTACTACGGCAACTTTGACAACAGGTTCGGATACAATGTATTGCCCGGCGGTGACGGAAGCCTAATGGCCTTCCCCGGTCCCTATGCACTGTCGCCGGTGTATGGAACCTCCCCGGGTTACGGCATTCCCCATTTCCACATGTCTTCCCAGCACATAGACGCTGACGGAAACGGGGTTGTCCCCATGGACTTCGTGATCCAGATGGTGGAATACTTCAACATGAACGGGTCGGCCGACCCGGGCCAGCTGGTGAATGGAATGCCCACAAACTTCGCCTTTGACTTCTGGAAGTACTTTTACCAGATGAATCTCAAGATGTACCAGGCAATGGGTGTTCCCCTCACCTTTGACGAAGAGCAGGATAACGAGAACTTCCCGCCACTTTACTGGGCAAACGGCACCAACGGTTATCCTCAGATAGTCATAGGAAACCCCATTACCATCATGACCTGGGTGGATGCAAATCCGCAGCCCGACCACGACATGACTGATATCGCCTACGGAGGCGCCAAGGTCCTCTATCTCAGGGAGATAAATGCGGCCATCAGGGCTTTCATGCCTCCTGTAAGGCTCGGTACAGTGGATCCCATGAGCCTTGCAATGATCCCGCCAAACGATCCGTCATGGGCCCAGAACCCGGATGTAGGCAAGGTCATACTGAAAGACAGCGGTTATGTCATATTCGATCACACCGGCGACATGTACCCGGACCTGTGGTGGCCGGAAGACGTAAAGGCCATGCAGGAAGCCCTAGTAAAGGTGCTCAAGGCCGAGGGGGAAACAGATCCCCTGCCAGTGCTGTTTATAGCAGCGCACTATTTCTCTGATTCCCACGGCGTGCAGCCTGCGGAGAAGGCCCTGGGCGCCAAGTCCTGCCTGGACTGCCATGGCGACTATACCAAGGATCCAGGTGCCCACAGGGCTACCGACCGCATAATCGTTTATGCTCCATGGGCCCCACCGTTCTTCACGGAAGAAAACAGGGTCCTCAAGTACGATCCAGAGGCAGTGCCTGAAGATGCACCCATCTGGATGAAGAGGAGCGGAATGGTTCCGGCCAATCCCAACGGCCTTTTCATAGTGGACGGAGAGGTGGCCTACGTGGAGCCCATCCAGGCAAACGGCCTGGCGATACTGGGTGCCAAGGCGGAAGATGTCCTGCATCTTAGCAAGCACCATGCGGAAGAGCTCTTCTACATGGTTGCAGAGGGTTCGGTCAAGGGTGACGAGATAGAAGAGATAGATCCGGGCATGCTGACCCCGGAAGAACGGGAAACGGTCTACGTGAGGCAGGTTGTGAACAGCCCCTGGAACCAGAAGCTCTACTTCTATATTCCCGAAGAGTTGAAGCACGAGATTGCAGAGTGCGGTTACCAGCCGACTGCCGAACAGATTTACCTGCAGGGTGAAGGCATGGCAGAAGGTTACGTGCTCAAGCTCGGCTTCAACGAGGAAGTAAGTGAATCCATGATAGTGAAGCTTCCGTACAACGGGGCAAATCCCGTGATCGTGACCAAGACAGAAGGCCAGAAAGGCTTTGTCCAGGACAAGGGTGCCCGGATTCTTGGACAGACCGGCGGCTATGTCACCGTCAGGGTAAACCATGCAGGTGAGTTTGCAGCCGTGAACACCCAGTTCCTCACAGCACCCAACGGAGAGCAGTGGGAAGCCTTCATGAAACAGTAAACAGAAGAATGCCACAGGCATTATACTCTGAACGGGCCTTCGGGCCCGTTTTTTTTGTCTGGAAAAGATGGATATGAAAGAATGGCGGGCGATGCGGGATTCGAACCCACGACCTTTGGCTCCGGAGGCCAACGCTCTATCCAGCTGAGCTAATCGCCCTTGTTCAGGCCAGTGCCTTATGTGCCTTGACGGAAGGAATACGGATTTTATCCTAAAGCATGCATATCCGGCTTGTCAATTCTTGGCAGTTCTGATTTAAATGGAAGGCGGAAAAGGAGAAAAAGCAGAACATATGTCCAGAGGCGTTGATGTTCAGGTATTGAACAAAATCCTTGTTTCCATTGCAGAGGAAATGGGAATAGTACTCCAGAGATCCGCCTTTTCCCCGAATATCAAGGAAAGGCGCGATTTTTCCTGTGCCATATTCGATGCCTCGGGCCGGCTTCTGGCCCAGGCAGCCCACATCCCGGTTCATCTCGGTGCCATGCCGGATACGGTGGCTGCCATAAGGAGTAAATTCCGGCTGTCGCCCGGGGACATCATCATCACCAATGACCCCTTTACCGGCGGGACACATCTTCCGGATATTACCCTGATTTCAGGCGTTTTCAGCGAAAGTGGCCAAAGGCTGCTCTTCTACCTGGTCGCCAGGGCGCATCATGCGGATGTGGGTGCCGTGGTTCCTGGCTCCATGGCCCTTTCGGAAAGCCTGGAGGATGAAGGGGTCCTGATTCCACCCTCCTTTTTTGCCCGAGGGGGAGACATCCTCGAAGGATACCTGAAGCACATCATTTCAGGGATGAGGAACCCCAGGGAACGGGCAGGGGATCTCCGGGCCCAGGTGGCCTGTCTCCTCAGGGGCGAAAGGCGTCTCGGGGAGGTTATGCAAAGGTATGGTGAAGACACCTTTGCAAGTCTTGCCCAGGAGCTGATTGATTACGGCATGAGATTCATGGAAAACACCATCAGGCACATTCCGGATGGCTCCTACCAGTTTGAGGATTTCCTGGATGATGACGGCAAGGGGTCTGGGCCACTGCCCGTCAGGGTGAGGATCGAGGTCACAGGTGAAAGGGTCCTGGTGGATTTTGAAGGTACCGCTTCACAGGTTGCAACCAGCCTGAACGCCACGAGAAGTGTCACAAGGTCCGCCGTCTTCTACTGCTTTTTTTGCCTGGTGGGAGAGGACTATCCCGTAAATGCCGGCTCGCTCATGCCCGTGGATATCAGGATCCCGGCAGGCAGCCTTCTGAATCCAGAGCCTCCTGCACCGGTGGCCGCCGGTAATGTTGAAACCTCGCAGCGTGTAGTGGATGCGGTCCTCGGGGCGCTTTCCAGGGCCATGCCCGGCGTGATTCCTTCTGCAAGCTGCGGAACCATGAACAACCTGTCCATAGGTGGCAGAAGGCCGGGAGGAGAGGACTTTACCTATTACGAGACCACTGGGGGAGGAATGGGTGCAAGGCCCGGACTTGACGGCCTTTCAGGAGTACAGGTCCACATGACCAATACACTCAATACCCCCATCGAGGCCCTGGAGCAGGTCTATCCCCTGAGGATCGAACATTACGGACTTCGCCCGGGTTCTGGCGGAAAGGGAAAATTCCACGGAGGAGACGGTATCATAAGGACATACCGGTTTTTATCCCCGTGCAAATTTTCTCTTCTAACGGAAAGGAGAAGGTTTGCACCCTATGGCCTTCATGGCGGACAGGAAGGCAGAAGGGGAGAGAATATCTTCTGCCGCACGGGAACAGGTGAGGTGGAATATCTGCCTGGAAAATGTGTCATGGACGCTGATCCCGGGGATGTCCTGGAGATAAGGACCCCGGGCGGTGGTGGATGGGGAAGTTTTGAACCTTGACAAGAAGGCCGATTAGGGGAAAATTCAATAATTTTAAAATGATTAATGGATTCTGTCTTGATAAGAGCCGGGAGCTGGATTTTTATGGATTGAATGAGCATCCAGCACCTTTGTTTTTGGCATTTTTAATGGCTGGGCCGCAGCCGGAGATTTTCAGGCTGCATTAACCATTTAGGAGAGGAGAATATCAGATGAAGCGTTATTTAATGGCGCCAGGGCCGGTTGCAGTAGATCCCCACGTGATGCTCGTGATGGCTGAGCCTGTCATTCACCACAGGTCTCCCCAGTTCAGTGAAATACTGACCAGGGTTAGGGAGGATCTGAAGTATGTCTATCAGACCAAAAATGATGTTTTCATAATGGCATCCTCGGGCACCGGCGGGATGGAGGCGGCTGTCTGCAACATGCTTTCTCCAGGCGACAAGGCAGTCTGTGTCATCGCCGGCAAATTCGGGGAGCGCTGGGCCGAACTCTGCCAGACATATGGTGTTGAAACCATAAATATCGACGTGGAATGGGGAAGGGCAGTGGACCCTGCCCAGGTGGAGGCTGCACTTTCCGAAAACCCGGACTGCAAGGCGGTGTTTGTTCAGGCCCACGAAACCTCCACGGGGGTCAAACATCCGGTGAAGGAGCTCGGGGAGATAGTGGGCCGGCGTGAAAACACGGTTTTGGTGGTGGATGCCATCAGTGCCATGGGTGTTTACGATCTCAAGGTGGATGAATGGGGCCTGGACGTGGTGGTGTCGGGTTCCCAGAAGTCTTTTTCCCTGCCGCCCGGGCTTTCCATGGTGAGCGTCAGCGAGAAGGCCTGGAAGTTTGCCGAGGCCGCCAAGTGCCCGAGATATTATTTCAACCTTCTCAAGGAACGAAAGGCCCTTGGCAAGCAGACCACTTCCTACACGTCTTCCGTGTCCCTGATTATCGGTCTCGGCGAGGTCTTGAGGCAGTTCAAGGAGATGGGCCTGGAGGCGCTTTTCGCCCACCACCGCAGGCTTTCTGGGGGAGTAAAGACTGCGGTTGCGGCAATGGGCCTGGAGCTTTTCCCCAAGGACGCCTCCGAGGCCATCACGGTCATAAATGCCCCTGAAGGCATTGACGGTACCGAGGTCGTAAAGGTTTTAAGGGAAGAATACGGCATAACCATTGCCGGCGGACAGGCCCATCTCAAGGGCAAGATATTCCGCATTTCCCACTATGGCCATCTGAGCGAGTGGGATATGATAATTGCCATTTCCGCCATAGAGAGGGCGCTTAATCAGCTGGGATACAAGATCAAATTCGGTGCAGGAGTGGCTGCTGCCGAGGAATATTTTGCAAGCCACTAGTGATATTTGAGGTTGAAAACCAAAAATTACCAGGACCATGAACAAGGACAATCTATCATGAAGGTATTCATTACAGATCCAATTGCACAGGAAGGAATAGATATTCTCAAGGAAGCAGGCCTTGAAGTCGAGGAAAGGCTGGGTCTTTCTCCGGATGAGTTGAAGCAGATCATCGGCGAGGCCCATGGCCTTGTTATCAGGAGTAATACAAAGGTGACCGCAGACCTGCTGGAGCATGCGTCGAACTTGAAGGTCGTGGGCCGTGCGGGCACCGGGCTTGACAACGTGGATATCCCGGCCTGCAACAAGAAGGGCATAGTTGTCATGAACACCCCCGGCGGTAATACCAATTCCGCAGCCGAGCACACCATAGCCATGATGCTGGCCCTGACCAGGCATATACCCCAGGCCACTGCCTCCATGAAGGCCGGAAAGTGGGAGAAGAAGAAGTTCCAGGGCCAGGAAGTCGCAGGGAAGACCCTTGGCATAATCGGAAGCGGACGTATTGGAGGCATAGTGAGCCAGCTGGCCCAGGGGCTCAAGATGAAAGTCCTGGCCTACGACCCGTACATGAATCCCGAAATGGCCGGCAAGCTTGGAATAGAGCTTACAGACCTCGATGAACTGCTTTCAAGGTCGGACTACATTTCCGTCCACACGCCCCTTACAGAGGAAACCAGGGGCATGCTCAACAAGGAGATGTTCGACAAGATGAAATCCACCGCCATGGTTCTCAACTGCGCCAGGGGTGGTATCGTCAACGAGGCGGATCTTTTCGACGCCCTTACCTCCGGCAAGCTGGCAGGTGCTGCCCTGGACGTTTTTGAGAAGGAGCCCACCACGCTTGAAAATCCCCTTTTCAAGCTGGACAACTTCATATGTACTCCACATCTTGGTGCCTCGACCAGGGAGGCCCAGGAAAACGTTGCCGTGGCAGTGGCCAGGCAGATAGCCGACTACCTTATGAAGGGCGAGGTCAGGAATGCCGTAAACGTGCCGTCAGTGAGCGCCGAGACCATGAAGGTCCTTGGGCCGGTGTTGAACCTTGCAGACAAGATGGGGGCCTTTTTGGCCCATTTGGTAAGCGGGCCGCTGAAAAGGGTGGAGATCTCCTACCAGGGAGACCTTTCCGAAATAGATACCGCGCCAGTGACCATTTCCATACTCAAGAGCCTGCTCGCACCTGTTTTGAGAGAGGACGTGAATTTTGTCAATGCGCCCGTGGTTGCCAAAGACAGGGGCATAAAGGTGGTGGAGTCAAAGAGCGAGACCTGCGAAAACTTCAATAACCTTCTGGAGGTTAAGGTGGTTAGCGGAGAGGAGGAAAATGTACTGGCAGGCACCATATTCGGCAAGACCGAACCAAGGTTGGTCAGGATCAACAACTTCAGCCTGGAAGCCGTACCGGAAGGTCACATGCTTCTCATCTACAACGAGGACAGGCCAGGGGTCATAGGGAGGATTGGAACGACCCTGGGTGAGGGCGGCATAAATATAGCCAGGATGCAGGTTGGCCAGGACCCCGGACATAACAGGAACGTGATTCTGCTCACCACCGACGAGCCTGCCCCGTCTGAGGTGCTGGAAAGGCTCAAGCAGCAGGACGGTGTTTCAAATGTGATCTCCGTCGAATTGTGAGAGAAGAGGTTAAAAACGGAAATTTAGGCTTTACGATCTAGCTGGCCCTTTTCCATGCATGCCGGTCATGATCCGGCTTGAAACCTTGAAAAGGTCTGTCCAGGCTATATTGCCGGCAGACCTTTTTCTTTTCTAACGTTATTAGTACAAATTTTCTAAATAAGATTAGATTAGTCTAATAAAAATTATTCTTCTTGACATGAAATCCTTCTTGTGTAATTTTTATGTAGCGGGTTTTCTTAGAATAAAAACAATTCGTTTACATGACATTAGGGAGGGAACTGCATTTTATGTTTAGGGGGACTTGTGAACAAATGAAAATACTTTTGTTCACATGTTGATTCAAAATGAAACACGGACCCGGCGGGTCCGGCAAAAAACATAAAATCAGGAAAGCAAGGTATTCCTGTACATGTTAAGCGCCTTTTATCTTTTATTAGATAAAGGCGTTTTTTTTGGCGAAAATTTGGACATGAGGAGGTGATAAAGAGAGTTTTTAAGGAAAAGGGAGTGTAGAAACTGGCCGGCAGGAGGCCGGCGCATTTACATTCATCAAGAGGATTTGGAGGGAAATCTATGATTAGAAAATTACTTATCCTGACAGTCGGTATTGGTCTAGTTATCGGCTGTGCCCAGGTGCTGGACAAGAGGGCCAATGTGATAAAGGCCCCCACGGCAGCCCCTGGGGCGACCTATGTGGGCAGCGAAACCTGCTACGACTGCCATGAAGACCTGGCAAACGACAAGCACAATGTCCACATGGTTATTGCCGATTTTGAGGTGGTTGGCGGATACAAGAAGGGTTGTGAATCCTGCCACGGTCCAGCGTCCCTGCACGTTGAAGGAGACGGGGATACGGAAAAGATCATCAAGTTTGGTGAAGAGGGCATACCGGCAGAGGAAGTCGCAGGCGTGTGCACCACTTGTCACCAGATCGACGAGCACATGAACTGGCCTGGTTCCACACATGCTGAGCGGGATGTGGCCTGCACCGAGTGTCACAAGGTTCACCACAATTCCAACAAGCAGCTACTGGCAAAGGTACCTGAAAGGGAGCTCTGCGCCGAGTGCCATGCAGATGTGAATGCACAGATGCAGCTCATGTCACATCATCCCGTGAAGGAAGGCAAGATGACATGCTCAGACTGCCACAATCCTCATGGAAGCGGCAGCCTGGTGGAGGGCATGCTCAGGACTGACGAAAGGGTCAATGACCTGTGCTTCAAGTGCCATACCCGTTACCAGGGCCCGTTTGTATTCGAACATGATCCGGTAGTCGAAGACTGTCTGACCTGTCATGATCCGCACGGAACGGTGGCAAACAACCTGCTCCAGCAACAGGAACCTTTCCTGTGCCTGCAGTGCCATGAGGCCCATTTCCATGCCGGCAGGGCTTCCAGCCTGGAAGGTCACGGCATACCTGGCGGTGGCAGCCCCTATGATGCCGGAAGGAAACTGAAGGGAGTGAATTACGGTTTCCAGAAGTCCTTCATGACCAAGTGCACCCAATGTCACCAGAACATTCACGGATCTGATTTCACTTCACAGACCGTTACAAGCGGTCACGGATTGACCCGGTAGCCAAGGAGGTATGAGCCGATGAGAAAAATCACAGTATTTATGCTGACGGCGATATTTGCACTGGCAACTGCCGGGGCGACCGCCGTCTGCGCGGAGGAAGATGGGAAGTGGTATTCCGGTGAGCTCAAGGTAGGAGCCACTGCCGTACCTCAGAAACTCAGCAGTGACGAGAGCGGGGCCAAGGGAGGCACCGAGTACAATTCACTGTTTGACAAGAGGTGGACCACCTATCTGGGTGGTAATCTCGAAGCCATGAAGGACGGATTTTCCTTCAGTGCCGATGCCCTTTACAGGGACGTTTACGAGCAGGATTATGCCGGCGCCGTCTCTCTCAAGAGGGTGATCAACTTCAAGACGGATTACAGCCGTTTCTATCACAGGCTGGATCATGACTACATGGATAATCTAAATGCCCATGTATTCCCGCCTGCGTCAACAGGCTGGAAAAACTGGGGCAGCAGCCCGGACCTTTCCGGCATTAATGGCGGAAAGACCGTAGGTTCGGCCAACGTGTATCATACTGACCTGGATGCCGACAGTTTCTACGGTGTGGCCAGGGCGGAATGGAAGAACAAGGTGGATTTCAACATCCCCATGTTACCTGGCCTAAAACTTACCTTCAATCATAGGTTTGAAGAGAGAAAGGGTGACAAGCAGGCCATGACCAACAGCAAGTGCCTTGCATGCCACATCGTCTCAAACGGCCAGAATATCAACGAGACCACCAACGACTATGCTCCCAAGGCCAGCCTTCGCATTGGCACTTTTGCCATGGAATTTTCATATCTTCACAGGGAATTCGATGTCAGCAACGAGGATATGTCAGTGGTCTATAATGGTATCAAAGGGAAGGAACTGTTCCTGAACAGGCTCCAGTACGACAAAACCACGGGTGAACTGCCATATGCCCGTACACCGGATTCCACAAAGGATTCCTTCAAGGGCAAGATCCGCTGGGACCTGAATGCCAACAACACCTTCACTGCAAACTATGTATATTCGCAGAGCACCAACGACAGTGTGGACGGGGCCTATGATATCCTAATGGGCAAGTATGGCGACGAGATACAGCTCGACAGCCATATCTTCAATGGAAAGTTCCATAGCAAGATCAATAAGGCGTTTTCATTCAACCTGTTCGGGCGCTACCAGGATCTTGACAACGACGCCGTTGATATCGAAAAGAACGTAAGGCATAATCCCTCCGGTGCTCCCGGGGGAGGTGTAACCCTTGCAGAGGGATACATTAATCACAGTGGACACTCCTACTATGAAGAAGAGGAAAGCAGGCCATCAGGTTATGACGGTAATGCATATGTCATCGGAACCGATCTTACCTGGCGCGTGACCCATGGCCTCAAGTTCAAGTTCGGATACGAATACGAACGCGAGAAGAGGGACAACTACAAGCATCACCATGTTCCTGAAACCACCAAGGAGCACAAGTTCTCCCTGGCCAGTGACTGGCGCGTGAGCCATGATCTGAAGTTCGATTTTGACTACAGGTTTGAATATATTGATGATCCCTATGTCCTGGAAAAGGCAGAATGTACTCCTGATGGAGCATATGGTGCCTACTCCGGGCTGCCTGCAGGCCTCTATGACGTGGAAAGGGCCTATGAGCCTGCAATATACGGGGAAAGGACTGCGGCAAGGTCCAATCTTCCCGAGTACGTGCACGAGATCATGGTCAAGAGCCATTGGCATCCCATGCACATGCTGTCCACCAATTTCCACGTCAAGTACCGCTATGCCAAGAACAGCGACGTGGATGGCAGGGACTGGAAGCAGAACATGGTCATGGCAGGGTTCGGCGGAGTGCTGACCCCCATGAAGGACCTTGTACTCTCAGCCGGCTATACATACATGTACGACAGTTATGATTCGCAGTACTGTATAGCCATATACGATGGGTGAGGCAACTTCATCACAACGGACCAGTTTGGTTCGGAACACACAGACATGGATTACAGGACAGAGGCTCACACCATCAACGCAAACATAGCATATTCCATACTTCCTAACTGGAATATCACCACCAACGTGGCTTTCACGCTGGGGCATGGAAACATCACGGATCTTGATTTCGACAGCATGTATCCAACAGGGGATGCAAAGATGGACCTGGATGTTTCCGCAGTGAACCCCGATATGCCACATCTTTACGATGTTGCCTATCTGAACGGAATGGACAAGTATTCCGATCTCGACTACAGGGAGGTTGACTTCACCGTTGGCACTTCCTACAGGATGGATAACGGAATCGGTCTGAACCTGAATTACAACCTCTATTACTTTGATGACAACGATCCCTATGTATACCGGGATCAGGGCTCTACTACCCAGATGGTCACAGGCTTTGTGAGCTACAGCTTCTAGTCATTGCCCAAATGGGAAAACCCGGAGGGGGCGCAATTGCGCCCCCTTTTTAATTTCCAAAGACTGTCCCCAGGGCCTGTTCCGTGAGCAAATTCAGCATCCGTGCTGCCTTGACCTGAAGGTTCTGGAAGTCTATAGTTTGACGATTTTAAAATATTCCCGCCGGGACCGTTCGTTCCAAGCACCAGGAAATTATTTTTTTCAGGGGGCGTCTTCCTGCGGGCACTGGAGCATACTTTGCCATGAGCATCTGGAATAAGCGAACACTCTTGCCGTGCATGGGGACAGGTGATGCAGGCCCGTCTCCCCTGTTCATAAAGGCAGCGGTTATCTTCATCAGCACATTGTTTCTGGTTTCCTGTGCCGGCCTTTCCGGCAACAAAAAGGAAGGGGAAAAACCGGAAAAGAAAAAGGAGCTCACCAAGGAGCAGATGGAGGAGCAGCGCCAGGCCAGGCTTGACGAGGAGGTAATCTCTGATCCGACCTTTGGGGTGTCGGCTGAATATTTCAGAAAGACCCAGGATACAACCAAGAAGATCCGGCTTTTTGGAAGCAGCAAGAGGGAAAAGGAGCTGGAGGAACGGCTTGCCAAGCTTGAGCAGAGGCTAAAGGGGCTGCCGGAAAGGCAGGTCGACAGCCACGGGCTCCCTGTGCTCAGGAGGAAGGTGGTGCTCATATCCCTCCTGGGGGATCTTGGCCTGGATGTCCTTTCCCTTCTTCCTTCTGCCCTCAGGAGGACGGACGGCATAGTCCCCGTGGACTCTGCACAGCTTGCGGAACTTCTCAAGGAACATGGTTTTTCAGTGGCAGATCTTGCCTCTGCTTCGGTAAGGAGGGAGATAGCAGCCATTGCCGGAATCCAGGCATACATCTTCGTCTATTTTCCCCAGGGCAACACGCCTGCCTCCAAGGGACAGCGGTCCGCTCTCAGGCTCGATGTCATCCATGCCACTGAAAACGTGCTCATCGGTTCCTACCTTGCCACTGTTTCACAGTTTGCAGAAGTGGCCAGGAAGATCTCCAAGGACGTGGTGCGAGGAACCGAGTGGTCGTGCAGGATAGTTAAGGTGGAGGGAGATCACGTCTACCTGAATGCAGGCAGGTTGACAGGCCTCCAGCCCGGAGACAAGCTGAATGTCTATGCACGGGGCAAGGAGATCATAGACCCCATAACCAAGAGGTCCCTTGGCTTTGGCCTGGGAAAGCTCAAGGGAACAATCGAGATCGACCAGCTCTTTGGAACCGATGCCGCCAGGGCCGTGGTCCTGAACGGTTCAGGCTTCAAGGAGTCTGACATCGTAAAGATGTCCGAGCTTGCGGAAGGATAAAGAACTTCACCTACAGGAGTTGAAAAATATGCATCCATTACTTTCAGAAGATACGGGAAAAAACATGCTTCTTCTGGGCAACGAGGCAATCGTCCGGGGGGCGCTTGAGGCAGGCTGTGCGGTTGCAGCGGCCTATCCGGGCACGCCTTCGTCCGAGATAGGAAACAACCTCTTTTTTATATCCCAGGAAAAGGATTCACCCATCTATTTCGAATTTTCAACCAACGAGAAGGTGGCAATGGAAGTGGCTGCAGCTGCAGCGGCAGCAGGCGTGCGCTCGCTTACATGCATGAAGCACGTTGGCATGAATGTAGCCTCTGACGTTCTCATGACACTTGCCTATGTGGGAGTCAGGGGGGGCATGGTAATCGTCACGGCCGATGATCCATCCATGCATTCGAGCCAGAATGAGCAGGACAACAGGTGTTATGCAAGGTTTGCAAATCTTCCCATGCTTGAGCCCACCTCTTCTGCTGAAGCCCGGGACATGACCGTGGCCGCGTTCGAGCTTTCGGAGGCCCTGGAGCTTCCGGTAATACTCCGTACCACCACCAGGACCTCTCACGTCCGCGGGCCCGTGGAACTTGGTGCCCTTCCAGGTGAAGTTAAAAGGAAGGGAGGATTCCAAAAGGATCCGCGAAGGTGGGTCCCCGTACCTGCAGTTGCACGGATCAGGCACAAGGTGCTCCTGGAACAGGCTGAAAAGGCCAGGGCCTTTAGCGAGGAATCGGCGTTCAATATCCTTTCCGGCAGCGGCCCGCTCGGCATCGTGGCCTCTGGGGTTTCCGCCTGCTACGTGGAAGATGCCGTCATGGAACTTGGATGTTCCGAAAAGGTGTCCTTTTTGAGGCTGGGGTTTCCGTATCCTTTTCCGAGGGAAATGCTCGGCTCCTTTCTGAAGGGTGTGGAAAAGGTGCTGGTGGTGGAAGAGCTCGAACCCTTTCTGGAAGAGGAAATAAAGCTTATTTCCAGGGACCTTGGCCTGGACATCCTGGTAATGGGCAAGGGTACCGGCCATTTTTCAAGGATGTACGAGTTTGATCCCCTGATGGTGAAGAGGGCGATTGCAGATGCCGCCGGCCTGGACCTTGAAAGGCCCGGGCAGCCGGATTTTTCAGGCATCCCTGTTCTTCCAATGCGCCCGCCCGTTCTTTGCAAGGGCTGTCCGCACAGGGAGACCTACAACGCGGTGAAGGATGCACTGAAGGAGCTCGGCCTGGAGGAAAAGGCCATCTATCCCACGGACATCGGCTGCTACACCCTCGGACTCCTTCCTCCAATACAGATGGCAGACTACCTGCTTTGCATGGGCTCAAGCGTTGGAACATCCGCCGGTTTTTCCGTTTCCACGGATCACAAGATCATATCATTCATAGGGGATTCCACCTTTTTCCATTCAGGAATTTCATCCCTTGCAAGCGCCTTCCACAACAGGCACGAGTTCTGCCTGGTGATCCTTGACAACAGTACCACTGCCATGACAGGTCACCAGCCAAATCCAGGCATAGAAATCAGGCCTCCGGGTTACGACAAGCCAAGGATTCCCATCGAGGACGTTGTCAGGGGCCTTGGAATCACGGATATCCACAAGGTCAACCCCTACAAGAAGAGGGACGCGCGGGCCGTCTTCAAGGACGTGCTTTCCAGGGGCGGGCTTTCGGTGGTCATAGCAGAGGCCCCCTGTATCCTTTACTACAAGAAGTTCGGAGGTAAAAAGTAAATGGAGACCAAAAAGATTCTTTTTACAGGCGTAGGAGGGCAGGGGACACTCCTGGCATCGAGGCTCCTGGGCCAGGCCGCAATGGAGGCAGGCATCCCGGTGAGGGTAAGCGAGGTGCATGGCATGGCCCAGAGGGGAGGGGTGGTTGAATCCACCGTCATGCTCGGGGGGCTGAAAAGCCCTATCATTTCAGAGGGCGAGGCCGATATACTGGTAAGCTTTGAGCCCCTGGAGGCCCTTCGCGCACTTTCCAGGTGTTCATCCGGCAGCACCATAATAACCAATACCGTTCCCATTGTGCCTTTTACAGTGGATCTCGGGCAGGCCGAGTATCCCGACATGGACTACTGGCTGGAATTCATGAAAAGGAATTTCGCCCGGGTCTGCGCACTGGATGCCGAGACCCTGGCAAAGGAGGCAGGCACCACCAGGGCAGTTAACGTGGTGCTCCTTGGTACCCTCATTTCCCTTGGAGAGGTGCCTGTATCCAGGGAGATGATGGAACAGACCATCCGCCAGAACGTAAAGCCCAAATTTGTCGATGCCAACCTAAAGGCCCTGGAGCTCGGGTTTTCCAGTGCAGAATGCTGATGATCATGATGATGAATATCAAGAGAAAAACTACATGCCTGTTCCTGGTGCTGTTTGCCTTTTCACTCCTTTTCATTGCAGGGTGTACGGAGCGCCAGAGGAAGAACCTGAAGCATTTCAAGTCGGATATCATAGGCCTCAAGAGGCAGGTGACCCTCTATGACTGCAGCGGCAAGGTCATCAGGAGCTGGAAGGGGCGTTTCAAGATTGAGGTGCAGGGTTCCTTTGTCTCATTCATTGATGACAACGGAAAGGACGTAAAGGTAAGCGGCACGGTAGTCATAGAAGAACTCTGATTCCATGGAAGGGAAGGACCCTGGTGAGCTGCAAGGTGCTGTTGAGGCGCTTCTTTTTGCCAGTCCGGCCCCTCTTTCCGTAAGAAGGATCTGCGAGATAATACCCTGGGCGGACAGGGAAGGGGTAAGGGATGCCATCTCTCTTCTCGCCCGGAAAATGAACCAGCCGGGGCGCGGCATAGAACTGGTGGAGGCTGCCGGCGGCTGGCGCATACAGACCAGGGCCGGGTTCGCGGAATATGTCCGGATGCTTCGCCAGAGGCCGGCCCAGCGCCTCAGCAGGGCCGCCCTGGAAACTCTTGCCATCATAGCCTACAGGCAGCCTGTAACCCGGGCCGAAATAGAAAAGACCAGGGGCGTGGATTCCAGTGGAACCATAAGATTTCTCCTGGAAAAACGGCTCATCCGTATCACCGGCAGGAAAGATGTGCCTGGCAGGCCCCTCATCTACGGCACAACAAGGCGTTTTCTGGAGGTCTTCCAGCTCAGGGACCTGAAGGCCCTGCCTTCCAGGAACGAACTCGGTGACGAAAAGGAAAGGCAGAGGCCCCTTTTCCTTGAGGAGGACGAGTCTTGCGGATAACAGCTGAAAGATGCTTGAAACAGGCTGAAATCTGCTTATTTTTTTCTTGATCCCCCGGACTCGCGGACAGACGGATTAAAGGAGGTTTCCGAACATGCCGGTTTACGAGTTCTACTGTTCTGACTGTCACACCATATTCAATTTCTTTTCAAGGCGCATCAACACGGACAAAAGGCCTTCATGCCCGAAGTGCGGAAGGCCAGAGCTTGAAAAGCAGATGTCCATATTCTCCATCTCAAAGAACCGGGAGGAGCCGGAGGACGATTTCCCGCTTGGTGACATCGACGAGAGCAAACTGGAACAGGCCATGATGTCCCTAGCCTCCGAGGCTGAAAACATCGACGAGAACGATCCGAGACAGGCTGCAAAGCTGATGAGGAAGCTATTCGATGCCACGGGGCTCGAGGTTGGAGGCCCCATGGAAGAGGCCATCAGCAGGATGGAGGCCGGTGAGGACCCGGATGCAATAGAAGAGGAGATGGGGGACCTGTTCAATGATGATGACATCTTCAAGAATCTCGGCACAAAAAAGGGCATAAAGGGCCTCAAGAGGAAATATCTGCCACCTGCCAAGGATGACACGCTTTACGAAATGTGACCCCTGCAAGTCACGGGTCTTTCCCCTTGTGCCCTCTGAACAGGGGATTTTCAGATGATTAGCCTTACTCCACCGAGTTCTTCTATGCGATAGGGGAACCTGTCGCCTGGCGAGCCAATGAACATGAAGTTAACGGGAATGCCCCACTTTTTGGACAGTTCCTGGATGAGCTTTGGCCCGAATTCCCCCTTGACCTTTACAAACTCGATGTCGATATCCGGGTATTCCCTGTCCAGGAATTCCAGGTCCCTTTCCAGCTTTTCCAGGACCTTTTTGTCTTCTTCCTGCATTACCGTGACTATCTTGATTTTCTTGGTGTGCTCGTTGTCCCTGATATAGAGAAGTACCTTGTTCAGGTTGGCAATGTTGTCTCCCCTGGTGAAGAAAACAAACTCCTGGGACTGAATCCTGTCTATGGTTTCAAAGATTTTCTGGTTGACCCTGGTGACAAATCTCAGGATCGGTTCAAACATGATCTCGATGAAGTGAAGTATGAGCTCCAGGAGGGCGATCCTGTTCAGCATGATGGCAATGATGATGATGGTGGGGACGAAATATTCGGCGAATATGACCACGTTTGCCGGTTCACCGGGTTTCGGGGCCTTGAGGATATTTCCGGCAAGTGCCGCCAGCACCGCCACAAGTGCCAGGAAGACTGCTCCCCAGCTTGCCCGCTCCGGCCTTGGAAGGGATTTTCTTTTTACCTTTAGCAGGATGTTGCCCACGGCAAAAAGCGCCATTACGGACAGAAAGGATATGGTGTAGACCCCTGCAAGGACTTCCACCTCTCCGTGGGTGATAAACAGGATGGAGACACAGAGCAGGAAAAAGGCGATGATGATACGGTAGGAACTTCCACGCCTGTTCTTCTTCAGCAGGAAGGCCGGGAAGATCCTGTCCAGGGTTATGCGCTCCACCAGGCCGGTCACACCCACGTAGGAAGTAAGAACGGCACCGCTTAGAACCAGCATGGCATCAACGGAGACCAGGGTTGCAAGCCACTGGCCGCCCGTTATCTCACCCATGTGGGAAAGGAGGGAAGATTCATGGTGGGCCACCTCCGGGATGGGGATCACGGCCAGGGCCAGGAAGGCCATGAGCGGGTTGAAAATGCTCACGGCTATCCACATGTTCCTGAGTGTCTTGGGAAACACCCCCGGTGCCTGTTCCTCCACGAAGTTGGCGGAGCTCTCAAAGCCCGAAATGCCCAGCATGGCTGCTGAAAATCCCCAAAAAATGGCCTTCAGGACACTGCCGTGGGGTGTAGGGGTGTGGTTGTTGGCCAGGAGTGTGCCAAATCCGTGGGAAAGGAGCCAGGTGATGATGGCTCCTGCAAGGATGACCAGCGAAGCGAGATGGAAAAGGAATATAATTTCTGCCACAAAGGCCGACTCCCCCATGCCAAGTATGGTCAGCCCCATGAAAAGCGCAAGGATTCCAATGGTTGCATAGATAACGGGAAGTGCCGGAACGATGCTGTGCAGGTAGTACATGGCTTCCGAGGCGGATATGACCGCGGTGGCGATATATGAAAGAAGCGTCAGGCTTGCTGCCAGCGACGCCATGGACTTGCTGGTGGTATTGAGCAGTGCGTTGTAGGCACCGCCGTTTAGTGGCAGGGCACCTACCACCTCGCCGTAGATCTTCCTGAACAGATAGAGGACCCCGGCCACTATCAGGAGGGCCACCCATGCGTATTTGCCTGCAGCCATTATGGAAAGGGCGGAAACATAGAGAACGGAAGAAGTGATGTCGTTTCCGCAGATGGCAGTGGCCTGCAGTTCGCCAAGTTTTTTGATGTGCCTCTGTTCACTCATTGGAAAAGGCCCCAAAAAGACTTTTTGTCTCCTGCATGAAAAATCATGAAAAAGACAAAAAAGATTACCCAGGATTATATCACCGGGCACGGGAAAAGGAAAACAGGGCAGGAAGCCGAAAGCATTTCTGAATTTTGATTTTCAACCGATAAGCAGAGTGAGATTTATGTGCTGTTTCTTGAATGAAAAACGCCATTTGAGAAAAGGAGCATTTTTTCAGATTTCGTAAGGGGAAAAAGAGCTTGTGAATCCGGCTAATATTTCAGGGGTTTTGAAAACCGGCCCGGAACAGTTGAGTGGTCCGGTGGATTTGAAGGGCGCAGACCTGTCAGGAAGAGACCTTAGCGGCCTCAACCTTACCGGAGCCGATCTTTCAGGAGCGGACCTTAGTGGAGCCAACCTGTCAAAGAGCGTGCTGATAAATGCCAATCTTTCCAAGGCCATGCTGCAGGGAGCCAACCTGAGGCGGGCCAACCTTTCCGGGGCCGATCTTTCCGGGGCCAACCTGGAAGAGGTCAGGGCGGTACGGGCAAGTTTCGGCATGGCCGATCTTTCCGGGGCCAGCTTGTTTAATGCACATCTTGAGCTTTCAAGCTTCATCAAGGCCAACCTGAGAGGGGCTGACATGAGGTGTGTTGACCTGAAAAACGCCAGGTTCCGGGAGGCGGATCTCAGGGACGTAGACTTTACAGAGGCGGTGCTGCTTTCAGCTGATTTGTCAATGGCCAAGGTGGAGGGCGCAGATTTTTCAAACGCCGACATGAGGGACAGCCGGCTGAGGCTCATTAGCGGCTACAAGAAGGCCACGTGGATAGGAACCGACCTTAGGAACATAAATTTTGCAGGGGCCTATCTCATGAGGCGTTTTGCCAGTGACCAGAATTTTCTCAAGGAATTCAGGGAAGCAGGCAGGCTTTCCAGGCTAATTTACTATCTGTGGCTTGTAACCAGTGACTGCGGCAGGAGCATGGCCAGGTGGTGCGTCTGGATAGTGCTCCTGATCCTTTTCTTTTCGTGGATTTATTCAATAGTAGGAGTGGATTACGGTCCCCATCCCACAAGTCTTTCAAATCTTTATCTAAGCGTGGTGACCCTTACCACCCTGGGCTTCGGGGATGTCATCCCTGAAACAGTGTGGGGGCAGGTGGTGGTGATGATCGAGGTGATAACCGGCTATATCATGCTCGGTGGGCTTTTGTCCATCCTGAGCAACAAGATGGCGAGAAGGGCGGATTAAAAATAGATGGGCTTTTTTGATTTTTTCAAACGGAAGAAGACGGATCCGGAAAGTCAGCTCCGGGAGCTGCTGGAAGGCTATGAGCTGCCCTCGTTTCCAGCTGCGGTGGTAAAGACCCTCGAGATGCTCAGGGACCCGGAGGCGCCCCTTAAGGAAATATCCAGGAACATAGAGGCAGACCCCGGCATGCACGTAAGCGTGCTGAAGGCGGTGAATTCTGCCGCCCACGGCCTTTCCAGGAAGGTGGGCAACATAAGGCATGCCATCACCCTTCTCGGCAGGGCCAGGCTTGAATCAATAATACTGCCCATAGCAGTGAGAAATTCCGTGCCGGACGGCAACATGGCCTGCCTGGATCAGGGGCTTTTCTGGAAGACAAGTGCACAAAGGGCTTGTATTGCCCGGATAATAGCCAGGCACCTTGACCCAATGGTGCAGATGGAATCCTTTACCGCCGGGCTTCTGCAGGACATGGCCATACCGGTCCTCATCCATGTGAAGGAAAGGGAATACTGCACCACGATCGAATCTTGGAACGTGGACCAGGGCGTGCATCTGCACGAACTGGAAAGACAGCATTTCGGCTTTGATCACCAGGCCATAGGTGCACTCATGGCGGAAAAATGGGGCTTCCCGGATTACTTGCTCGAGGCGATCTTGTATCATCACAGTGGCAGGAACGGCTCCGGTGTGGCAAGGGCCGTTGGAGCGGTATCCCAGTTGAGGTATTCTTCCGGTGACCCTGACGGTGCCAACGATGAAAACATGCTTGGGATTCTCCAGGAAATACTTGGAGTCGAGAGGGAAGACGCCCTTCAGATAACGAGCCAGGCTTATGAAGAGGCAGAGGAGTTTTCCACCCTTTTTGCCCATGTGACCTGATGGCTGCCGGCGCTGGCCCCAGATCTTGCTTCCGTGTTGCAAGGGTTTGCGCCCCGGGGACAGGCCGGTTTCCTGAGACGTAACACCCGGGCTGGCTTCCGGATCAGTTCCAGAAATCCTTCTGAATCGTCCGGATGGCCTCCCGGATGTCCCCGCTTCTTTTAACAAGATCCCTCATTCGCTTGCTGCACGGCCCAGTCCTTGCCATGTCTTCAAGGACTGGAATACATGAATCCGATCCCAGCATACCGAACACCGGTTCCAGGCCTTCAAGAAGCTCCAGGAGCTTGTCGGCCATGGATCTTCTGTCAAGGTGCTCCATGCTGACAAAATGACCATCAAGGCCGTATCTTGCAGCCTGCCACTTGTTGCTCAGGATGATGGCTATGTGCATGTCAGGTGAGCTCAGCCTCCCGGTGGCAATGGCTGTTACCATTGCCTGTATAAGGGCCACAAGGGCCACTATCTTTTCAAGCCGGTCCGGCACGTCACATATTCGTATTTCCACTGTTCCGAAGTCAGGGCTTGGGCGAACGTCCCACCATATGTCCCTTGGGGCCTTGATTATTCCGCATCCTTTAAGCACCTCCACGAAATCACAGTAATACTTCCACGAGCCCAGCTTTTGAGGAATGCCAGAGCGTGGAAGCGCATCAAAGAGCTTGGACCTGTAGGATGCAAAACCCGTGTCAACGCCGTGGAAGAAGGGGGAGGATGCGCTTAGCGCCAGAAAAAGAGGCAGCCACGGCCGGATGTTGTCGAATACAGTGATGGCCGCTTGGGCACTGTCCATCCCCACGTGGCAGTGAAGCCCCTGTGTTATGAGCCTTCTTCCGACAATTCCAAGTTCCTGGAGTATCTTTTCATATCTAGGATCCGGAAATATCTCCTGGTCTTCGAAGCGGGAAAAAGGGTGAAGGCTCGATGCAAAGAGGGTGCAGCCATGGCTCGTGGCAAGGGATTCCAGCTTCCGGATGGTGGTTTCAAGGTCCTGCCTTATCTCGTTGATATCCCTGCATACACCCGTGCATACCTCCAGCATCGACTGGATGAATTCCTGCTTTATCCTGGGCCTGTAATCTTCGGGCAGGGCATCCAGGATTTCAACCGCCCTTGATTTCAGCCCCATGGAATCAGGATCCAGTAACTGGAATTCTATTTCACAGCCAAGAGTGAAGGGGGAGCTTGGTTTGAAGTTGACGTGATGTTTGCTGTCCATCTTCCCCGGCCTCCTTTCATTCCGGTGAAAGGTGTTTCAAGGCCCTTATGGCGCATTCTGCAAAGAAGGCCGCCCCTGTTGCCAGGACTTCTTCGTTGAAGTCAAACTTGGAGCTGTGAGCCGGAGGGTTTTTATGTCCGGGCCTTGCTGCCCCGAATCTCACAAAACACCCGGGCACCTTTTCGAGATAGAAAGAAAAGTCTTCGCCTCCAAGGCTTGGCAGGGGATAGGGTATTACAGAATCCTTTCCGGATATGGCTTCAGCCGCAAGGCGTGCGATCTTCGTGGCCTCGGGACTGTTTATGACAGGAGGATACGAATCTCCAAAGCCGAGTTTGCACCGAGTGCCAAAGGAGGCTTCTATGCCCTTTGCAAGGAATTCAAGTTCGAGGAAGACCCTCTGCCTCGTTTTTTCATCTGTCGTCCGTATGGTGCCCTTCAAGACGGCATTTTGTGCTATGGCATTTGGTACCGTGCCCGCATTCATCTGGCCTATGGAGATCACGGCTGGAAACTGTGGATTGATCCTTCTTGTCAGGAGGGACTGGACCATCGTGACGAAATGGCAGGCGGCAACCAGGGCGTCGTTGGCCTCGTGGGGTCTTGCGGCATGGCCTCCCTTTCCTGTTATGTCCGCCTGGAAGCGGTCAGCGTACGCGCAGATGAGTCCTTCCTGGACGGCAATCTGGCCCACTGGAAAATGGCAGTCGATATGCCCCCCGAATATGAGTCCCACGCCATCCAGGCACCCTTCCCTCACCATTTCCCTGGCCCCTCCCTTGCCTTCTTCCGCAGGCTGGAACAGGAGCCGGATGGGGCCTTGATTCCCGGCATCCATTTCCTGGAGCAGCCTTGCCGAGCCAAGGAGCATGGCCACGTGCCCGTCATGGCCGCATGCGTGCATGAGGCCTGGCCGACCGGAAGAAAACGCTAGCCCGGTGTCTTCCTGGATGGGAAGGGCATCCATGTCGGCCCTCATGGCGACTGCCGACCGGTCCGGGCCTTTTTGTTTTCCCAGAAACGCAATTACGCCTGTTCCGGCAATGCGGCTTCTGAACGGTATCCCCAGGTCGGAAAGTATTTCACAGATGGTTTCTGCAGTGCGCCGCTCCTCAAAGGCGGGCTCGGGGTAGCGGTGAATCACTCTTCTGATGCGGATCATCCAGTCAAGGATGTCCTTGGCCTTTTTATTCAGTTTGTTGTTCACGGCGGGCTCAGGGGTCCTTTCAGTTTTCAAAAAGATATACGAGATATTTTGCCAAGGATAGTACCAATTATCCTGGCAGGAAAATACAATCTGCCGGAACGTTATGAAAGTAATTATTATGTATGCTTGGGAGAATTTTTATAACTAGCTAAAATTTAATAGAAAGTGAGATCACATTAATTCTTGACAAGAAGACGAAATAGTTGAATAGTAGTTCAACTTTTTTGACCTTTTAAACCGGCGGCCAGCGATGCCGGGCAAATAATTTCATTAGAAGGGAGAAACAGGCACATGTCAAAAGGCGGAAAGATCGA
>CAYZJS010000057.1:0-15417 GCA_964478865.1 uncultured Thermodesulfatator sp.
TCCGGATGCAGGGCAGCCATGTCCACTTTGCTGGCAAGGACCCTGGAGGTCCGGCATCTGGTTGCCGTTACAATGGATTCCAAGTCACTTGCCGCCTCCTGGAGCTGATCATTTATCACCGTGTAATCGTAGCCTGTGACCTCTTCTATTTCTCCAACGGCATTTGCCAGCCTTGTCCTGACCGCTTCCCTGTCTTCACTGCCCCGGGCCAAAAGCCTTTCCTCCAGGACTTTCCATGAGGGAGGAAGTACAAAGACGGTGACGGCTCCGGGAAACTTCTCTTTCACCTGGGCTGCCCCCTGGACGTCTATATCCAGGATCACATCGATTCCCCTGGCCAGGAGTTCCATCACGTGTTCCCTGGAGGTACCGTAGAAGTGTCCGTGGACCCTGGCCCATTCCAAAAAGATGTCCCGTGCTGCCAGGCGTTCAAATTCTTCCTCAGACACAAAAAAATAGTCCCTCCCATCAATTTCTCCCTTTCTGGGAGGCCTGGTGGTGTGGGAAACAGAGAAGGCCAATCCGGGAAGGCGGTCCATGAGTATCTTGCAAAGGGTACTCTTGCCGGCACCGGAAGGGGCCGAGATGACAAAAAGATCTCCCCGATCCATGAGTCAGGCCCTATCTTGGATCCTTTTCTTCCATTTTGGTCAAAACGTCTGCACTCAAGCGCTGGGAAATGGTCTCGGCCTGAATTGCAGACAGTATCACGTGATTACTGTCTGTAATAACTATAGAACGCGTCCTCCGCCCTTGGGTTGCATCTATGAGTTTGCTGTTGTTTTTTGCCTCCTCCCTTAGCCTTTTCATGGGGGCGGAAGAAGGGTTTACAATGGCTACAACCCTGTCGGCTACAACGGTATTACCAAAGCCTATATTAAGCAGCTTGCATCTACAGCTCATGTTGTCTTTACCTCGTCATGAATTATGAAGTTAAGAGTGCCAGTCAAAAATAACCGGGCCCGTTGGCAGAGCTTCGTTGCAATCCGCCACTTCATCGTAAAACCCGGGAGACCAAAAACTTTTTGCACAGAGCCGGCACCGAGCAACCAAATGGAGATCAAAAATCCATTTTCGCACGGAACCGGGGGCAAAACACAGTATTAAATGCCGATAGACAAAACATACAGCAGGTCTTTATTCCTGACCTACCCTGATCAGAGATAATAACCGGTTTTCTGAACTATACAACATTCTGGAGCTGCTCTCTTATCTTTTCCAGCTCCGCCTTTATCTCTACCACAAGGTGGGAAATCGTCGTATCTGCCGACTTGGAGGTCATGGTATTGGCTTCGCGGAATATTTCCTGTACCAGAAAATCCAGTTTCCGCCCCACGTCTTCACCTGCCTCCAGATATTTATAAAACTGGCTGATATGGCTCTCCAGTCTGACCAGCTCTTCGTTTATGTCCAGGCGGTCTGCCAAAATTGCGGCCTCCTGGGCCATTCTGGCCTCATCCAGGGGCACGTCCCGGAGCAGGGCCGCGATCCTTTCTCTCATGGCATCGGCCTGGATCTCGGTATTCTTCCTGGCCCTTAGTGAAATATCTGCCGCAAGTTCCTGGATCCTGGACAGGTGGTTACGAATATCCTTTTCCGTGGCTTGCCCCTCCCTCCTGGCCATCTCCAGGGCGGATTCCAGCAGATCCTCAAGCACCGGATCGATCCGCTGCCAAACCAGCTCTGTGTCCATGTCCTCTTCCTGTGCGACTATCACGTCCTTCAAGAGATAGAGTACGTCTTTTAAATCAAGTTCCGGCTGCCTTTCAATCCCGTCGGCCAGTTTCCATACGGCATCCAGATAGTTCCTGGCAAGCCCGATCTTGGGAGTGAAGACCACGGGAAGCTCTTCCAGGGCTTGGTAGTTCAGCACAAAATCCACCCGGCCCCTGCCCAGTCTTTTCTTCAATAATCTCTTGATCTTTTCTTCCAGGGGCGACAGTTCCCTGGGTATCCGCACGCGACAGTCAAAAAAGCGGGAATTTACAGACCGGAGTTCCATGGTTACCGACCATTGGTCTCCGGATTGGCTCTTACGGGCAAAGGCCGTCATGCTTCTAAGCATCTGTCCCTCCGTCTGGTACCGCGTTTTTCATATCTCTTATCCGTTCCATGTACCCCTGCCTAACAGTCTTCCAAAATTCCAGGGACCAGGGCTCCCGGTAATCGGGATAGGTCCATGGAAGAGGGGCAAACCCACCTTTACCGTAAATCAAGGTAAGATCTGCAAATATTCCCCTGGACAGGTAGATCCTGTGAGTAAAATTCTTGGTGGTGGCCAGCACCAGCCTTTCCGCAGTGAGAATGCCCGGGTCTATGTTGACCTTCCTCCTGCCGCTTTCCTTCCATTTTTCCTCTAGGCCAATTGCCCTGTGCTTGGCTTCAGCCAGAAAATCCTGGGGGACCAGGCATTCAAATGCCAGGAATATCCTGATAAGGCCTTGCCCCATTTCCTTCTGGTAATAAGTGGTCCAGGAAAACGGCTGGCTACTGCTTGCAATATCTATCCGGCCGAACAGGTTTTCAAGGTCCCTGTAAACTTGCTCAAGGGAGATGGCACTGGAATAAATAAGACCACTGATAAGCTGCCCCGGTAGAGGATCGGCTGTTTTTCTACCTGTCCTTTCAGGCATGGGCTTCTTCTGCTGGCAATCGTGCTTCAAACATCGTGTCCCGACAGCTTCATTTCATTATGGGCCAGCCTGTCAATGGAATCCAGCAGCTCCCGGCGCTCTGCCACGGCAGTACCCACCTTGCCAACAACTATGCCTGCTGCAATATTTGCAAGATAGGCGGCTTCACACATCCTGAGGCCTGCTGCCAGGCCCAGGGCCAGCGCCGATATCACGGTATCTCCTGCCCCTGTAACGTCGAAAACCTCCCTGGCCATTGTAGGAATGGAAAAAAGTCCCCTGTCCGCCTGCCAGAGAGTCATTCCCCTGGCACCCCTGGTAATCAGGACACCCTTGGCGTCCAGGGTGCCGCCGATCTCCATGGCTGCCCTTTCCACCTCGTCTTCTCCTGATATCCGTATGCCCGCCATGGCCATGGCCTCTTTCTGGTTTGGAGTTATCAATGTGACTCCCTTGTACAGGGAGTAGTTGGCAGGCTTGGGATCCACCAGGAGGTGGATGCCCCTTCCGGCAGTCTCCTCGGCAAGGGCGCCCATCAACACTGAAGATACCACGCCTTTGTGATAATCCGACACTATCACGCAGCGGCATTTTGGCAGAAGCTCCCGTATCCTCGAAATAAGGGCCTGGACAGCGGAGGAAGAAAGTACCTGCCTTTCTTCACGGTCTACCCGCACAACCTGCTGCCCCCTTGCCACTATCCTCGTCTTCAACGTGGTGGGCCGGGTAGCCTTGACGATTCCAGCCGTATCAATCCCGCTTCCCCTGGCCAGGTCAAGCAGTACATCACCATAGGAATCCGGGCCGACCACTCCTGAAAGAAGCGTCCCTGCACCCAGGCTTTTAAGGTTGTTCGCCACATTGGCTGCGCCTCCAAGGAGAAAGGTTTCCTCCTGGACACTAACCACTGGCACAGGGGCCTCGGGTGAAATCCTGGAAACCTCCCCCCACACGAACTGGTCGAGCATTATGTCTCCGATCACCAGTATGGATGATTCGGGGAATGCCTCCACCGCATCCCTGAGCCTGGCTTTCAGCCCGGAATCAGCCTGCATCTGCCGTGTCCTGGTCTTTCAGCGGCCTTGCCTCGTCTATAAGCATTATTGGAATGCCGTCCCTGATCTCGTAAACCAGCCGGCAATGAAAACACACAAGGCCCTTTTGGCCGTCATCAAGCTGAACCCCGCCCTTGCACTTGGGGCATGCCAGTATCTCCAGAAGTTCCTTGCTGATTGCCTGACCCATACGGTCCACCTCCCCTGCTGTTTCCCTGTTCATCCTGGATTATGCATCACACCTGAATCTACAATCGTAGATTTGCCAATGTCGCGGATACTGGTCTGCGACAAGGCTGAATTATAGTTGACATGACTTGGGAAAAACAACTCTTTAATTAACACGTGCAAACATGTTCCCTTCCACCGCTTCCAGCACTTCCCCAGGAGTAATGGAAAGCATGCACTCCCTGCTGCCGCAGTGCCTCTTGAAACAGGGCCTGCACTGCATCTTCCGGCTCAACACCACGTGGCCTGTGCCAAAGGGCCCGGTCCTTTCTGGAGAAGTGGGTCCAAAAAGCGCCACAACCCTGAGGCCTGCAGCTGCGGCCAAATGCATGGGGCCTGTGTCGGTAGTAACCGCAGTTACAGCCATATTGGAAAGAGCTGCAAAGACCTTCAGACTCGTCCTGCCTGTAATGTCCCTGGCAGCACCACCTGATCCCTTCCGGATTGCCCTTCCCAGGGCGGCATCCGAGGCTGCGCCTGCCACCAGGCTCGTCAGGGCATGCCTTTCCCACAAAAGGCGTGCAAGCTCAGAAAACCCTTCAGTGCTCCAGTGTTTTGAAGGCCACACAGTACCTGGTATCAGGATTACGAATCGTCCCGGCTTCAGACCGAGGCTTCCAAGAAGTTCCCGTGCCTCTCTGAAGTCGGTTTCCCTGAGCCCCAGCGGAAAACCCAGGTCGCTGGTGTCTGCACCAAGGTATTTCACCGCACTAAGATACCTTAGCACTGCATGCTTATCGGGATCGTATCTGGGAAGTTTCCGGTTGAGGAAAAGGGAACTGCCCTCCCTCCCCCGGGCGAATCCTATCTTGTCTTGGGCACCTGACAAAAACGTGATGAGACCGCTCTTGAAAAGGCCCTGGATATCAAGGGCCATGTCATAACGGCCTTTTCTGAGCTTCCGGGCCAGATACCAGAGCTCGCAGGCCAGGCGATGCCATCTGAAAGGGCTGGAGGCCAGCTGGCCGAGCCTTTTCCTGGGATAAACAATAACCCTGTCCAGCAGGGGATGACCTTCAAGAAGCTGTGCCCCAACCTCTCCGGTGATCCAGTCTATGCTGCAACTGTTCCAGGTTTTCTTAAGGCAGTGGAGAACCGGAAGTGCCTGCACGATATCTCCCAGGGCACTAAGCTTGATGATCAAGATCCTGTCAGGTGCTATTTTTTCAGGCCTCCTGTTATCCAATTGCAGGCATCAAAAAGGTCCCTGGCAACATGGTCTATGCGTTCCAGTTCATGGCCCGCAAGGCTTTCCATGGTCTTTCGGCCATGTCCTGTAAGGACCAGTATACTTTTCATCCCTGCATTCCATGCGGTATGGAGATCGGACAGGGAATCTCCCACCAGCCAGGATCTCCCGAGATCTATGGACAGTTCCTTCGCTGCCCTTGCAATCATACCTGTACCGGGTTTCCTGCAGTCACAGGCCCTCTTGTAAGGTGGGCTGCCTGCTTCAGGATGGTGCGGGCAGTAGTACCAGCCTTCCACATGCGCACCTGCCCGAACGAGCATTTCAGACAGCCTGGAATGAACAAGCCGCACAAAACCTTCCGGGAAAAACCCCCTGGCCACCCCGGACTGGTTCGTAATGACGATAACCGAAAACCCCGCCCTGTTCAGCAGGGCAATGCCTTCATCCGCACCAGGTATGAGCCTCAGGTCGGACAGGTTGTCCAGGTATTCCACTTCCTCGTTTATGGTTCCGTCCCTGTCGAGAAATACTGCCGGCCTCATTTCTCACCCGGGATTCTTTCTTCCAGCATCTTGCGCGCTGCCTCAAATACCTTTACGGCATCAATACCCATCATGCATTCGAAATTCCTTGGACAGGTCCTGCTCATGCACGGGGCACAGTCCAGGTCCAGGCTGACTATCCTGGCATTTTCAGACCACGGGCCCGTGGCCACAGGGTTGGTGGAGCCGAATATGGCCACGAGGGGGATGGAACACGCGGCACCCACGTGCATGAGGCCGGAATCGTTGGTGACCAGGAGCCCAAGCTGGCTGATAAGGGCTGCTGCCTCAAGAAGCGAGGTCTTACCGCAAAGGCTTGTCACCCTCTCAGGGTCTGCTGACCTTATCTCTTCTGCAATCGCCCCTTCCCTTTCAGTTCCAAATACCAGGATATGCATGCCTGGATGGGCATCAAGGAGGAGTCCTGCAAGCTGCCTGAACCTGGCAGGCGGCCAACACTTGGCAGGCCCGAAGGCTGCCCCGGGGTTGAAACCGGTAAAAAAAGACGCCCCGCCGCCCCGGCTTTGCACTTTGATCTTGTTCAAAAACGCCCTTGCCTTTTTCCTTTCCTCTTCCGGGACCTGAAATTCCAGCCTCTTCTCCCATGATCCCGTACCGGCCTTTCCGCCTTCCAGCCGGCCTACCAGGTTCAGGTAATAAAAGACGTGATGCTTCCTCTCCTTGTCATCCGGCACGGGAACAGGCCTGTTGAGCAAAAAACGCCTGAAGTCCGTCACATACCCGAGGATTTCCGGGATCCCCGCCATTCTGAAAAGCAGTGCGGATTCGAAGGAGTTTGGCATGAGGACCCCCTTGTCATACCTGCCGTTTCTTATCCGCAATGCCGCCCTGAGCATTCCCGCAGCCCTTGCAGCCAGGCCCGCCCCTTCCGGGCTGTCCACCACTTTGTCAACACGGGGATGGCACCTGTAGATCGGTGCCACCCAGGATCTTGCCATGATATCCACCCTTGCTTCCGGACAAATATTCCTTAGATGGGAAATGGCAGGAAACGTCATGATGGCATCTCCTATCCAGTTGGTGCCCCTTATCAGTATCCGTTGTTCCATGGAGATTATCCGCGACTGTGGCCCGGCTCAAAAATTACTGGTATCCTGGCAAGTGGAATTCCTTCTATCAAGAAACATTTTTAAGAAAAAAGCACGGGATTAGCAACTGAAATGGACCACAAGGACGACAAAACAGGCAAATCAGACCGTCAGGCCGAATATGAAATCCTCCAGATACAGGTCCGGCCAGACCTTTACAGGGCATTTCGAAGATGCGTCTGGATGACCGTACATGAAACAGGCATGCCTATTGTGGAAATCCACAACAGGATGATCGAGGAGCTTCTTCGCCAAAAGGAGTGTTGAAAAGGGTTCAGGACCCGCCGGATATTTCATCCAGGACCGGGAGGGTGATGTAAAAGGCCGTCCCTTCGCCCGGCTTGCTCTTTACCGACAGTTCCCCTCCGTGTTTTTCTATTATGGCATAGGAGATGGAAAGGCCCAGGCCGGAACCGCTTCCCTTGGTAGTAAAAAAGGGATCGAATATCCTGTTCATGAGATCAGGGGATATGCCAATGCCGGTATCACGAAATATGCACGAAACCCTGTCGGCCTTTCTAACCGCCTCTATGGAGAGGACGCCCCCTGTGGGCATGGCATCCACCGCATTGTAGATCAGATTCGTGAATACCTCCCTTATCTCCGATGGGTTGACCCGGACGTAGATATCCCTGTCCACGCTTACATTCAGCTCGATCTTTCGGCCGTTCTGCCTGGGACGGTGATACCACTTGGGCTTGGTCATCACGAGGGTATCGTTTATCAGGGCTGCCAGATCGGTGATCCGAAGGTCGGATTCATCTGATTTGCCCATGGAATTCAGACGTCTTACTATCTCGGTGGCGTCATCTACCGCTGTCTTCAGGGCAGATATGTGCTCCATGGACCCGCTGTCCTCTCCAACCTTCTTTGTCAGCAGGTAGAGGTGAGTGGCCATGGAATGCAGCAGGTTGTTGAAATCATGGGCCACTCCGGCAGCCATCTCACCAAGGGCCCTGAATTTTTCCGAGTTGCGCAACCTCTCCTTGAGCCGGCGTTTTTCAACTGCCTTGACTATTGAATGAATGAGATAGCTGTTCTCAAAAGGCTTCGGAATAAAATCGTCGACTCCCTGCTGGAGTGAACGCACGGCGTTTTCCAGCTCCGTATAGGCGGTAAGCATTATCACCGGGGTATCCTGGTGGATCCTTCTCAGGTCCTGGAGAAAATCCAGGCCGCTTCCATCTGGCAGATTGATGTCCAGGATGATGGCATCCGGAATCATGGATTCCATCTTTTCCCTGGCCTCCGAAATGGTGAGGGCCGTCTCCACCTGGAAACCCGTCCTCTCCAGGAGTCTTTTTATGATCTTGACGGTGTCTTCGAAATCTTCAACCAGGAGTATCCGGTCCCTTGGTTCCGGAAGGCCGGATGGCGACTTCCCAGCCTCTCCCGTTCCGGGCGCATCATGGTTCATGGTGATCTCCGGTCGATTTCCTTTTCTCCTGAGAGTTTCCATCATCCTTTGCCCTGAAGGATTGCGGCATGACTATGTGAAAGGCCGTACCATGGCCCGGTTTCGAGTTTACCGTGATCCTGCCGCCATGTTTCTCTATTATGGCCTTTACTATGGCAAGGCCCAGGCCCGATCCCTCCCTTCCTGGATGGACCTGGTAAAAAGGCTCAAAGATTCCAGAAAGATGTTCCGGAGGGATGCCTTCTCCGTCATCCTCGATTCTTATGAGCACGGAATCCTTTTGCAGTTTGGCAGATATGGTTATGGTCCCGTGCCCGGAAGTAAATTTATATGCATTGCTCAGTATATTAAAACACAAGTCGTGAAACCTTGCACTATCACATTCCAGGTAAAGGTCTTCGGGAATCTGCATCTTTATGGTCCTGTCCTTCTGAAGGGCCTTGAGTTCTGACAAGGCATCTGTAACCAGATGATTGAGATTGACTGATTCCATATTAAGGGGCATGGAATCGGAATCGATCCGCAGCATGGTGAGCATATTTTCGACCATGGCCCTCATGTTATTGGAATTCTTGTGGACCGCCTCAACTATCTCGCTTGCCTCCTCACCGAGCTCGTCGTGCAGATAGGTCCGCATGTAATCGATATTCGCCTTGATGGCCGTAAGGGGGGTTCTTAGCTCATGGGAAGCCGTCCTCAGAAAGGCCGCCTTGGCCTGGTACATGGCCTTCATCTCATTGTAGGCCTTTTCAAGCTGATCCCGTGCCTGGCTGAGTTCCTCCACAGTATTTTGAAGTATCCTGGTCCTCTGGGCCACCTTTTCTTCAAGGCTGGCATTGACTGTTTCCAGGTCCCTGTAGGCCTTTTCGAGCTCCTCCTTGCTGGAAAGGAGCTGGCTGACCATCTTGTTGAAGGCCTCGGCAAGATCCCTGATCTCGTCACGTGATTTCACCGTCACGAAGGCCGGGGTAACACCTGCCATCACCTGTTCCGCAGCGGTCTTCAGCCGGTAAAGGGGCCTGGTTATCACGTGAACCACCGAGAATGTCAAGGCCAGGGAGATCAGGTACACCACGGAAATAATGGCCAGGGACTGTTTCTTGGCAGACATTATGTCCTTGTCAACCCCCTCCAGTGAGAGCCCGACCACCACCGTTCCAAGGTAGACATGCTTGCCCTTTTTTCCACCCGAATCCAGTATCAGTGCCTCCCTGCTGACAGGTTTGGCCCCCAGGACCGGGGCGCTAGCTACAAGCAGATCCGGGAACTTTTCCGAATGCAGCACCATGGCCCTTTCTTCGGGGCTGGCAGGGCTGCGGCTCACCCGGGACATATCCCCACCTTGTTCTCCGGTTCCGCTGATTCTCAGGTGAATCTCATGAAACAGGTCAAAGGGAATGTCGCCAAAATAGGCCAGGAGCTCACCGGATTCATCTTCTATCCAGGAAAACTCTATATCCCTTACACTGGCCAGGGAGCGCAAAAGTTCCTTCAGCTGGTTCCTGTTGCGGGTGACAAGTCCGAAGGCGCTATTTGCCGCCAGGTTGGTGACAAGGGCGGTAGAGAGCTGTTCAAGGTCATGGAGGACAACCGTTCTCTGCTTGTGGACGAAAAATATACCCAGAGCGGCAAAACTTGCAGCCAGTATGGCCGTGGTAAAAACTGCAAATTTTAAAGCGAGTTTTGCCTTCATATGCAACTTCAGTATGCAACTACCTTGAATGCATCCAGGACCTTTTTATCCGGCACCAAGCCGATCAGGCTTGCTGTATGAAGGTTGAGATATGCCGTGAACTTCCTGGGATACTGGATTTTTTTCACGGGAGTTTTCCCCGCCAAGATCTCCAGCCAAAGATCCGCTGCCTGGGTCCCGATATCGTTATAGTCACAGTCCAGTGAAAAAAGGGCACCGGACATGGTAAAATTCTTTGAAAGCCCCACAAACGGTTTTTCCTGGTGAATTGCCTCGAATATAATCCTTGGAGCAACAATGCTGTTATAGATATTCATGTCCGGGATGGCCAGCAGGGCATCAGTCAAACGAAAGACCTCTTCCAGTCTCTCCTGGATATTCTCCGGAGAAAGCACGGGCATCTTCACGACCTGGAGGCCAGTATTTTCCAATTCCTTGTCTATCCTGTCCAGCATTCCCAGGGAATCTTCAGTATAAAGCACTCCTATCCGCGAAACCCGTGGAACCAGCATCAGGAGAAATCTCAATACATCCTTGTAGGAGATATCCAGGACCACGCCATACTCGTTTGATCTTTCCACGAGTTCAGATGGAGGGTCAAGGACCATGGAAAAGATCAGGGGTATGCCAGGGAACATTCCGTGGACCTCCATGGCAGCCTGAGTTCCCACGGGGAAGATGACGTCCGGAGACACTTTGCCGAGTCGCCTGGAAATATCTTTTTCCTGGTCCAGGAAAAACTTGCTAATTTTTATATCAATGCACCTGCCCGTGATTCGTCTTTCGATTGCGTTTGCAGCAGTGATGTAAGGACCGAAGTGGTTGGAAACCACAATTGCCACATCCTGCCCCTGGCAAGAGGCAAAGGATTTGTGGACTGCCACGGAAAAAACAAGGCATATGATCATGACCAGCATTGATATCCGATGCATGATGCCTTCCATGGCCCCTAGAAGGAGACAGACAGCCTGGCGGTAAAGGTGGTATCTGCATCTCCTCCTCCTGGAGTCTCCTGGTTAGTGCTGTGAAAGAGATTGTGAACGGCGGCGGCAAAATGCCACCTGCCGCCTGGAGAGATAAAACCGGCAGAGAGGTCTGCCAGGCTGAATCCTTCCAGTTCATGCCAGGACACATCGGAAAATGCGGGTGGCCTGGCGGGGTCCATTGAAGCGGCAGGGCCGGTGGTTTCAGGAAAATTCACGGGTATGATACCCGTGGAATAATCGGAACGATCCTGCCAGTGAAATCTCAGGTCCACCCAGAAACCATTTTTGAAATCGTACCGCAACTCCCCGTTAATCTGATTCGAGGGTACGGGGCCGAAGATCATGCCGTCCTTTTTCTGCTTCCATACGTAACTGTAATTCCCCCGAACCAGGAGATTCATGGCATACCTGTACTGGAATGACAGTTCCAGGCCGTACTGGTAGACGTCGTATAGGTTTTCATAGCCCAGGCACACTTCCTGCGTCTCGTTCCTGTATTCCAGGTCTATGATGTCGTTGTAGTAATTGTAAAAAACCGATCCCGAAAGCGAGAGGCCTGCCGGGAAAAACCGTTGATAGGCCAGCTCTACGCTCGTGAGTTTTTCAGGATCGAGATGCTCATTTCCCTGGTGATGCATTTGGTCATTGCCGATCTGTATATAATTTTGCAGGTAGGATGGATAGTTAAAGGCCCTGGATGCGGAAAACCTGATGGACTGGTCATCATCGAGGGAATAAACCATGCTGATCCTGGGTGATAAGGCCTCGTGCGCCTCGGTCTGATAGTCGATCCTAAGTCCTGCAAAAACATCGATTTTCGAACCCAGTTTCCAGCGGTCTTCGCAGAACAGGCTTCCAATAAACTGATTGTGCCACTCATCGTAGGTGGTGGCCCCCAGGCTTGAAAACCTGCCCTCGGCACCCCCGATAAGGGTATGCTGCCCCCAGACGAATTTGTCCTGCACAAGCAGGTCTACATGGTCGAACTTCCATTTCAGATGGCCCGAGCCTGGAACATCTCCCGTGGTATCGAAATGACGCCACCAAAAGTCAAGTTTCAAATCGTTCCTGTTGAACCTGCTTCTAAAAAAGCCGTCAAAACCGTCCTGGTCAAAAGGTACCGGTGTGGAAGAGACCACCGGGAGCTTGCCCTTGGAAAATCCGAAGGAAAAATTGTAGTTGGTTCCGGGCCTTTTTTCGTAATTCATCTCCCCGGACATCTTCCAGAGCCCTTTGACCTGCCTGTCGTGCTCCTGGGTGGAATTCTTCTGGCTCCAGGCGCTTACAAGCTTGCAGGACCAGCTGCCCAATCTTTTTCCAGCAGTAAAGCTGTAAAGGTAATCGCTGAAAGTACCTGCCGAGCCTGAAAGCTGGACACCGTCGATGGCCTCCGGAGACCTGGTGATGATGTTGACCACGCCGGAAAAGGCGTTTGAACCGTAGAGCACTGAACCCGGGCCCCTGACCACCTCTATCCTTTCTATATCACCTGGGACCTCTGGAATAAGTGCACATTGGTTGGTGTTTCTGACCGGGGAATAAATGGGCCTGCCATCAACCAGTATCAGTATGTTATTCGCCTGCAGGCCGTTTACCCCTCTCATGCCTACACTGAAAGTGGAATCACTGGTCTGGAAAAAATCCACACCTGCCACATACCTCAGTAGCCTGCTGACGCTGTTGTAACCGCTGTGGACAATATCCTGTCTTGTAATTATCGTAGCTGTTGCGGGGGATTCAAGAACTGTCAAGACCTGCCTCGAAGCCGTTGTCACCCTGGGGATTTCCTGGAACAGGAGGGCTTCCTTGACCTTCAAGTTGGCATGGGACGCGGCAGGCATAAGAACCAGGATAAAGGCAAGAAAAAAGGTTTTTTTGTTCACCTGCGTTCTCCCATGGATAAATTCAGGCTGGAAAGCTTGTAAACTTCTGCACAACTATAGAAGAAAACACATGGGCGGGCAATGAAAATTAACCTCCTGATATTAAAAAGACAAAAATGAATATTCATTCAGTAGAGCTTACCTTTCGAAAACTCGGAAATTATCCTGACCATCTTGCCCAAGAAGGCTACGACATCCTAGCGCAGCTCAAGGAACATTTGGGTGATGGGAATTCAAGGGTTTTCCATGTCCTTGAAGGTGCGGAAAAGGTCCTCCCGTTGAGCAGTTTCCTGGTTTCCTGCATCAGGAAAGATCTGGGAGCGGTGCTGGATCTCGTGAATTCCGGACTGCTCCAGGGTCCCGTCTCAGGGGACGTGCTTTCCCGGGAAGCCGTCCGGGCCCTGGAAGGCGTTATGGATGAGGAGGTTTTGCTGTCCAGGCTGAGATCTTTCAGGAACAGGCATATGTTCAGGATAGCCTGGAGGGACCTTGCGGGCCTTTCAAACCTGGAAGAAACCCTGGCAGACCTGACCAGCCTTGCGGACCTGTGCATTAACATTGCCATAGACTGGCACTATCAGCGCCTTTCTGAAAGATACGGAAGCCCTCTTTATCCTGATGGTCGCCGGCAAAATCTCGTTGTTCTTGCCATGGGAAAACTCGGGGCCAGGGAGCTCAATTTTTCCTCGGACATCGACCTCATATTCGCCTATCCCTTGCTTGGCGAAACCTCCGGTGCCGGCAAGCCTGTCTCCAACGAAGAATTTTTCACCTACCTTGCAAGAAAACTCATCAGGACACTTTCCCTCAATACGGCAGAGGGCCTGGTGTTCAGGGTGGATACCAGGCTCAGGCCCTTTGGGGATTCAGGCCCGCTGGTTCTTTGCACAGATGCAGTTGAAGAATACTATGAAAATTATGGCAGACAGTGGGAGCGGTACGCCATGATAAAGGCAAGGGCTGCCGCTGGCGATATAGCGGCAGGGAAGCAGCTGCTCAAGGCCCTAAAGCCCTTTGTCTACAAGAAGTACCTGGACTATTCCACCATAGAGTCCCTCAGACAAATGAAGGCCATGATCATGGCTGAACACGACAGGGAGGGCATCAGGGATGACATAAAGCTTGGACCCGGCGGCATCAGGGATGTCGAATTTATCGTGCAGACCTTCCAGCTCCTAAAGGGAGGCCGCATACCGGCGCTGCAGGAAAGATATCTTCTCAGGGTGCTGGCACATATTGAAAGATTTTCCCTGCTGGACAGCAACCTCTGCAAGAGGCTAAGGGAGGCCTATATCTTTCTGAGAGTGGTGGAAAACAGGCTGCAGGAATATGCAGACCAGCAGGTCCACACCCTGCCTCCTGATCCGGACAGACGGCTCAGGCTTGCCGTGGCTACGGGCTTTTCGTCATGGGATGAATTCCGTTCCATGCTTCGTGTACACATGGAAAATGTTCATTCCATATTCACAGGGCTTTTCTCGGAGAAAAAAGAGCCTACTGCAAGACCTTCCAAGACACATCCAGGGCCTGAAATGTCTGCCCCTCTTCTGGAGCATTCGGAGCAGTTCAAACAGATCCTCAAAAAATGCCTCCTGATATGGGATGATCCAAAGGCCCCATCAAGCATCCAGGTCCTGTCCTCCTTTGGCATCAAGAGTTCCGCATCCCTCATCACGGCCCTGAAAAATTCTGTCAGGGCGAAAGTCCTGCCAGGCAGGACCCGGGAGATCCTGGACGAACTCGCACCCCGGCTTCTGGCCTCGTGCACCATGACAGATGAGCCCGAAAAGGCCTTGGAGGGCAGCATCAAAATCATAGAGGCAGTCCTCAGGAGGAGCATTTATCTGGTGCTTTTAAAGGAATATCCCCAGGCACTTTTCCACCTTGTCAAGTTGTGTTCCAGGAGCAGATGGATTTCTGATCTCCTTTCCCGCCAGCCCATACTCCTTGATGAACTCATAGACGCCGAAAACCTTTTCAGCCCCCTTTCAAGAGACGAACTCGACATCCAGATATCCGCGGTCACCAAGTCCCTGGCCTCAGATGATATGGAGCTGTTCATGGATGAACTGAGGCGTATCAAGAAAGGCGCCATGCTCAAGATAGCAGCATGCGACCTGGACGGAGTACTCCAGGTGGAACAGGTGGGGAAAATGCTCACTGACCTGTCCGAGGTCCTGCTGGCCAAATGCCTGGAAAGTTCCCTGGAATACATGCTTGAAAAAGAGCCTGAATTCAAGGGGCACGGGATATTTCCAGGCAACTGCGGCATGGCGGTAATAGGCTACGGAAAGATGGGTGGAAAGGAGATGAGTTACGGCTCGGACCTGGACCTGGTATTTTTGTATGATACCGGCACATCCGCCTTTAGAAACGGAGCCGATGCCGGCAGGCTAGCCTATTTTTTTTCCCGAATGGTTCAAAGGTTGATATTTCTCCTTACCACCAGGACGAGCCAGGGGGTCCTCTACCAGATCGACACAAGGCTTCGGCCAAACGGTTCACAGGGCGTTCTTGTGAGCAGCCTGGAAGGATTTGGAGAATACCAGCGCAATAGTGCCTGGCTCTGGGAACATCAGGCCATCATAAGGGCACGTTTTGTTGCAGGAGATGAAAAAACGGGGCAAGGCTTTGAACGCGTAAGGAAAGACCTCCTTATGACGAAAAGAGATAAAGGGA
>CAYZJS010000058.1:0-19086 GCA_964478865.1 uncultured Thermodesulfatator sp.
ACGGGCAAACTCCCGCGGACTCGGGCTTTTGCCTGTTAGCACCAGGATGAGAAGAGAAAAAACACTTAAACAGGTCAATATAAGGATCTTAAACCTGGCACTGTCCAGTGATGCCATGGATGTGACAGGCTATGAGATACACATGGGCACAACCTGGTGCATTGATGAGAGGAAAAAGATCGGGCTCGGGGAAGGCCTTGGCCCTGAAACAGGGGTGTTCGACCCTGATAAAAGGATTCTTGGCACCTACCTTCACGGGATCTTTGAAAATGACCGGTTCAGAAACACCCTGCTGAACTTTGTCCGAAAATGCTCCGGACTGCCTGAGCAGCAGGCTGCCTTTAACTACAGGCAATTCAGGACAAAACAGTTTGATCTCCTGGCAGACTGGCTTGAAAGTTCCTGTAACGTGAAAAGACTCTTGAGCCTTTTGGGAGGTTGATATTCCCTATTTTCTCACTGCCACAGGAACCACGGTCCTTTTAACAGCCGTATGCATGGATCTTTTGCTGGGCGACAGGGAACACCTGCCTCATCCGGTAAGGCTCATGGGGGCCCTTATAAATGCCTCGGAGAAGATGGCAAGGGCAACGCTATGGCCGGAAAGGGCATCGGGAGCCGTTATGACGGCAGTTCTCGTGGCAGGTTCGTTCCTGGCGGCCTGGTCCCTTTTCTGTTTCCTTGAATCCTATCTCCCCTTCCTTTATTTCATCCTGTCGTCAGCAGCCGTATACTTCAGCATCAGCCTGAAGTGCCTGGCTGATGAAGCCCTGAAAGTTAAAAGGCTCCTTGAAAGCGGAAACATCGAAGGGGCCAGGAAACAGGTATCAATGCTGGTGAGCAGGGATACGGAACAGATGAATGAAGCAGACCTTTCAAAGGCTGCCATTGAAACCGTGGCTGAAAACCTGGTAGACGGCGTTATTTCCCCCTTTTTCTATGCAGCCCTTGGGGGGCCTGCCCTATGTATCTGTTTCAAGATGGTAAGCACGCTGGATTCCATGATCGGCTACAGGAATAAAAAATACCGGGATTTCGGCCGGTTTGCCGCAAGGCTTGATGATGCAGCAAACTTTCTGCCTGCAAGACTGAGCGTACCCGTGATAGCCGCCTGTTCCCCAATAACCGGTTCCGGCCCCAGAAGGGTGCTGTCATGTGTTTCAGTGTGCGGAAGACTACACCAGAGCCCCAACTCCGGTCTTCCAGAATCGGCTTTTGCCGCAGCCTTGGACGTAAAACTTGGAGGGCTTGTCTCCTACCATGGAAGGAGCCTTCATTACCCCGACATAAATGCAAGCGGAAGGGAACCTTCGGCCCGTGACATCGGACAGGCCGTGAGGCTTCTTTATGCCTCGGGCCTCCTTTTTTTCCTGGCCTTCCTGGCCCCGGGGCTGGTGCTGGCCTTCTTTTAAGGGCTTTTTGTCCAGAGTATGATAAAGGCATTACTGTTTTGTTGCCCAAGCGGGAGAAAACAATCCATTTTTCTGGTATATTCCAGGGCATGAAGAGGAAGAAAAGACGAAAACCAGGGTCAGGCCACATTCCAAAAAGGCTTTCCTTTCCGGAAGAGGACACGGTAAAGTGGCTGCCCATGCTCCTTGACGCCTACCACATTGCAGACAGGGGAATCGCCATGGCCATCCAAAAACGCGTCGCACGCGGTGAAAGGCTGGCATGCGCCAAGGGTTGCTCCACCTGTTGTGCAACCCACGTTACAATCCCGGTTTATCCGCTGGAAGTGGTGGGAATATACTGGTACGTCATAGAAAAGTTCATGGGACCTGAAAGGAAACTACTGAGGGACCAGCTTGCCCGGTTCAAAAAGGGAAGCCCCTGCCCCTTTTTGATGGAAGGGGCCTGCAGCATTCATCCCATGAGGCCCCTTGCCTGCAGGCATTTCAATGTCTTCAACCGCCCGTGCAGGCCCGGAGAGGACCCGTTTTACACCAGGAGGCACGACGTCCTCACGCCGGATGAAAAATTCAAGGCAAGGGCCATTTCAGCCATGTTGCCATTTCACGGCATCAGGGACAGGGCGAAGAGGAAGCTTGCAGCCCGTTCCGGATTCCTGGACAGGCAGGTGCAGAACCTGCACGAGATAGACTGGAACAACCTGGCCCTCCGGATGGATGGCAAGAAACCTCCACTCAAGGCCTGATCGGGTCTGACTTTCCAAGGAGGCATGGATCTTCTGCCGTTTTTGGCACAGGGGAGATACAAAAGGTATTTGTGAACAGGTGGATCAAAAATGTATCTGGCACCAACAGACAGATGGTATCTGGAAAGGATTATATGGCTCATTGCAGGCACGGTGGTCCTGACAGGGACCCTGCTTGGCATCTTTGCAAACCGCTACTGGCTTGTCCTTCCCCTCCTGGCCGGTATCAACATGATAATCTTTTCGTTGACGGGTTTCTGCCCCATGGCCCTCCTTCTAAACAGGGTGTTTCATGTAAAGCCGCTGGTAAAAAGGGAAGAGGCCGGTAAACCTGCCCGGAAAGGCAATTGATCCGGCCAGCCTCGAATTATTTTCCTTGATTTTTGGTCTTAGGCTCACTATATTTATGAGCACAAGCCAATATGAAAGGAGGTGAAACGATATGCCCGGATTTGACAGGACAGGACCGGCAGGTGCAGGCCCCGGTACCGGATGGAGGCAGGGCCGCTGCTTCGGTTTTGGCACCCGTGGCGCCGGAAGGGCCAGGGGCGGATTCTGGCGCAGGCAGGGCGCCGGCTTCTGCAGGCGCCTGGCTGGTTTCGGTGGCGGCCTCGGCTGGGGCAGACGTGGCGGCCTGCAGCCAGGTCAGGAAAAAGACGCCCTTCTACAGGAAAAGTCCTGGCTTGAGGAAAAGCTCAGGGCCATAGAAGACAGGCTTTCTTCCCTCAGGTCTTGATACTGCAGGAAGCAGAAAGCCCTTACCCGGAGAAGCCTCGGTCTTCATCCAAGACTTGGGGCTTCCTGGCATGAATCTTTCCCGTTTTTTTAAAGGCGACCTTCACGGTCTTCGTCCATCTGGCCTGAAAGGCCCTTTTTTATTGCAGAAGTGGCAAGTCTGTCCACGATTTCGTTTTCCTCGTGGCCGGCATGGCCTCGCACCCATTTCCAGGATACCTGGTGCGTGCTGCAAAGTTCATCCAGCCTTTTCCAGAGATCGGCGTTCTTGACAGGCTTGTTTCCCGCCCTGCGCCACCCCCTCCTTTTCCACCCCGGCACCCACTGGGTGATACCGTTTTTGACATACTGCGAATCCGTGGTGATGACCACCTTGCACGGGCGCTTCAATGCCTCCAGTGCCCTGATGGCGGCAAGAAGCTCCATCCGGTTGTTTGTGGTGTGAGATGAAAAACCGGAAAGACGCTTTTCATGGCCGTTGTACCTGAGAAGCGCTCCCCAGCCGCCGGCACCCGGGTTTCCGGAGCAGGCGCCATCGGTGAATATTTCAACGATCTTATCCTGCATGTGGACTGCGGTGTGTGCCCCCTGACTGCTGGCCTGTCCCCCAGGTCTTGGCCGTTCCGATCCTGGTTGGCAGGAAGATTTCAACTGTGGTGCCCTCTCCTTCCACGCTGAAGATGTTTATGGTGCCTCCATGTTCCTCGATAATCTGCTTTACCACGCAGAGGCCAAGCCCCGAACTCTTTTCCTTTGTGCCGAAGAAGGGCACAAATATGTTTTTCAGTATGGCATCGGACATGCCGGTGCCATGATCGATGATCCTCACCATGGCTCCGTATTTCTCCTGAAGGGTCTGGAGCTCGATCTTGTTGCCGGGTTCGCTGGCCTCTATGGCATTTCTTATGCAGTGGACGAGGCTGAGCTTTATGAGGTTGGCATTCACCTCCACCAAAAGGGGTGCCTCAGAAGTCTTGATCTCGATATCAATGCCTTTCTGCCTTGCTTCAGGAAGTATCATGTTCACGGCAGCCCTGACGATACCGTTCAGGTCTTCCCTGGTAAATGCCCAGGAAAGGTCTCCCTTTATGGTCTCGAACTTCTTCACGATATTTTCAAGGCGCATGACCTGGTTCAGTATGGACTGCAGGTACCGCCTTGTCTCCTCTTCAGATGGCGACCTTGTAAGTATCCTTCGAATCATGCCGCCGATCACCATGACCGGGTTCCTGATCTCATGTGCCACGTTCAGGGCAAGCTCTGCACGTGTTCTTTCGGATACCAGGATTTCCGTGTTCTGGTTGAGATTCAGAAGCTCCCTGCTTATGCGTTCTATCTTCTTCTTGTCTTCTCCCATCCTCTCCATGACCCGCTGCATCTTCCGAAAAAACAGGGTAATGGAAGTGATCAGGAAGAATACGGCCGTGTTTACAGAACCGCTCAGGGGGGAAAGCTCCGCCCACAGGCCGGCCTTGCCGGAATAAAGGAGCAGATGTTTTACTATGTGGCCGAGGGGCCTTGAAAGGGAGAAGGCCAGGAGCGCTGCAACCAACCAGTTCATGTAGCTGTAGAATACGTTTTCAGGCCTGGCCCTTGAGATCTCCCTGGAGACCCGGAAACACATGAGGGATATGACTATCATGGCAATGCTGCCACAGACATCAACTGCCATTATCGGAGTGCAGATAGAAAACATCCCTTCTAGACTTCCCGCTCCCGCGAGTCCTTGTCCTCAAGCCTCAGCCTGCCAAGGAGCTGCCTGAGCCCCACATAGAAAAAAAACATGGCAGCAACACAGACCAGATTGTCAAGCTTGCATGCATACCATATCCAGAACCTGATGCCAGCTTCCTCCGGAAGGCTTGCCGGGCAGTTGCTCAGGCTGTAAAGGGAAATGATGTGTCCGGTAAAGGTCACCACGTTCCAGAGGGCGAGAAGGGCCGAGCCCACCGCCACAGACTTCCAGCATCTTTTTTCCCAGAAGGAGCTGCCCCGGATCATGAAGTAAAGCCATGCCATTGCAGCGCCGAAACAGACGTGGCCGAGCTGGTGAACGTACATGCCTTCCCGGGCGCCATGCTCCTGGAAGGCAAAGACGGCCCGTGGGGCAAAAAGGGCAATACAGAGGAAAATCGCAGCTGCAAGCCACCTGTTTGCCTTGATTGTTCCAGAAAGCCTGTCCACTTTTAAATCTTCATGGCCTGATGCCCGTGTAAATTGTAACTATTCCCATGGTCAAGGGCTCAAAGGAAACATCCCGAAAGCCTGCATCCTTCATCATGGCACAGACCTCTTCCTGGGAATAGAATCCTTCTATGGATTCTGCCAGGTACCTGTATGCCTCCCTGTCTCCGGAGATCATGCCCGCCACGCCGGGAAGCACCCTGTGCAGGTAGAACCTGTAAAGCCGTGCAAAAACAGGCATTGATGGACGCGAAAACTCAAGGATCGCAGCCACACCCCCGGGCTTTAAGACCCTGTAAACCTCGGAAAACCCCCTGGGCAGATCTGCAAGATTCCTTATGCCAAAGGCCACGGTGAAACCGGTAAAGATTTCATCCCTGAGGGGCAGGGCTTCCCCGTCACCGCACACTGGAAGAATGTTTTCTTTCTCCCCCTGGCTTGCCAGCCTGTCCCTGCCGTATTTCAGCATGTCAAAGCAGAAATCAAGGGCCAGTATCCTTCTTTCCTTTTGCCTGAACACTTCCCTTGAAAGCGGGAGTGTTCCGGCACAAAGATCCAGCACAGGCCCCGGACGCCCCTTCAGGACAGCGGCGGTACGGATACGCCAGTAACGGTCGATATAGAGGCTGAGCAGGCTGTTCAGGAAGTCGTATTTCGGGGTTACCGAGGAGAACTTCTCCTGTACAAACTCCTTTTTGGCTTCTTCTGCAGGAAGGGTCATGGCATTTTCCGTGGCACTATATCTTTTCGATCCTAGGCTCTGATGGGATCTTTCCCATCTGCATCAGCAGCCGGAAAAAATGCGTCAGGCCCTTTATCTTGAGGGGAGAAAGATCGAATTCTATCCCCTTCAGGTAGGAAAGACATTCGCCCTGGGGCATGGGTATCCGGTTGCAGACCATCCCGGCAATGTCTCCAAGGCTGCTTACCCCCTGGTGGTAAGAGGCTGAAAGCCGTTTCTTCAGAGAGGCAATAGAAGGTGTCTCCTTCAGCCCTGCCTCCTTTCTGACTGCCCAGATGGCAAAAACAAATGGCAGGGAGGTGGTTTCATACCACATGGATGCCAGGTCATAGGAAAAGAGGCCTTCCGTGTTCCTCCTGAGCATCAAGGCCTCGTCTCCGATGGCAAGGTAGGCATCCGATTCGGCGCTGGCTTCAAAATCATGGAATGTTCCGGAGACATAGGTTGGCCGAAAACCGTTAAAGTATTCAAGGATTATGTATAGAAGGTTAACAGATGTCTCGGACTGGCGCGTGAGGATGATCCTGGAGGATGAAAGCTCGTAAATGGGAAGCCTGCTGAAAAGAAGGACGCTTCCCACTGTGCCCGTGGCGCTTATGCAGTAGTTATCCAGCACGAAATAGTCCCGGTGGTTCGCCCCGAATGAAAAAGAGGAAATGAGACCTGCATCTATTTCGCCAGCCTTCAGCATCCTGTTCAGGTTTGCAGGGTTATCTTCCACGATCTGCCAGCCATCCAGTTCTCCCATTTGCAGAAACGGGATAAGGAGCGGGGCAGTATTGATAAAATTGACTATGCCGAGCCTGTACAAGTCATCCTCTCGCTGGAATAGGGTGAATCAATTCGAAAAACTCGTGACAAGCTTTAATTGAAAAGAATCATGTCCGCAACAGATGAATTCAAAGATCTCGTTTCTCTTGCAGAAAGCCCCTTCCAGCACGACAAATGCGGCCATTTTCCCCGGCTCAAGGGACCCGGCCATTTCAGAAAGTCCCAGCGCGCCTGCTCCGTTTAGGGTTGCCGCCCTTACCACGAGCTCTGCGGAGACTCCACTGCCCCTGGCCACGATCCTTTCCATCTCGGCCAATATGGACAGCTGCCTGTTGCTTGCCAGGCTGTCTGTGCCAAGGCATATCCTAGAAGGCATGGCGGAAAACAGCCTTTCAAACCCGGGGGTGCCAGTGCCTATAAACTCGTTGCTTCCAGGACAGAGGCACACGTGGCAACCGGTTTCGGCCAGGGTTTCAAGGTCATCTTCTTCCAGGAATACGCAATGCACACAAATGGTGGATGGATCAAGGAGCCCTGTTTCTTCAAGGAGTTTTACCGGGGAACTGGCCACCTTGAAAAAGGCCCCTGTATCCCTCCCCTTTTCCCTGAGGATCTCGGCCAGGGGGCCGGTGGCACTCCTTACAAACTCCATTTCTTCAGGGGATTCGGCACAGTGGATGGAAAAGGGCAGGCGGTTTTTCAGGCACCATTCCTTGATTTTTCTTAGCACCGGCCTCGAACAAGTATAAACCGAGTGGGGGCTTACTGCCGCCATGCGGCAATCTCCCTGATTGAACCCGGAAAATTGGAAAAGCTCCGGCACCCCCTCCATGGGATGGATGATCTCCCTGAAGGAAATACAGCAGGGCATGTGTTCACGCCCAAGGCCGGAAAGGATCCTCGGGGCCAGATCGGTATTTCCGGTATCTGCAAGGACCGCGACACCGTTTTCCCGAAGCTCCGAGACGGCCTCAAGGACAGCGGTATCAGCCCGGGATTGATCGGACCCCTGGTTTCCTGCCTTGAAATCAATGACCATTTTCAGCCAGGAATAAAAACCGGTTCCAGGAGGAATCCGCCCCCGGGCATTTGACAGCTCCAGGTGGCAGTGGGCATTTACCAGGGGCGGCATGATGATGGAATCCCCATGATCCACAATGGACGCGTTTTGAAACCGGCCAAGGAGGTTGGCATTTGTATCCACCCCTGCAATTACGCCTTCGGAGACGGCAATTCCCGCATTTTCAATGGGAGGCATGCTTACAGGGACCAGCCACCTTGCAAGATGTATGGTTACTGCCACGAACTACCTGCCATCAACAGAGCTTTTTTCAAAAACACGGCCTTCAATTGCGTAAAAAACTGCTTGGACGATTCAAGGGTTGGCTTTTTCACCGGCACACAGTTTGGGTTCACGAAAAAGATGAAGTTTCATAAAGCCTTGTATTCCCGGATGATTGTGCTCTTACTGTACCTCATCCCCTCGGCAAAACGGCAAGCTGCCTGATCTTTGGTTTTCTTTCGACTCTCCTTAACAGGCAAACTCTAAACAAGGGTGTAGTCCATGAGGCGCTGTCTTGGTTCAAAGCCGGCATCCCTTACATGTTTTCTGATCTGTGCCTCCGAGAGCCTGTGGCTGACCCCTGCAGCTGCCACTACGTTCTCCTCGATCATGGTACTGCCGAAATCATTGGCACCAAAATGGAGGGCAAGCTGCGCCACCTTTGGACCCTGCGTCACCCACGAGGCCTGGATATTCTGAAAATTGTCCAGGAATATCCTGGATATTGCCAGGGTCTTTAGGTAATCGAAGGCAGTTGCAGGCATGACATCGATTGCAGTATTTCCGGGCTGGAACGGCCAGGGTATAAAGGCGGTAAACCCCCCTGTCCTGTCCTGGAGGTCTCTTAGCTCCTGAAGATGCCGGATGCGATGTTCAAGGGTTTCTATGTGGCCGAACATCATGGTCGCCGTTGTCCTGAGCCCGAGCCCGTGGGCCGTTTCCATGACTTCCAGCCACTGCCTGGAAGAAGCCTTTCTTGGGGCAATCCTGGATCTTACCTCGTCAACGAGTATCTCCGCTCCGCCCCCTGGTATGGAATCAAGGCCTGCATCCATGAGGCGCTCCAGCACTTCCCGTATTTCAAGTCCGGAGATATTGGAAAAATGCACTATTTCAGGAGGAGAAAAGCCGTGGCAATGAATGCCATACCCCTTTATGAACCTCAGCATGTCCTCGTAGAATTCGAGTGGAAGATCCGGATGCAGCCCTCCCTGAAGCAGGATCTGGGTGCCGCCAAGGTTCTTGGTCTCTTCAATTTTTCTGCCAAGCTCCTCCATGGACAGCACAAAGCCTTCCCCCTTTTCCGGCGCGCAGTAATATGCGCAGAACTTGCAGCCGGAGATGCAGATATTGGTGTAGTTGATATTCCGGTCTATCACATAGGTAACAACAGGCCCGGGGTTTTTCCGGAACCTTACGCGATTTGCAATAAGGGCCAGGGTGTGGATGTCCGCTTCCTTGAACAGATACAGGGCCTCGCCGGCACCTATGCGGCCTTCTTCCAAGATCTTCTTTTCAATGGCGTTAATCATGGACAGGGCCTGCCATCAGGCTATCACGTTATACAGGGTATCTCTTTCCACAGGCTCCCTGCCCGCCTCCTTGATGAGGTGTTCTATCTGCCTGCTTGACATGGCCTCTGCCGTCTCTGCCCCGGCCATGTGGGTGATCTTTTCTTCCATGACAGTCCCGTCAAAATCGTCTGCGCCAAAGGAAAGCGCCAGCTGGGCTATCTTGTGGCCAAGCATGATCCAGTAGGCCTTGATGTGCGGGAAATTGTCCAGCATCAGCCGGGAGACAGCAATGTTTTTTATATCGTCAATGCCGCTGGTAGGGGCCACATGGTCAAGGCCCGTATTCTTGGGGTGAAAGGCCAGGGGTATGAAACACATGAAACCGCCTGTTTCATCCTGGGCCTCTCTCAGGGCCACGAGGTGTTCAATCCTTTCCTGCAATGTTTCTATATGGCCGTAAAGCATGGTGGCATTGCTTTTTATGCCCAGCCGGTGGGCGGTCTTTGCCACATCGATCCACTTGTCTCCGGGAAGCTTTTCAGGACAGAGCTTTTCCCTGATCCTGGTGCTGAAAACCTCTGCCCCGCCACCGGGGATGGAACCGAGACCCGCATCCACCAGGTCCTTCAAGGCTTCTTCCCAGCTTTTCCCTCCCATTTTCGCAATGTGGGCGATTTCGACGCAGGTAAAGGCCTGGATGTGGATATCCGGGCGGACCTCCTTTATGGCCCTTAGCATGTCGATATAATAGGAATAGGGAAGTTCCGGGTGAATGCCCCCTACTATGTGGACTTCCCTTATGGGTTCGCCCAGCCGCTGCCTGACCTTGCTGGCAATTTCATCCACGGACATGCAGTAGGCCTTTTCATGGCCATCTTCCTTGCCGAAGGCGCAAAATTTGCAAAGGTTTGTACATACGTTGGAGTAATTAACGTGCTGGTTGTAAATATAGTATGCCTTGTTGCCGTTAAACCGCTCCCTTACCATGTTTGCGAGAAATCCCAGAGCTGGAAGTTCAGACGTTTCGTAGAGCCTGAGTCCATCCTCCCCAGAAAGTCTTTCTCCGTCTTTCACCTTCTGGTAGATATCCTCAAGGCCGGCATCTCCAATGGACTTTTCCATCACTTTGTTCATTACAAAAAACCTCGTGGCCTTTTATCCTCTTTTATGGCTGGTGCAAATCCAGGATAAAGGGGAAGATAGCAGTATCACGTTTAAATTCCAACTCAAGTTTCTGACATAAAATAACTTGCTGAAAATAAAGGGACAAAGGCATTCAAGATCAAATGTTTTTTAGCCATGGACACACATGGACTTACATGGACAAATACTTTCTTCATGCCCAACCAGGCATGAAGAAAACCCTACATGCCTTCGGCATGGTAATATATACAAGGTGGTAGCTATTTGAGCTGCCTGGGGTGTTTATCTGGCCTGATCAGGGCAGATAAACTGTCCGTGTGTGTCCATGTATGTCCATGGCTAATTCAATGTATTTTAACCAAGTTATAAAACTCCGAAAGTTGAAATTTTACAAACTCTTTGCAAGACGCCCGGTCATCCCCTCAGGGACGAGGTTCAACAGGGGAGCTGTTCTGATTTGAAGGGGCAGGCCTGACCTCCCTGATGGAGACCTCGAATTTCAGCACCTGGCCGGCCAGGGGGTGGTTGAAGTCCACCATTATGGCACCCTTCCACACATCCCTAATGACTGCCGGCCTGGTGATTCCAAGCTCGTCGGGCACCTTTATCACCTTGCCTGTCTCCACGGGCCCGGAAATCCTTTCAGAGGCCACAAGCATCTGTTTCCTGGGGTCATAGAGGCCGTAGGCATAAAAGGGATGCACAGTTATGATCTTGGACTCACCGGGAGCAAGGCCCACGATGCCTTCTTCAACCGGTCTTGGAAAGCTGCCGCTGCCGCATACGAAGCTTGCAGGCCCTCCGCTTTTTTCAGATGAATCCACCACCTTGCCGGTGACAAGGCGGACCACGTAGTCCATGATCACCACGCAGCCGGATTCCACGGCCTTCAAGCCGCCTTGCATCTGGTGAGCAGGCCCGGTTGGCGGGGTGCCGTTATTTTGTTCCTGGATTTCCACGCCTCAGTTTTCCTCGCTGTCTTTCTTTTTGGGCACAGGGATCCTGAAAAATTCCACGCCTTCGTCCCTGAGTATCTTCTCTTCTTCCTTGGTTGCTATACCCCTTATGCTTCGCTGTTCCTTTACACCGTAGTGCATCTTCAGGGCCTCGGATGTAAAGCGGGTGCCGACGTCTTCGCTGGAGTTCAGGATATTTTCATAGATAGTCTGGACTGCTGAACGAAGCACCTCCTGGGGCACAGGCGAATCCCCTTGAGCTGCCTTCTTGACATTTACAGGTGAAAGCATCTTCCTGACCCTGGTGCTGCCGCAGACAGGACACTGGAGGAGCCCCTGTTCCTTCTGTTCCTCGAAGTTGTGCCTGTCCTTGAACCACGCCTCGAATACATGGCCGTTTTCGCAACCTAGATCATAGACTATCATGTCCCTTGTCCTGGGAAAAACCCGTAAACGCCTTTCCTATAAAAACTTTTTCTGCAGAAATTCACACTCTTTCGGAGAAAGATCAAACCTGACCTCTGCATCCAGGATGATCTCCTTTCTGGATTTTTCAGGATGCTCCTTTACCATTTCAGAAAGCCACTTCACGGCCTTTCTGAGCCTGTCTCCCTCGGGCAAAAGTTCCTCGGTTGCCATCTTTCTCCTCCTGTCTCCTTGTTTTATCCACGGACCGGCTGTTTCGGTCCCGGGCCGCCATCAGAGCTTGCCGGACATATCCTCAAGCATGGTCCCCAGTGCCTCTGCAGTTGCCCCTATAACCTTCAGGCATTCCTTTTTCCTGCTTTCCTGGCCATTGCTGTAGTAGATTTTTACCTGCTGCCTGTCCCTCCAGTCAATCCTTGCAATGTCGCTGCATTTCTTGCCTCCGTATTCCCGGGTAAGTGCCTCAAACTGCTTGACCATCTTGTAGGCATACTTCCACATCAGCCTGTGATCTTTTTCAGGCGCCTCCTTCTTTCCCATGAGAAGCCCCAGGACTGCCAGGGCCCCGGACAGGCACCCGCACACATCCGCCGTACTTCCCATGCCGCCTCCAAAGGGCGACATGGCGGCCACCACTTCAGGGGCCTGAAGGCCAACCTTTTCACAACCAGTGATAAAAACGGCCTGACTGCAGTGAAATCCCTCATCGTAAAGCTTCCTGGCATTTCTGTTCATTTCTTCAAGTTTCATAAGAAAAATTGATCTCCATTTCAGTCATTTCCAGACTTCTTGGCCCTCTAAATCAAGCTTGCTGCTGGGCCGGTTCATGTGGTGTCAAAAATCCTGTATGGCCTCCGGGGCTGAACCCGGAAACATATAAATGGCTTTTCTGATCTGAAATAGTAGTAAAACAGGCCTGTCTAGGCAAGACTTGCGCGACTTCAGCAGGCTTCTTCCATTTTTTTAAAGAGCACTCTTGAAAGGGTGACGAAATCTGCCACATCCAGCACTTCGGCCCTGGCACCCGGGTTGATGCCTGCCTCAATGAGGACAGCCTCCATTTCGGGCTTTTTCTTCCGGAAAAACTGGGCCAGGCAATTGATGATCTTTTTCCTCCTCTGTGAAAAGGACGCCTTCACCGTCCTTATGAAAAAATCATAGTCCACATCCTCATCTCCATGCCCCTGGCAAAAATCAAAGCTAACAAGGGATGACCAGACCTTGGGCCTTGGCCTGAAACAGTCAGGGGAAAGATCAAACTCCTTTCTGACTCTGGCACTATACTGGGCAACAACACTCAGGACTCCATAGGTCTTTGTCCCGGGGGAGCTGACTATCCTTTCCGCCACCTCCCTTTGGAACAGGAAAAAGGCCTCGCTGACAGATGAGCTTTGCCTGCAGACACTGAAAACAACCTGGGTTGAAATATTGTAGGGAAGGTTTCCTGCAACACGCACGATGTTCCCCAGCTCTGCTGCCAGGGCCTGGTATGAGATCTTGAGGATGTCGGCGCGCCGAAGCTCTACATTTTCCGGTAGAACATGCTGACGTTCGTGCCAATGGACAAGGCGTTCATCTATCTCGAAGGCAATCACCCTTCCGCTCCTTTTGGCAAGTTCCACGGTCAGGTTGCCTGTACCTGCACCAAGTTCCACCACGGCTTCCGGGGAATCATGGCAAACCAGAGCTGCAATCTTCCGGGCTGCAGATCCGTGTACCAGGAAATTCTGTCCAAGGCTCCTTTTTGCAGCAGGAACCAGGCTTCTCTCCGTGTCCATAATCAAACAGGAACCATGACTATCCCGGTCTCAGGAATCTTTCCTGGCGTCTTTTCTGCCTTGCAAGGTAGAAATATAGGGCCAGGAAGTAGAAGAAGACCCCTACAGGGATCGCCAGGACGATACCCCCTGCCAGGAGACAGTACATTATGGTGGAAAACTTGATGAATAGAAGCTTGGAGGCCTGGATAAAGCCGGCGTGCTGCAGCTGATCCAGCATGAAGCACACCTGCTCCCATGTGATCCTCACGGACGTAATCCAGACCCCTATCTTCCAGGCAAGGTAATACTGCAAGGGGATGGTAAACGGGTTGCTTACTATCCAGTTGGCTATGATCGCGGCCACCACGTTTCCCTTGAATATGGTGCACAGGAAGATGGTAAGGCCTGTATGAAACGGTATGGTCGGCGTGAAACCCACGAATGCCCCTATTCCAACGCCCCTGGCAAGCACGAACGGGTTTCCCTGGAGCCTTCGAAGCCTCAGCCAGTAATACCTGAAGGTTCGTTTCAGGCCGGTTGGCCTGCTCTCTGCAGTGTTCTCCATAGACATGCAGCATCTATTACCATGAAACCGGAGGAAATATCACTGATAAAAAGACAGACTGAAATAACTTTCGGCTGATGCCTGGAAAAGAGGCTCCTGATAACTGCTTTCAATTGACGGAAAGTCCCTGGAAGCAATCTTCCATCATTATTTCCATTTCGGCAAGCATTAAAGGGGTAAGGCCCAGCTCTTTTGCCTCAGTGGTTTCCGAAAGTTCGATACTCGGGTCGTGTTCGATGCAAAGACCCAGCTTGACGCATGCCCTGTCCGCCAGCCTCACCATACAGAGATGGAGGTTTGAAGTATCAAATTCTTCCTCATGGTGATCCCTGGCCACGGTGCAGTATATTTCAGGCAGGTTCCATTGACTGAGCAATTTGTGGCCTTTCTGGGCGTGGACGGTCCTGAGAAGTTCCATTATGAGATTTTGGGAAAAATCCCTTGAAAGGGAGCCGGACTGGAGAAGTTTATCAAGAACAGTAAGAATAAAAAGATGGCCGACATCGTGCAGAAGCCCGGCCATAAATGCCTCTGAACAATCTTCCAATGAGAGCTTATCGCAGATCCACCTGGAAGTCATTGCACAGGCCACCGCACCCTGCCAGCACTTGTTCATAAGCCCTTGAATATCAGGGTTTTTTGCCGAATAGTTACTGCGCTGTGACAACATGACAGCAAGGTTTACCACCTGTTCGGCCCCAAGCCTCACCACGGCACTATGGACTGTTTTTATCTCTGCCAGGCCCTTGAAATAGGGAGAATTTGCAGCCTTTAATATCTCTCCTGCAAGGGATGGATCAGATTGAATCGTCCGTTCTATTTCGGCTATTTCAAAGTCGTCTTTACTGACGATTTCTTGAAGCTTAATGGCGACTTTTCCAAATACCGGAAGAGTAAAGTTTTTTCTTTCAACGTACTCTTCGACGAGTTCTATAAGGGAAGGTGCACTCATGAATATATACCCTGTATCCTCCTCAGTTGAGAAACAGGCCTCGGCCTGTCAAGGCGTGGGAGCATCCGGATGATCTCTTCAAAGCTCGTCAGCCCTTTGGAAGCCTTTACAATGCCATCTTCCAGCAGTGTAACCAGGCCCGATGTCTCGATACTAATTCTGCGGATTTCGTAGGAAGTTTTACGCATTATAAGCGCATTCTTGACGTCCTCGTTCAAGACCAGTAGCTCGGTCACTACAATTCTTCCCCTGTATCCGGTGAAATTGCAATTGGGGCAACCGGATCCCCTGGCAAATACAAGATTTTTCTCCTTCATTGGGTCGTATCTCAATCTTCTCAACTCGTCAGAAGACAACTTGTGCTGCCTTCCACAATCCGGGCAGACCTTGCGGAGAAGCCTTTGTGCCAGCACACACACAACCGTTGAAGATATCAGGAAGGCCTCGATATTCATGTTCAGAAGCCGGAGCAGGCCCCCTATGGTGTCCTCGGTATGAAACGTAGTCAATACCTTGTGCCCGGTAAGGGCGGCCTGGATTGCCGTTTCAGCCGAGAACCTGTCTCTTATTTCTCCTATAACTATCACATCAGGGTCCTGGCGGACTATATGCTTCAGCGTATCTTCAAATGTCACGTTTATTTTCGGGTTTATGGAACATTGTGAAATACCGTCTATAATATATTCAGCAGGATCTTCAGCGGTGATAATACTCGTATTTACGTTATTCAGATACTGTACGGCTGCATAGAGGGTGGTTGTCTTTCCGGAACCGGTAGGCCCTGTAATAAGTACCACGCCACTGGGGGCATCCAGGACTTCATCTTTGAAAATCTGGATCTGCCTGGGGGCAAGACCTATGGAATTGATATCCAGCAAGGTGGCCTGCCTGTTCAAAAGACGCATCACAATCTTTTCACCGTGGACTGTTGAATAGAAAGACACCCTTATGTCCACTGGATTGTCAGCGCTTCCGAACAGGATCCGTCCGTCCTGGTGGCGCCTTTTTTCAGCTATATCAGCCCCTGAAAGCACCTTTAAACGGCTGGTCACTGCCATGCGATGGGCAAAATCTATATCCTCCTGCGGTATCAGCACACCATCTAACCTGTATCTTACCCTGAAGCGGTTTTTCATGGGTTCGAGATGGATATCGCTGGCACCCTTTTTCAGCGCGTCCAGGATGATATCATCCACCATGCGGACAACGGTGTTTTCCCCCGAAGAATTCACGTCTGCCTGCTTCCTGGTCTTCATGCTCACGGAAGAAAGGGCAGCCCGTATTGCCGATTGAGGCGCAATGGCCTTGTTTATCTGGTTGAATATTTGTTTGGCCGCCTCGCAATTCGTCTTGTTCAAAGGATCTGCAAAAACCACGTCCACTGAACCATCCTGGTTCCTCTTCAGGGGGATAAAATCGTTTTCCTTGAAAATTCTGAACGAAGCCGGCCTGAAAAAGGACTCGTCCGGCTCAAAATCGTCCAGTTCCACCAGGGGGAATCCCATCTGGCATGCGATCAGTTCATAGAGTTTGTTTTCGTTTATGGAATTGTTATCAATCAGGATCTGTCCAATGCGTTTTTCAGGATGTTCCCTTTGAATGGCCAGGGCCCGCTCGAGATCTGCCTTCGTGATCTGCCCAAGCTCCACCAGGAGCTTCCCCAACGGAAGATGGAGGTCCCTGCTTTGGCCTATGGCATTTGAAATGGTCTTGTCATCTATGTATCCGAGTTCTTTTAGAATGGATAAAAGGGATGGAGAGCCTGGAAGTTTTGACTGGATCCTTTTTGCGTATTCCAGCTGTTTTTGGGTAATAAGCCCCTGCTCGCTTAGTAGATCCGTGATTGTCCTTTTAGGCAACGGCTTTTTTACTGTTTCCACTTAAGTTTCCTGGCCTGTGCTTTTCCTTTTCACATCAAAAAACTTATATTAAAATCCTAATTAAAAAGGAATGAATTTGTTTTATTTGAAAACATAGAAGGCTATGGTCTTTGCCCTCTAAACATCTTTATCGGAAACTTGGGCATTTTTTTTACTTTCCAGGAGGTTTCCCCTGGAAATTCCTAGCATATTCCGGGATTTTTTGGGCTGGATTTGATAAAATTCAGGATCAACTATAGTACTGCTTCACGGAAATCCTTTGGTACAAAGCAGCAGCTGGCAATGTAAAACCTTCTGGATACCGGGGTAAAACATGATTAAAAAATCCGTACTAGTATTTTCAGGTTCTCCCAGGCGGAAGGGGAACAGTGATCTCCTGGCCGATTCGTTTCTTGAAGGGGCTGAAGCTGCGGGCGCATCCGCGGAGAAGATCTTCCTTTACAAGACGGATATCGGCCCTTGCATAGAATGTGGAAGCTGTGACAAGGATGGCCGGTGCATCCTGGAAGATGATATGGCTAGTATCTATCCCAAAATTTCAGGTGCCCATATCATAGTGGTTTCCTCCCCGATTTTCTTTTATAATATTACCTCAAGGACGCAGGCACTGGTTGAACGATCCCAGGCCCTGTGGGTCAGAAAGTATGTGCTAAAGGACACAGACCCTTCCCGGGAAAAACCAATGGGGGTTTTCCTTTCGGTGGGAGCCACCAAGGGGAAGCTTCTTTTTGGCGGGGTGATCCGTGTAATGCGTTATTTTTTCGATGCCCTGGATGCCGAATTTACAGCCGGGCTGTTTATTCGGGGAGTGGAAAAAATGGGAGAGATAAAAAGGCACCCATTTGCCCTGAAGAGGGCCCACGAACTGGGAGAAGCACTTGCCAAGGGCAGTGATCTTTCCGGCATGGCGGATATCTGGATGCCTGGCACAAAAAAACCAGCCTGAGCTTTTTGGAGGAAGAACAGGTGGAATTTCAAAAGGGTGAAATTGACGGCGTGGTAATCAGGCATCTTTCCAGGTTCCTCGATTCAAGGGGCTGGTTATGCGAACTGTTCAGGAAGGATGAACTGGAAGGGCAAGCCTTCCCCCAAATGGCATACTGTTCCCTCACATATCCAGGAATTGTAAGGGGTCCACATGCCCACAGGGAACAGACAGACCTTTTCTGTTTTCTAGGGCCTGGAAATTTTGAAATAAGGCTTTGGGACAACAGAATGGAATCAGCCACCTACGGTCTTTTCATGCAGTTCTATGCAGGCCAGGACGCCCCAAGGTTCGTCCTTGTTCCTCCGGGAGTTGTCCACGGTTACAGGGTCATCGGTAACAGGCCGGGCCTTGTATTCAATGCCCCGGACAAACTGTATGCCGGATGGAACAGGAAAGAACCCGTGGATGAAATCCGTTACGAGGAGGAAGAAGGCAGCCCTTTCACCTTCTGATCCTTCAGGCCCAAGGTTATTGTGAAAAAGACAGCTGCTTCAAAAAGGCCTCACGAAAACATTGCAGAAACCGTTCTTTCGGCCATGCCCGTGGCCGCCCTTTGCACCAGTAGCAAAAATGCCCTGGAATTGACCTTTGTATCTGATGCCCTGGAACGCTGGACCGGTCTACCACCTGACAGGTTTCTCGGGGCTGATGGCCTTTTCAGCCTCGTGATCCATCCGGAAGACAGGTACCGGGCCGTGGAAGAGCTGAAATCCATAACTCCTGAAACAAGAGAGTTTTCCATTGCCTACAGGCTGACACACAAAAAAGGCACAGTCACCTGGATAAGACAGGAACTAGTGCCGAAACCAGCCCAGGAGCTCCCAGGACAGCATCTCTTTTTGTTGACCGACATCACCGCCCAGAAGGAGACCCAACTTGCCTTTTCCCAGGGTGAGGAGCGTTACAGGCTATTTTTCCAGAGAGGTCCCCTGGCCATCATGTGCATAGACAGGCACGGATTTGTAATAGATTGCAATGATAAACTGGTGCAGCTTGCAGGCATGAAAAAGAAGGAGGTTATAGGTTTCAATACCCTTTCCTCCAAATATCCGCGCCTTCGGGATTTTTCTCGCGAAGTTCTAAGGGGCAGAGACATGAGATACCAGGGCGGATATGTCATGCCCGGGAGCAACAAGACCATCATGGTCTCCATAAATGCCTTTCCCATCAAAAATGAGGAAGGCTCTGTAGTCGGAGGCTATGCATTTATAGAGGATATAAGCAACAGGGCTGAGCTGGAAAAACGGCT
>CAYZJS010000059.1:0-5400 GCA_964478865.1 uncultured Thermodesulfatator sp.
GATGGAACCAGGAAATGGATGGAGCAATCCGGACGGGACGGAGGCCCGGTGATAATGGGCAGGTCCCTTGGAGCCGCCCTGGCATTGGACCTGGCTGTCAAAAAAGAAAAGGAACTCCTTTGCCTGATCATGGAAAGCGCCTTCAATCTCGGAAAGGATTTTCTTTCCGGAAAGGGAATAAGCCAGGAGTACGTCCCTGAAGGCCCCATCTTTGAAAACAGGAAAAAGATGTCCTCCTTCACCAAGCCAGTACTTTTCATCCATAGCCCCAGGGATCAGGTCCAGACCCTCACCGAGGTGGAATGGCTGGTGATGGAGAGCAGGTCAAAGGCCACCCAGTTCCAGATAGCTCCAAGCGGCACCAGGGAAGAACTGGCCATGCATGTCGGGGACGTCTACCTGGAATTTGTCCACCAGTATGTCAATCTGAGAAGGGGGGTAAGACCTAAGATTCAAAGGAGGAGAAGACGGTAGCAATATTCGCTACCGCCTCTCGCTTTCCATCCGTCATTTCCAAATCCCTTCTATTTTTTCGCCGCACTTGGGACACTTGCCGTCCTTTATCCTGTTTTCCAGGATACTGAAACCGTACCTTGATATTATTTCCTGGCCGCAGGCCGGACAATACGTGTTTTCTCCACCTTCACCTGGAATATTGCCTTCGTAGACAAATCTCAATCCTTCATCCAGTCCGATTTCCCTGGCCTTCCTCAATATGGACACCGGGGTAGGCTGCCTGTCCATCATCCTGTAGGTGGGATGAAAGGCTGTGACATGCCACGGGATTGAAGGTGAAACTCCTTTGATAAAACGTGCAATCTCTGTCAGTTCTTCTTCCGAATCATTCCAGCCCGGTATGATCAAGGTGGTGACCTCCACCCATATCCCCAGCTCGTGCATGAGCTTGATGGAATCCAGTACCGGCTGCAATCTCGCCTTGCAAACCTCCTTGTAAAACCTGTCGGTAAAGGCCTTGAGGTCGATATTGATGGCATCCAGGAATTCCACGGCGTGTCTGGCCGTTTCCGGGCTCATGTAGCCATTGCTCACAAAACAGTTCTTGAGTCCCCTGGATCTTGCGATTTTCCCGGTTTCATAGGCCATTTCATAAAAGATGGTGGGCTCCACGTACGTGTGGCTAATGCTCTTGGCACCTTGGAGTATGGCATCCTGGACCACGTCTTGTGGTGAAACCTCGTCCCCGATGATCCTTCCATCATTAAGCCTTGGGTACTGGGATATCTGCCAGTTCTGGCAGTGTAGGCACCTGAAGTTGCACCCGACTGTTGCAATAGAATAGGATTTGCTCCCTGGCAAGAAGTGAAATAGCGGTTTTTTTTCTATGGGGTCATTATTACGGGAAATCAGCCTGCCATAAACCAGGCTGTATAGCTTACCATCCTGGTTCTCTCTTACTGCGCATATACCCCTTTTGCCTGGCTTGATCTTGCAATGGTGCATACAAAGCCCGCATTTTACATTATTGTCATCCGATTTTTCATAGATATATGCCTCTTTCATGGCCGGAACCTCCGGATAAACCTTGTTTTTATGAAATATAAGCACGAAGCCTTCCTTTGTCTGCAAGGAGTTACAAAATGTGCCTGGTTTATGCCGGCACCAGGGGCCGGTTCTAAGGTTTTACAATTTTTCATACAAGACCGATAAGGTATACAGGAAGTGAAAGCCGGGCATTGAGCCTGGCCCTTGTTGCCTTCAGGGTTTGCCGGACTAATACCGGTCAAGGTTCCATCCGGCAACCCCAGGAAGGTCTTCTTTTAATGGAGGTTCTACAACAGGCATGGAAGAAGTTCTGGTAAAAAAGGGGCAAACGGTTGTCTCAGATAAAAAAGGTGCAAGGCTAAGAGTTCCTTCCCTGGGCTCTGCCTTGGCTGTGGCTGCCTCTGACCCATCCGCGAGGGTATCAGGCGTGGCAGTATGTATCATCCCGAAAAAGATGGACAAGGCGTCTGAGATTCCCGATGTAATGGAACAGTTAAGAAAACTTTTCAAAGATATGATCACAAAAGGGGCCCAGCCCCAGAACATGAGGCTGTTCCTGGCAGGTGCAGCCGGGTTTACCGAAGAGCCCGACGATATGGCCCTTGGCAAAAGACTTTACAAGACCGTTATGAAGACCCTTAAGAAAAATGGCCTTAAAGTCACGGCAGACCACGTGGGTGGCCCTCTAAATAGGAGTGTATACCTCGATGTGGGAGGTGAAGGCCTGGCTGTTACGATGCTGAATGAAAGGGAGGTGCAGCTATGATTGCATCTCCTGCTCCAAATTTCACTTTGGAGGCCGTATTCGAGTCCATTGCAGAGCTTCCTGTATTTCCCAAGGTGGTTCACAAGGCCCTGGAAACCCTTGATGACCCAAATAAAAAAATCGCGGACGTCTCTGCCATTGTAAAATTTGACCAGGGACTCGTTGCCAACATATTGAAACTTACAAACTCGGCCATGTTCGGCCTGAGGCAACAGGTAACAGACCTGGACACAGCCCTTGCCCTCCTCGGCAATCAGAAGATACGGGAGATACTCATAACAGGAGCAGCCCTCCCCTACCTGACCAAGAGGCTAGCAGGCTACGAGATGTCGCCCGAGGACCTCTGGATTCATTCCATGGGATGCGCTGTTGTATCAGAAGTGATAAGCAAAAGAACCGGCTATCCGGACAGCGGCACACTTTTTACCGCGGCACTGCTTCACGATATAGGCAAGATAGTGCTGGATCTTTATGTGGGCCCGAGACTCGAAGAAGTCCTAGTATTATCAAAACAGCGTGATGGCAACTTTTTTGAAGCAGAGTGGATGGTTCTTGGCACAGACCATGCCCTGGCAGGTTCCGCCATCCTAAAGAACTGGGATTTCCCTCCTGATATATGCAGGGCAGTACGCAGGCACCACGACCCGGACCTCTATATACAGGACAAGTTGTCAGCCCTTCTGGCGCTAAGCAACATCATTGCAGTCCAGCTGGGTTTTGGAGTCGGGGCAGATGGTTTCAGGTACCGGATAGAACCCGGCCTCCTGGAAAGCGCCGGATGCAGCAGGGACGATTATTACTGGTGCCTGGAAAATTCCCTTCAAAAATTTTACCAGGCAGAAGACATGCTGAATACGATCATGAAGTGACGATTGCAGGTCAAAAACCATCCAAGGGGCAATCATCACAGGCAGGCCTTCTGGGCTTGCAGAAGGCCTTCCCGGCTGCCACAAAAAGGGCGTGAAATTCATTGAAGAGGCAAACATCTGCGGGGAGATTATCCATGAAAAAATCCCTCAACATATGGTAATCCCAGGATGAATCTATGACGTCGTGCCTTTCCAGGATACGAAAGGTATAGGCGTCAACCACAAAGGACGGTTTTTCAAGGGCGTAAAGTATTATGCTGTCAGCAGTCTCCGGCCCGATTCCCTTGATTTCAAGCAGCATTTCCCTCGTAGCATCTTCATCCCGGGCGGCCAGATCTTCCATGGAACCGTCGAACTGTTCCATTAGGACCCTGACAAAATTCCTGAGCCTCCCGGCCTTGATATTGTAATACCCTGCGGGCCTGATAAGGCCTGCCAGCTCCCCTTCTGGCATGGCCCAAATCGCAGACGGGGAAAGGCCCTGGCTTTCTTTCAGGTTGCCAATGGCCTTTTCGACATTTTTCCACGCGGTATTTTGGGTAAGGATGGCCCCTATGGCTATTTCAAAGGGGGTCTGCCCTGGCCACCAGTGCTGGGGTCCAAAAAAATCATACAGTTGCCAGAACAGGGAAAAAAGAAACTCCGAACTACCGCCTGGGCTGAAATGGGCCTCCAGGTCCTCTATATGGGCCCTTTCACATCTGTTCTGCCGCTGCTGCAATAAGAGCCTCCGTCTGTTGCAGATCTCTTTTCAACTCCTTGGTAAGCAGCTTATTAACGCTCCAGGTTTTGTCAAGTCCAAGCTGTTTCAGGGGCCCGGCAGGCACGTCAAAACAACAGGGGGAATCATCCCAGTAGCCCGCATGATTCGCCATCAGGTCACTAATGGCCACCAGGGCCACGGTCTTTGCAGCATGTTTTGGAATATCCTGCCAGTTACCGAAGGAAGGGTGATGGTGGTAGCCTATCGTGGTACATATCAGCTCGGGCAGCTTCCAGTAGGTGGACAAAAGATATCCCATCCGGCAATGGTCCAGGCCATAAATGCCTGCTTCTTCCAGAACGGAAAAGCTTGTACAAGGGGTATTGGATTCTTCCTCCTGGTTTTTATCACCACCTCCCAGGCCCCTTAGGAGAAACTTTCCGACATCATGCAGCAGGGAGCAGGTGAAGACAGTCGGGGCAATCTCGCTGGTTGTAAGCCCGAAACTGAAAAGGAGATGCCTTGCGCAGACGGAAGCTGCTGCTGCATGGCGCCACAGGCTTCTCATCTCCTTTTTTTCCAGTTGTGCAAACGGCTTTATGGAAGACGAGGCAAGCATCTGGGTCACAAGCAGCCATATGTTGTTGAATCCCAAAAGCACTACTGCCTGCTGGAGAGACGTAATCCTTGACTGGCCATAGGCGGCTGAATTAACCACCCTTAGGACCTTGGCAGAAAGGACAGGGTCGGTGCTTATGAGTTCCACAACACGCCTTATGTTGGCAGCCGGGTCTCTGAGCATGCGCGAAAGCTCTATTATGGCACTGGGAAGTTCTGGTGACTGGCGGATGATATCTATCAGGGCGGCATCTTCATTGGTGATGGGGCGTTCCGGGCTTGGCATCACCTTGTCGCTTGCACCTACCGTAAACACCCTGGGGCCATCTTCCTGGGCCTCATGGACCCTGCCACCCATATAAACGCGTTCTTCCCTGAAGTCCTCGGCCTGGTCTGTTTCACTGTGCTTCTCAGGCTGAAAGGCCCTCCCGCTGGAACTGCCTTTCCTTATAAACAGGAAAAACAGGAAAACCAGTATGAATACGGCTCCGGCAGCAGCAATGAGCCAAAGAAAAAGTGAATTAGAAAGGATTGACACCGGTTAATCAGACCTCAAGAGAAACATATAGATCCAGAATCCGAACACTCCCACAAAAACCCCTCCGAATGCCCCTATATCATGAAGTTCCAGTTCACCATTCCTTGGAAGCAGATAAAAGCAGGCCGTCCACAGTACGACAAGCCCTATAAATACGGATAATGTCCTCCTGTATTTCATAAAAAACAGTGCAATGCAGATGATTACCGCCGGGACCCAGAAATAGGGATTTTTGAGTATGGTTACAGGATCAGTGGACGAGGCATATTTAATCAGGTTCTCCGTTTTAAGGCCTTCGGCTATGGCATTCCAGTCTATACTGTCAAACATGACGGTCCTCCTTGATATATTATCGACAAGAAAGCCGGTTCACTGAATTACGGCGGATTCATTTCCCGTAAAC
>CAYZJS010000060.1:0-9575 GCA_964478865.1 uncultured Thermodesulfatator sp.
AGGAAGTAGGGCCTGAGAACTTCTTTCTCTTCGGGCTCACAGTTGATGAGGTCATGGACCTCAAATCTTCCGGCTATAACCCCATGGAATACTATAACCGGGATGAGGAGCTCCGAAGGGCCATGGATAGCATAAGCTCCGGGCACTTTTCCGGAGGCGACAGGGACCTTTTCCGGCCCCTGGTGGATGCCCTGCTCTTTCACGACGAGTACATGCTCCTTGCCGATTACAGGTCATACGTGGACTGTCAGGACAGGGTGGGGGAGGCATTCAGGGACCAGGAGCACTGGACCAGGATGTCCATCCTCAACACGGCAAGGATGGGGAAGTTTTCCTCCGACCGTTCCATAAGCGAATACTGCAGGGATATATGGGATGCAAAGCCCTTTGAGGTAAAGATGAAATGGAAGAAGATACCTGAAAGCGGGATAGTGTTCCGGAAGAAATAGCCCCGGGTTGAAGTGGGGCAGGAAAAGCGATGTCTTACCCCTCCTCTTCCTGCTCCTTCTTTTTCCTCCTCATTCGAAGCTGGAGTACCTGGCGGCCGAATATGTGCTCTATGAGCTTTTCCTGGTCATCCTCGGTGATCCAGATGAATTTTATGGCCAGAAAGTGGTTTCCGTTTTTTTTACCCTTTCTTACCACGCGGCCAAAGCAGTTGAAGAAATAGTGTTCCGGCAGGAGGCCGATATGAAGATCCAGTATGGTGCCAGGCTCGACGGCCCTTTCTGAAGTGAAGGCCACCCCCTTTGCACTGAGGTCCACCTTGCAGAGCCTGGTCTGGTGATGGTTGGCGCCTGAAGCCTCATCTCCCCCCAAATGGCCCATGAGGATATTGAGTTTCTCGTCCAAGACCTCGAGTACGGCGGCAAGATCCGGGTCCTTGTCTTTCAGGCGTTTCAGGTGCTTCCTGATCCCCTTTCTCACCGTGGGATGGGTGGATTCTATCCACGGATCCTTGAGACCCGCCATGTACTCATCCAGCCTCTGCCTGTAAGTATCTTCCGTGATCTCCCTGAAGCCCAGAAGGATCCTGTCCTTTATCCTTATGCTTTCCCTTTTTTCCATTTCTTTATCGGTGATGGTTTTCATGGCGCAAAGAGTCTAGTTTAGCGGCAAGGGCTCCTGTTCCAGGAGTCCCTTTTCATCCAGGGGCCTTACATCAAAGTTATCCGGATTTTTGGGCTGGAGGAATATTATTTCCACTCTCCGGTTCCTGGCCCGGTGCTCCGGCGTATCATTAAGAACCAGGGGCTGGCTTGCCCCGTAGCCAACTGCAGCCATCCTGGCCGGATCAATGGAGTGTTTTCGGAGTAAAAATACAACCACCGAGGCGGCACGTGCTGCCGAAAGGTGCCAGTTGGACTGAAAAATGCCGGAAATAGGGGAGTCGTCGGTATGCCCGGTCACCATGATCTCTCCGGGTACGGTTTCTATTATACCCCTGATCTTGTCCAGTATGGGTTTTGATTCCTCCCTCAGGACATCGCTTCCAGGGTCAAAGGTGATCTCATCGTTCATCCTCAGGACTACCCTGTCCTTCAGGGCCTCTACCTGGACTTCTCCTTTGATGAGCTCAAGCTTGATGGCAGACTTGATCTTTTCCAGTATCACGTCAACGGAAAATACCGGGTTGAAATCCCTTGAAACTATGTCGATGCCCTTTGGAATATCCAGGGTGATTTCCTGTTTCTGTACGCCAAAGGCCTTTTCCAGGGAGCCGGCCACCTCCTTGTACATGGCAGGGTCAGTGGTGGAAAAGGACAGAAGGAGGACGAAGAAACACAGGAGCAGGGACATGAGGTCACCGAAGGTGACCATCCACATGGGCGCGCCCTTGGGGCATTCGCACTTTTTGCCCATGGGTTATCCTCCTTCCTCGCCAGAACCCCTGGCCTTTGGCGGAAGAAACGTCTTAAGAAGCTCTTCCAGGACCCTGGGGTTCAGGCCCTTTTGAAGGCCGAGCACCCCTTCCAGGACGAGTCTCTTGTTCAGTTCCTCCTCCTGGCTTCGTCTCTTCAGCTTGTCGGCTATGGGCAGGGCCACGAGGTTTGCCAGGATTGCCCCGTAGAGGGTGGTCAGAAGGGCAACCGCCATTGCAGGCCCGATGCTGGAAGGATCTGCCATGTTGCCGAGCATGTTGACAAGGCCCACAAGGGTTCCGATCATGCCGAAGGCAGGAGCCGCATCGCCTATTGCGTCGAATATTCCCTTTCCAAGGCCGTGTCTTTCAAGGGTGAGGTCTATCTCCTTTTCAAGTACGTCCTGTATGAATTCGGCCTCGTGTCCGTCAACGCAGTACATGATGGCCTTTTTCAGGAACGGATCATCTATGGGCTGTTTTTCCAGCTTTAAAAGGCCTTCTTTCCTGGCGATGTTGGAAAGCGTGACAAGTTCCTGGATGATTTCCTCCGGAGGACGAGCCTTTGCGAAAAAGGCCTTCATGGCAACACTCATACTGTTCAGGATGTCCGGCAGGGTGAATCGGATAAACGTGGCTGCAGTTGCTCCTCCAAGCACGATGAGTATTGACGGGACATCGATAAAGGCACCAAGGGAGCCGCCCAGGAGAATAGCCGTGACAATGAGAACCATGCCGGCAACAAGGCCGATTACAGTCCCGATATCCATAAAAGTATGAGAATCCCCCTTGTAATTTCCTTTGGTACTTTTCTCTTCTCCTAATCGGAAGAAGGGAAATTATTGATAAGGGTTTACTGGTGTAAATTCAGCAGGGTATTCAATTTTTTCTCTGAAATCCTGCCCCGCACGGAAAGTTCCGGTGCAAATACAGAGACCATGAATTCCCACAAGTGAAGTTCCAGTTCTTCCCGGGGGTATGGGGAAACCTGCTCTCCGGGCCTGTTTTCATGGAGTTTCTCGAGAAGAGGAAGGTATTTCTGAAAGCGTTTCTGTTTTTCCCGGTCTTTTGCCGGGTTCTGGAAGGCCCTTTGCAGCCTGAGATCCAGCGCCCTGATGAATCTGGGCATTTCAGCCAGGAATTCCAGGCTCCTGTCCGCAGGGAACAGCGGTGTTGAAAGGAGGGAAGCAAGCTCATCGATCTGTGAAATCACACCGGCTGCATAGCCCCGGAATTTGCTTTCCTGTGAAATCTTCATCCTTCGGGCAGTGAATTCTTCCTGGGCCGCATTTATCTTCTGGAGCAGTCCCAGGACATGTTCGGCATCTGCGACCAGTGCCTTCCTGATTGTTACTTCCAGCCTGGAAAAATCTTCAGATGAGGGAATGCGCTCAATGTTCACAAGGTGGCGCCCCAGTATCATCTGAACCGCATTTTCTGTAAGGGCATGAATATCCCTGAAGGCCGGAAAAGGGGCGTCAACCATCAGGGCTTTTTTGCGCGCTTGTTTCTTGAGGCGTCTTTCCATGAGCCTTGAGGCGTGTTTAAGCTCCTTTTTTAGCCTTGCCTCCATGAGAGCCATGAGGCCGGAGCGGCTTTTTTTAATGGCCTCCTCCTGGTCGGGGAAAAGCCTGAGCCAGATCCTGTCCTTTTGTCCAGGGTCTGGAACCAGGGCGGGATATGCCCTTATCTTAATGCCATTTATGGTACCAATGCTTATGTGCTGCGGGATCTCGTCCAGTTTGGAAAACGACATGACCTGTTCCCATTTGGAGCAGGCCCTTTTCCACTCCGGGCTTTCAAGAAGGCCCCTTCTGGAACTTTGAAAGTATTTTTCCCGCAGGGTTTCAATATCCCTTGATGCCTCCAGTGCCCTTTTCCCATCAACCACCTCAAGCCTCATGACCAGGTGATCAGGAAGGGGAGGGATGGCCGCAAGTTCCCTTGCCGTGATGACACCGGGCAGCCTCTTTCTGAGAACATCGAGGAGTGCTTGTTGAAAGTCACCCTCCTGTTCCATTAGCTCGCTGGTGATCTCCCAGGCAAGCCTTTCATAGTCAAAGATATGTTTCCTGTACTGTTTGGGGAGGTGTTTCAGGATAAAGGCCACCTTTTGTTCCAGGAAACCCGGAACAAGCCACTCCAGGCTGGATCTTTTTATCTGGGGCAGGATAACCAGGGGGACCGTCACGGTTATGCCGTCGTCTTCGTGGCCGGGGCAGAACCTGTATGTCAGGGGCAGCTGATGCCCCGATATTTCCAGGTGCCCGGGATAGAGGCGGCTGCTGGAATCCAGCCCCTGTTTTTTTGTCAGAAAGTCCCTGTCGAGTTTTAACAGGTGCTCCATTTCCCCATGTTTCTTCAGGGCCTTTTTTAGATCCGCCTCGTCCAGGATCCGGAATCCTGCCTTTTTTTCAACTGATTTAAGGGCACTGTCAAAAAATTCCGTTAAAAGCTCATGGTCTACCAGCGGTCCAAGACTCCTTGTCTTTTCTTCCACGGCCCTGATTTCGTCCAGAAGCCTCCTGTTTCGTTCATTGAAGGAGAACCTGTTTTTTAACGCGCACCCGGCAAGTCCTTCGGAAATGAGAAGTTTCCTGGCAAGATCGGGGTCGACCTTCTTCAGCGGCTTGAGCCTTCCCGGGATGACAGTGAGCCCGTACAGGGTGACCTTTTCGGTGCACACTGCCTCACCTCTTGCAGCAACCCACCTTGGCTCAAGGTATGAATATTTGCAAAGTTTGCTGCCGAATTCCTCTATCCATTCAGGTTTTACCGGGGCTGCTGTCCTGGCAAAAAGCCTGGAGGTCCTTATCTGTTCGCTGGATACGATCCACCTAGGAGAAGAGCTGAAAAGAACAGAGCCTGGAAAGATAAAGATCTCCTTTCCCTTGGTGCCGGCATAGTCGTTTTTCCCCTTCTTTACGGCCACGTTTCCGAGAAATCCTGAAAGAACCGCCCTGTGTACGGACTCTGCAATGGCAGGGGTGATTTCTCTTGTAGAACCTTTAAAGTGTTTCGTAACAGTATGGTTTTTCGTGATTTTCAGATCACAAAGTGCAGTGATGAGCTGGTTGAATATGTCCTCCCACTCCCTCATCCTCGGGTAAGAGAGGTAATGTTCCCTGCAGAACCTTCGGAGCGTTCCTCCCGTTGCACCTTTTTCCTTGAGCGAAAACCAACTGTTCCACAGGTTGATCCATGTAAGGAAGTCGCTCCTTTCGTCCTGGAATGTCTCGTGGGCCTTTGATGCCTCCCTTTCCCTGTCTGCAGGCCTCTGTCTCGGATCCTGGATGGAAAGGGCCGAAGCAATTACCAGTATTTCCCTCAGGCAGTCTTCCCTTGCAGCCTGCAGGATCATCCTGGAAAGCCTGGGGTCCAGGGGAAGGCGGGCCATCTTTTTTCCAAGGCCGGTAAGCCGCTCTCTGGAATCCAGTGCCCCTAGTTCCTTCAGGGTATGAATCCCCTCCCTTACTGCGCTCCTGGAGGGTGGATCAATGAAGGGAAACCCTTCCACAGGACCGTGACCGTAATAGTGCAGCTTCAGGATCAGCTCCGCCAGGTTGCACCGAAGGATTTCCGGAAGGGTATACTCTGGCCTGGAGAGGTAATCTTCCCTGGAAAAAAGCCTGATGCAGATTCCAGCTTCCACCCTGCCGGCCCTGCCTGCACGCTGGTCCGCGCTTGCCCTGGAAATCCTGGACACCGGAAGTGCCGTGGTATGTGTATTGATGTTGTACTGCGATATGCGGGCAAGGCCCGAATCCACGATATACCTGATGCCGGGTACGGTGATGGAGGTCTCTGCGATGTTGGTGGACAGCACGATTTTCTGCCTCCCGGACGGGGCAAATATCCGTGCCTGGTCCCTGGCGGACAACCTTCCGAAAAGGGGAAGGATGAGGCACTGGTCTCCCAGAGTGCCGGACAATGCCTTCTTTATTTCGAGGATATCCCTTTCCGTGGGAAGAAAGACCAGGATGTGCCCGAAGGGATCAATGGCCCTTATTTTTTTTATGGCGTCCTTTACCTGTTTTTTAAGGTCCTGCTCCTCACCGGTTTCCGGTTCCTGGTAGAGGATCTCCACGGGATAGCTCCGGCCCTCTACCTCTACGAGGGGAGGGTTATTGAAAAACTTCCTGAATTTTTCCACCTCCATGGTGGCAGAGGTGATTACAAGCTTGAGATCCCGTCTCCTTTTCAGAAGGCGCCTCAGGAGGCCAGCCAGAAGATCGATATTGAGGCTCCTTTCATGGGCCTCGTCCAGAATGACGGTATCGTATTCCCGAAGGTTCCTGTCCGCCTGGATCTCGGCAAGGAGCATGCCGTCTGTTACGAATTTTATCCTGGTGGCCCTGCCGGTCTGGTCCTGGAAGCGGATTTTATATCCGGAAACACCGCTTCCCAGTGGTTGCAGCTCCTGGCCTACCCGCCGGGCCAGGGAGATGGCGGCTATTCGTCTTGGCTGGGTACAGGCAATCCTCTTTTTTCTTCCCCTGCCCGCTGCAAGGCATATCTTTGGCAGCTGGGTGGATTTACCCGAGCCCGTTTCTCCCGTTACGATTACAACCTGGTTTTTTCTGATGAGTTGTGCCAGCCTGTCCCAGTAACGGCAGATAGGAAGGCCAGGCTGGCACCTTACTTGTCTAGAATTCAAGACGGGGCGGTTTTGTCAGGAAATGGTTTCAAGGTAGGGATTCGTCCTTTTCTGGTTTCCGAGGGTGTCCGTGGGCCGTGGACCATAATCATGGCCTGGAAGCACAATGGTTTCATCCGGGAGGGGAACAATCCTTTCCCGGAGGCTTTTGATGAGGGTGTTCATGTCGCCGCCTGGAAGGTCTGTCCTTCCCACAGCATCGATAAAAAGGGTATCCCCGGTCACCAGGTGCCCGTGGCCGGAAAGACATACAGAGCCCGGGGAATGCCCGGGGGTATGGATAACCTTGAACCTGAGGTTCCCCACCTCGAGTTCCTGGCCGTCTTCCAGGTATCCGTCAGCAGGAGGGCAGGGCTCAAAGCCCCAGGCCCTGAACATCTCCACGATCTCTGGCTGCCTGAAAAGGATGTCGTCCTCCCTGTGCATGAGCACGGGTGCCCCGGTGAGCGACTTCATGCGTTCATTCCCGCAAGTATGGTCCGGGTGTCCGTGGGTATTGACTATTGCCACAAGGTCCAGTCCGAGGTCCTTTATGGTCCTGGCCAGCAGGTCCTCGCTTCCTGCAGGATCAATGATTATGGCCTTTTGGGTATCAGGACATGCCATTATATACGCCCTGACCTGAAGGGGTCCTACGGTATATTCTCTCAGTATCACTGCCTGCTTCTCCTTATTGTTCTGTCTGCTCCCGGCCTTCCGCGTCCAACTCGACGTGGAACATACAGGAGGAAATGCGGTATTCACCCTTTAGCCAGGAACCGAGGTCTGCCATCTTGCACCTTTCGCTGCAAAAGGGCCTGAACGGATTATCCTCAAAATTCACGGCCTTTCCGCAACCGGGGCATTTTTTGCCGGTTTTGTTTTCCTGGTTCATCTCTTGGTTGTTCAAGCCTAGCTAAGCTAAAGCAGGGAGGGCTTTCTCTTTCTCCTCCTGCCGGAAAAGAGACCGAGCAACCAACCTGCCAGCAGCACGCCACCGCCTGCCAGGAACCATTTCACGTTGGAATTTGCCTCCATGTTGTTGACCTTCTGCTTGAGGGAAATAAGCTGGGCGTTGGCCTGGCTGAGCTTTTTCTGGGTTTCGGCCAGCATCTTCCTCGTCTGGATCACGTTGGCTGCATCCTGTTTAAGCCTGTTGTATTCGGCTTTGATATTATCCCTTTCGGCAATGCATTTTGTAAGCTGCTTTTTGAAGTCCGAGCCGGTGGCAGAAAGCTCTTCAAGTTCTGCCTTGAGTTTCTGGTATTTTTCCCTGAGGGTCTGGTTTTTCTTCCTGAGGGAATCCACCTGCATCCTGGGTGGAGGGTTTTCAGTAAGATAGCGCCTCAGGATCCAGCCTTCCTTTCCTCCAGCAGTCCTGACCAGGGCCCACGCATCTTCTTCCTGGAGCAGCTCTACCTGGGTTCCGTCAGCCAGCACGGCAATTATCTTCTTGGCGTTACTTTTGCCCGTCCTGAGTGGTACCTCGCTGGAAGGCGCAACATAAAGGGTGGATGCAAGGGCATCCTGGATTAAAGGCAACACCAGAAAAAACAGCAAAAAGAGAAATGTTTTGATCGGCCAGTTCATCAGATTTTATGAATCCTTTCCTTTTTTGGATTTAACTCCTTTAATGGCATCCCCGAGAACGGTCACGGCAAGTTTTTGGCCTGCCGCTCCCGTTTTTCATATGATCCTGGAACATCAAAAATGCGTCAATGGCGCCTTTGGGGGCACAAGCAGCAACACTGCCATTTTATGGTAAAAAATTCTGCTGGCAACCTAAAAATACAGGATGAATCCTTGTAATCCTAATATGTACGGGCATGGGCCCTTTAGATATTGCATTTGAACCGTGACAGACGTATAAGGTGATTGTTTCAGGTGACAAAAGACCAGAAAGGAGGTTTTTTTTTATGGACAGGAGAAGCTTGATCAAGAAGGGCGCTATTGCCAGTGCAGCTGTTGCTGCCTCAGTAATTGGTTCCAGGCCGGCCAGGGCGGCTGATTCCGGGAAGAAGTTCAAGTGGCGCATGGTCACGTCTTGGCCGCCTGCCTTTCCCATTCTCCAGACCGGCGTTGAAAGATTTGCAAAAAGGGTGGCGGAGCTTACGGCAGGAAGGCTCACCATTCAGGTCTATGCCGGGGGAGAACTGGTGCCTGCTTTGGGAGTTTTCGATGCGGTGTCTTCCGGATCTGTCCAGTGCGGCCACAGCGCAGCCTATTACTGGGCCGGCAAATGCAATGCGGCCCAGTGGTTTACCTGTGTCCCCTTTGGCATGGATGCCCAGGGTATGAATGCATGGTTCTATTTCGGAAACGGCCTGAAGCTTTGGGAAGAGGTATATAAACCCTTCAATCTCGTGCCAAGGCCTGCCGGAAATACCGGCTTTCAAATGGGCGGCTGGTTCAACAAGAAGATAAATTCCATGGCGGATTTCAAGGGGCTCAAGATGAGAATCCCGGGCCTCGGTGGCAAGGTGCTGGCAAAGGCAGGCGGTGCAGTTGTGCTCCTTCCTGCCGGAGAGATATACACGTCTCTTGAAAGGGGAGTAATCGATGCGACCGAGTGGATAGGCCCCTGCCATGACATCAGGATGGGTTTCTACAAGGTTGCCAAATACTATTACTATCCCGGTTGGCACGAGCCAGGCAGCACCCTGGAACTCATCATGAACAAGAAGGCCTACGAGGAGCTTCCCGCTGATATCAGGGCTGCAGTTGACGTGGCAGCATCAGAGCTGAATGTGCAGATGCTTTCGGAATTCGAGACGGAAAATGCAAAAGCCCTGGTGGAACTAAAGAAGTCTCACAAGGTGGAACTCCTGCGCTTTCCAGAGGAGGTGCTACAGGGCATGAAAAAACTTGCGGCAGAAACCATTGAGGAAACCGCTGCCAAGGACCCGCTGGCAAAGAAGGTGAACCAGGATTTCATGGCCTTCAAGAAGACACTTTCAGGCTGGAACAGCATTTCTGAAAAGGCCTACTATGATTACATGCTTTAACCAGGATTAGTTCGGTTCCCAGCCGGCAGGCCCGGTCCCGGGCCTGCCAAGCTTAGCGTTCCATGGAAGATGC
>CAYZJS010000061.1:0-4260 GCA_964478865.1 uncultured Thermodesulfatator sp.
GTTCGCCGTAGTGTTCGCGGCAATGGGTGTTACATACGAAGAAGCCTACTTCTTCATTGAGTCGCTAAAGAAGGCGGGAAGCATTGAGAACATCGTCTCATTCATCAACACCGCTTCCTCCCCAGTCATCGAGAGAATCGCCATACCCAGGGTAGCGTTAACGACCGCCGAGTTCCTGGCATGGAAGTACGGAATGCACGTACTGGTCGTCATGACCGACATGACCAACTACTGCGAGGCACTAAGGGAAGTGGCCACCTCCAAGGGCGAGGTGCCAAGCAGGAAGGGCTATCCCGGCTATCTCTACAGCGATCTTGCATCAATCTACGAGAGGGCAGGAAGGATCAAGGGGCGTCCCGGGTCAGTGACCCAGATCCCCATTCTCACCATGCCTGACGATGACATAACCCACCCCATACCGGATCTTACCGGCTATATCACCGAGGGACAGATCGTCCTGGACCGCACCCTTTACCAGAAGGGGATCTACCCTCCTGTAAACGTTCTTCCCTCCCTTTCAAGGCTTATGAGCGACGGCATAGGAGAGGGCAAGACCAGGGAAGACCACCGTAACATCTCGAGCCAGCTCTATGCCGCCTATGCAAACGCCAAGCAGGTGGAAAGGCTCGCTTCCATTATCGGCGAGGAGGATCTGAGCGTTACGGACAAAAAATATTTTGCATTTTCCAGGGAATTTGAAACGAGGTTTGTCAGCCAGGGCAGGGATGAAAACAGGAGCATCTTCGACACCCTGGATCTCGGCTGGCAGCTGGTGATGATGCTGCCGGAAAAGGAGCTGGTCAGGGTAACCCCGGAACAGGTGGAGAAATATGGAAAGGCTTCAGATACCGGCCACCAAGAGTAATGCAATAAGGCTGAAGGACGAGCTTGCCCTTGCAAAAGACGGCAGGCAGCTTCTGGACCAGAAAAAGGACATACTCATAAACCACATAAATCTCCTGGCTGGAAAGGCGGACCAGGCCAGGAGGCGGCTGGACGAGGCCCTGCTTGCAGCCTATGAGCAGCTCAGGCTTGCACTCATCGAAAGCGGCAGGGCACAGGTGGAGGCGGCAGGCCTTGCAGTGGATGCCGGGCTGGATGTCACCATAAGGGAGCGGAGCCTCATGGGGGTCGTGCTGCCCCTGGTGAGCATCAACAGGCCCCGTTTCCGCCCGGAATACAGCCTGGCAGACACCACGAGACAGATGGACAGGGTAAGGCAGATGATACTTTCCGCCACAGAGACCATAGCAGAGCTTGCAGAGGTGGAAGTGGGGCTCAAGAGGCTCATGGAGGAGACCAAGCGCACCCTGAAGCGTATAAATGCCCTTTCCTACATCTACATCCCTGTCTACGAGGCAACCCTGAAATCCATTGAGGAACGCCTGGAAGAAAAGGAAAGAGAGGCCCTTTTCCAGCTGAAACGCGTCAAGGGCAAGGCGGAAAAATCCATGGGCATGTGAACGGAAATCCCAGCGCCCAGGAGGGGGTATGGACAGCAAATCCATTTTCAGAAAGATTCTCATCCCGGTTGACGGTTCGGCCTACAGCCTTGCTGCAGTCCGGCTCGGAGGCAGGCTTGCGGCCATACACGGCTCCAGTGTCTACGTCATGAATGTCATAGACGAGGAGGTGGCAGCCCAGCTTTGCAGGCTCAACAGGCAGCAGTGCGCCATCGTGCAGGCGAACATGGAGGAGGAAGCCCGGGGTCTTGTGGCAGACATGAAGGGTGAGCTTTCCGGTATGGGCGTGGATGCCTCAACCCTGGTGAAGAAGGGAAGCCCCTATGAGATAATAGTTGATACCGCCCGGGAACTGGGCGCGGATCTGATAGTCATGGGAAAGCTCGGCAGAAGGGGCATTAAGCGCATCCTTCTTGGAAGCGTTGCCGAAAGGGTCATAGAGTTTGCCCCCTGCCCCATACTGCTTTCAGACGGGAGTTGAGGCAGGGCCTACCAACAGCAATTTCCAGAAAGCCGATCAAAGCCCAAGGCAGAGACAGGGCAGGATCACCATGTTACAACTCAATGCACAACAGTAAGGTGTTAAGCCCTTTCCTTGAGGATATCCCTTATTTCACTTAGCAACTCTTCTTCTTTAGATGGTGCAGGTGGTTCTTCCGGCTTTTTTTCCTCTTTTTTCTTTGCGGCATTAATTGCCTTTACGACCATGAAGATGGCGAAGGCGATGATGGAAAAATCAACCACGGTCTGAATGAATTTACCGTAGGCAAGGATGACCTCTGGTGTTCCGTCCGCGGCTTTCTTGAGAACTAGGCCAAATTTGGCAAAGTCTATACCTCCCAATAACAAGCCAATTGGGGGCATCAAGACATCTGCCACAAAGGATGACACAATCTTACCAAAGGCAGCGCCTATAACTATACCTACGGCCATATCGACTACATTTCCCCTTACTGCAAATTCTTTGAACTCCTGCAACATACCCATACTTGATTCTCCTCCTTTTTAATTAATAGGTTTAAACATCTGCTTTGCAGATGGACCAAGCTATGCTGTGTATGTAGGTAAGTGAGATTAATGTATCTCTTTATGTATCTTCCGGGTGGGAACCTTGGAAGAAGTGCGGAGGTATTCAAGTCCGATTCCAAGAGTTTAGCACATGCTGTGTGACAATGTAAATACATATTGTTTGGAATCTAAGTATAGATTTTTTTAAGCTCATTCTGGACTGCCAAGTTCTCTGTGGAGCCATTTGGGATACTCATGCCAGGGCAGGGCAATGTCACCTTCGGGCATATTAGCAATTTCCCTGGTTCTGCAGGCCAGGACCCCGCAGCCACATTTTTCTTTGCCGGCCAGTTTGATGAATTTCCGGATGGGCCTCATGTGTTGTACTCTTGGGGTTGCTGTAAGTTTAATCTCCACAGGGTAGAGCTTGCCTCTGATAGTGATGATCATGTCCACTTCAAGACCATCATGGGAGCGCCAGAAATATATTTCAGGTCTTTTCCCCATGTTATAAAAAGCCTTGACGGTTTCGCTGATGATCCATCCTTCGAACAGGGGGCCGCCCATTGCTCCGGCGAGGGCAGCCTTTTTGTCCGGTTGCTTCGTCAGGTAAGTAACCAAGGCCGAATCAAGGAAATACAGCTTAGGAGATTTTATGAGTCTCTTGCCAAAATTTTTGTAATAAGGTGAAAGCAGATATACAAGATAAGAGGCTTCCAGGATGCCCACCCATTTTTTTATTGTGGGCTGTGAGATTCCTACTTCCCTTGAGAATATGGATTTTTTGAACTCCTGGCCATGTCTCGATGCTGCTATAGACAGGAAAAAAGTGAAAAGATTAAGGTCCCTTATAGACATCAGTTGCCTGACATCTCGTTCAATATAGGTCTGAATATATGAGCGGAGCCAGAGGTCACGTTTTTCCGTAGTGATTGCCGGCTCCGGATATGCGCTGTTCCAAATCATGTCTTCAAGGGAGGCATCAGGAGAAAACGAGCATATTTCTCTGTAATCAAAGGGCATTAAATCCAGCAGGGCTATACGCCCTGCAAGAGACTCTGAGATATTCTGCATCAAGGGGAATTGCTGGGAACCTGTCAGTATCCATTTCCCCGCCCTGTTCCTGTCAGCGTCTATGTGCATTTTAAGGTAGGGAAATATGTCGGGGACATATTGAATTTCATCCAGGATGGCTGTTTGATCTTTAAACTGTGTGAGAAAGCCCTTTGGATCGGTGACGGCAAATTCCCTTAGTAAAGGATCATCGAAGGTTACATATGAAGCTTTCCTGGCCCCCTGGTTTAGCAGAAAGGTGGTTTTTCCTGATTGCCGGGGTCCGGTAAGAAGCACGGCCGGAAAGTGGGACACGGCTTTTTTAAAGGCAGAGAAGATAATTCTTGGCACATACATCTGACCATAATAAACTTTAATTTTAATTTTGCCAAAAAATTTTTCGCTAAAGAGTACCCATCACCATCCAGGCCGACGGCCCATGGACAGACCCGACAAATCCGGCCGGCCATTTTTGGGTAGAGATATTCCGGGGAAGATGTGTATAACGGGAATTTACCCACACGGGCAGTTTATTTTTTGCGGCCTCTCCTTTTTTAATCCATGATGGATGCAGGAAAATCAGAACCTGAAGCGGACCATGTGGAAGATGGTATTTCTCCCGTTGGCGTTCCATGATACGTCAAGTCCGCCGTCCGGTTTCAGGGTGAAACTCACCTGGTGGCCGCCGGCATTGAAGGAAGCCGGGCCCTTGTAGGGTGTCACGCCCAGGGGTGAG
>CAYZJS010000062.1:0-49280 GCA_964478865.1 uncultured Thermodesulfatator sp.
AAGAAAATCCATATTTTTGATATTATTTTAAGAAATACGGATTATCAAGTGAAATTCCGATCAAAACAAGACGAATCCGGCTGTCTGCCATACTGTGACAGCCTTCCCGGCTAGGCACTATAAACGCCAAGCCCTGAAAAAAAACCGAAACCAGCAGTGCTGCAAGAACAGGCGGCCCAAAATCCGGTAATGAATTCCATGTTCTTTCCCCCTTTTGCCGCTTACGAGCATGGGAGCCGTGGGCCGATTACAGCCCCGAAGGGGTGGCGGCATGGACGCCGCCACGGGCAAACGGCCATGGAGGGCCGTTTTTGCCCGCCAAGGCCCAGGCCCCCACGCGCAGGGAAGAAGCGGGAACGGGGGCGTCCTTTTCTTTGGTTCGTTTCTTTTGGACGAGCAAAAGAAATGAACATAAAGAAATGAACATTTTTTACTCAATCTCAAGTTTCTGGCTTAAAATAACTTGCTGAAAATAAAGAAATAAAGCCGCATAAGATCAAATGTTTTTAGCCATGGGCACACATGGACCCGCACGGACAGTTTTTCGGCCCTGATCAGGCCAGATAAACACCCCAGGCAGATCAAATAGCTGCCACCTGGTAGTATATTACCATGCGACGGCATATAGGGTTTTATTCATGCCTGGTTGGGAATGAAGAAAGTATTTGTCCATGTAAGTCCATGTGCGTCCATGGCTAATTCAATGTTTTTTAAGTAAGTTATAGAACTCCGAAAGTTGAATCTCGAAGAAACCGATTGGGACAGGCAAACTATGCATTGCCATATCTTTAACTACCAGACATAAGAAAATCCACTATCGGCACCACTGAAATCAATACCTCTCCAGCTTCTAGCTCCTCCCTGTCATCGAGAGAAACAATGGTCCCTTTTTCAAGGCCGAGTTTCCTGCAGGCGGCAATCAGCCCCTTTATTTCCCTCTTCCTGGTAGAAGGATCGCCAGGGTCCAGGCAGACCCGCATGGCGGGCTTGGCACCTTTTCCAGAGTGGATTATGAAGTCACACTCAAAGCTGTTTTTCATGAAGAATATCCGTCTGCCCCTTCTGTAAAGTTCCCAGAACACGATCTGCTCCAGGGCCTTGCCCCTGTCCCCGGTGAACCGAAAAACCAGCGCATTCAAAAGGCCGTTATCTATGACGTAAACCTTGCGTTCTCCAAACTCACGGGCTGGCAGTTTGAAGGAATATTTCTTTATGGTTCTGGCCAGGTAAACCGATTCCGCATAGTCCAGATAGGCATAGAGGCTGTTTTTGCCGATTTTCAGGTTCGCCGATTTCAGGTCGTTGAATATCCGGTTTATGGAAAGGGGTTTTGTGGCATTGGAAAAAAGGCGTTTCAGAAAATATTTGAGGGCGGTTATGTTTTTGATGCCGTAATGCTCCACAAGATCCCGAAAGAGCATGACATGGAAGTATTCCTGGAGGATCCTGTATTTCAACTCCTCCTCTTTTGTGAAGACCAGCTCCGGAAAGCCTCCAAACTCCATGTATTCCTGAAACGCATGGTTGGCCTTGGCCCGGCTCTCTGGAAGATACTGTTCATAGCTGATGCCTTTGAAACGGAGAAATTCCCTGAAGCTCAGGGGCAATATCTCGTAGCTTATGCTTCTTCCCCTCAGGGATGTGCTGATCTCTGTCCCAAGCATCCTGGCATTGGAACCCGTTATGAAGATGTGCCTTGAAACCGTATCGTAGATCCTTCTTACAAAACGTTCCCAGCCCTTAATGTTCTGGATTTCATCAAAGAAGAAAAAACACCTTGAAAGCTCCTCCTCGGGATAAAGCTCCTGGTAAGCCTGGATTATCAGATCCAGTTCACTGGCGGCAAAATCCAACCGCTCATCTTCAAAGTTGAGGAAAATCAGGCGTTTTTTTGGATGGTCATTCAGCAGGTCGTGGATGGCCTGATAGAGCCTGAAGGTCTTGCCGCTTCGCCTTGGACCTGTAACCGTGATGATCTTATCTGCATCCAGGGGAAGCTGGACTCACGGGGGACGAAACGGGGAAGTCCTTTGGAGTGAAATTCTGTAAAGATGATTTTGAGGATGTCTTTCTTTTGCGTAAAGAAACTTTAGGATATTTTTTTCCTTCTTGGAAAGAAAAAATTCATCATTCCTAAAAAATCCTTGAGCCCAGGATCCGGCGGTGAAAATAAAGGCACGAAGGCACTCAACCCAGATTATGCACTTCAAATGCCCGATAAAAAGATTTTTACTCGAATAATTCGAAGGTTAGCTCCAATCCATGCAGACAATTCATTCACCCAAAAATGAAGTCTCTTCTAGTTTTATATCTGGGGCATTTGAAGCCACAAGGGGCTGGCAATTTTATCGAATCCGCTGCGTTATCAAGGACTTGAAATACCCAAGTATGTCTGCGCCCTTGATGCCTTGCATCTTCGGCAAACTTGCCAGCTGCATAATCCGGGTTCAAGATCGAATAAGTTTTAGCCATGAACCCGCACGGACGGTTTATCCGGCCCTGATCAGGCCCGCTAAACACCCCGGGCAAAGATACGCCAAGTCTATCTTGAAAGGAGAACCCCTGCCTCGTACACCAGCAGCATGGGGAAAAAGAGAAGGACCTGGGAAAACAGGTCTGATGGTACAAGCACGGCGGAAAGTATGAAGATGCCGATGTAGGCAACCTTCCTGTGGCGGCGGAAATAGTCCCGTGGTATCAGGCCCGCCCTGGAAATGCCCGCCATGACAAACGGCACCTCGAAAATCATGCCGAAGACGAATATGCTCTTCAGGGAAAACACCAGGTAGTTCTGGAGCCTCGGAAGCGCTTCGAGGCTGTCGCTTGCATAACCCAGGCTGACCGACAGGATCAAGGGTATCACCACCCAGTAGCCGAACACGCCTCCTGCCAAAAAAAGGCCTCCGCCAATGAAGATGACCTTTCTGAGCGCCTTTTTCTCGTTTTCATAGAGGGCGGGAAGGAGAAATTTCCACGCCTGAAAGATTATCACGGGTGCGGTAAGCACCACTGCGGCCCAGAAGGCAACCTTGAGATAGGCCATGAAACCTTCCATGAGGGCGGTAAAGACCATGGTGCTTCCCTCGGGCAGGGCCTGTTTTACCGGATAGAACAGGAAGGACACCATGGGAGCGGAAAGGGCATAGCAGGCCACGAAGGCTATGGCGAAAAAGATCCCGCACCTTATAAGCCGGCTCCTGAGCTCTGCCAGGTGGTCCTGGAGCGTGTATCTATCGTCCCTCATTCAGCGGATCAGGCCTTTCTTCTTCCTTTGCCGGTTCCCTGTCTTCCCTGGCGGGTTCAGGCCCAGGCGGCTCTTCCCGGCTCTTTCCCCGCCCGGAGGCCTCTTTCCACTCCGGACCAAGGCCACCGGGGCCGGTCTTGTCGCCACCAGTTTTCAGAAAATCCGGCTCCACCAGGTTCTTTTTCTGCACAAGTTCAGAAAGGTCCTCTCCCAGCACCTTGTCAAGCTTTATGGGCTTTCTGATGTCATCCAGCTTGTCAAGTTCAAGCTCCTTCTTGAATTCGTCAGATGCCCTCTTCAGCTCATTTATGAACCTTGCAGCCTGCCTGGCAACCTGGGGCAGCTTTTCCGGGCCAAGCACGATGAGTGCCAGGGCCAAAATCACTATCAGTTCAGGAAGTCCAATTCCAAACATAAGTTATCATTCCCCTGAGGATCTGGAGGCCTTCTCCAAAAATCGTCCTTTTGTCCAGTGCGCGCCTTGTCCCTGAACAATTCCCATGATCTCTGGAGAAAGCCTGAACACCATCAATCCAGTATAACCCTCCTGTTCAGCTTTCCAAGGAGGCAAAAGAGCTCATAGCTGATGGTACCTGCCTTTTCTGCAAGCTCGCAGACACTTATCTCCCCTTTTCCGCTCCGGCCCATGAGTACCACTTCCTGCCCCTGGCTGACGCTGCCTGCATCTGTCACATCCACAAGAAGGGCCCTCATGCAGATATTTCCAACCACCGGGCATCTCCTGCCATTTACCAGCACTTCCGCCCGGTTCGACAGTGATCTTGGATAACCGTTGTCATATCCCACGGGCACAACGCCTATCACGCTCCTTCTCCGGCATGTAAAGGTATGGCCATAGCCCAGGGCTGAGCCAGGCGGAAAACTTCGCAACTGGACAATCCTGCTGGCAAAACCCATGACAGGCCTGAGACCGTGCCTGGAGCTGCCCTGGCAAAGGCCTCCATAGACGGCAATACCTGGCCTTGCAAGGTTGAACCTTGCCTCCGGAAAGTTAAAAAATGCGGCAGAATTCGCCATGTGCACCAGCTCCGGGTGCCAGCCCCTGTCCCTGACTGCCGCCAGAACATGGCTGAAGGTGTCCACCTGCATGCGGTTTGCAGGGTCATCCGGGTCATCTGCCGAAGACATATGGGTGTACAGGCCCTGGAAGTACAGGTTCGGCCACCTGTGCATTGCCGTCACGATGTCAAGGAGCTCGGATGGCTCAAGACCGAATCTTCCCATTCCGGTATCCACCTTGAGATGGACCCTGATCTTCGCACCATTTCCGTCAGCCGCCCTGTCCAGGAGGGAGAGCTCGCCTGTCTTGACAACACCGACAGTGAGGGAAAGTTCCAGGACATCTCCCGGCCCGTCTCCCAGGAGCCCGGAAAGCAGAAACAGCCGGTTTCTGATGCCCATTTCCCTGAGTGCCCTGGCCTCTGAACACTCGTAGATGCCAAAGCCCCATACCGGCATGCGGCCAAGCTCCCGGGCACAGGTTTCCATGCCGTGACCATAGGCATCGGACTTTATAACAGGCATGATCCCGCCCTGGCCTTCCGGCCACAGGGAGTCCAAAACCTGAAAATTATGCCTGAGGGCAGACAGGTCTATCTTTATTACGCCTTTGGCACTTGGTATAAAGGACACCTCTTTTGAAGACTCCTTCAGATCAGGGAAGATATGGATTATCCCGAATCATTTCCTTCAGACACCTTAGAAAAGGCATTTTTATGAACAAGCTGAAAATCAGCTTCAGTCCACGCACACGGTCCGCTGAAGCCTTGCAGGCCCAGGCACCCGAAGCCAAAGGGGGCTTACGATTTTACCGAACCCGCCCTGTAATAAACGGCCTGAAATACCATGACATGTCCGCCACCCTGAGGTCATGCATCCTCGGCAAACTTGTGAGCTTCATAATTTGGGATTATCTTCCCCGGGATATAAAAACCGGCAACGGGAAAAAACTCTACAACAAAAATCCGTAACAGGATAGAAATAGTTTAGCCTTGAAAATGATCACCTGCATCCTGCCCACAACAGCAAAAGTCACCCTGAGAACCTGCCTTCTTCCCATGGTCTTTTGCGCATTTATGCTTTCTGCCTGTGCAACTGTTCCGGTAACCGGCAGGAACCAGCTGGACCTTGTACCGGAAAGCCAGCTTATTGCCATGAGCGCCCAGGAATACAGGCAGTTTCTCAAAAAACACAGAAAATGCACGGATCCGGCCAAGGTGAACATGGTAAGACGGGTGGGCAACCGGATAAGGATGGCCGTGGAAAGATTCATGGCAGAGACCGGCCAGCAGCAGCGCCTCAGGGGCTTTCACTGGGAATTCAACCTGGTATGCGGCAAGGAGATAAATGCCTGGTGCATGCCGGGCGGAAAGGTGGTGGTCTATTCCGGCCTTCTACCCGTTGCCCGGGATGATACAGGCCTTGCAGTAGTGCTGGGCCACGAGATCGCCCATGCAGTGGCCAACCATGCCGGGGAACGCCTGAGCCAGCAGCTCCTCCTGCAGATGGGCGGCGAGGCCCTGGGAGCCTTTGCAGGAAGCTACGGCCCGGGAACCAGGAACATCCTCTACCAGCTTTACGGCCTTGGGGCAAACGTGGGAGTCCTGCTGCCCTACAGCAGGACCCAGGAATACGAGGCAGATCACCTGGGGCTCATATTCATGGCCATGGCGGGTTACGACCCGAGGGCCGCCTTAGGCTTCTGGCAGCGGATGATGCAGGCGGCAAGGGGCAAGGCAAAACCTCCCGAGTTCCTCAGCACTCATCCCTCAGACCAGGCAAGGCTGCAGCGCATAAGGTCCCTTCTCCCCCAGGCCATGAGCTATTACCAGAGATATCTCTATGAACAGTCACATCCAAATCGATACCAGCAAAGGAAAGGAGCAGTAAACCAATGGCGCTATCCACGAGGAAATTATCCATAGTAGGCGCAGGTGCAGTAGGAACTGCAGCTGCCCAGTGGGCAGTAAGCAGAAATGCGGCAGATGAGATCGTACTAATCGACGTGATAGAGGGCGTGCCCCAGGGAAAGGCCCTGGACCTTTCACAGGCTGCCCCGCTTTGCGGGTTTACCGGCAGGGTCACGGGGACAAACGACTACGCTGATACAAGCGATTCCGACGTGGTGATAATCACCGCGGGGCTTGCGAGAAAACCCGGCATGAGCCGTGATGACCTTCTGGCCAAGAACGTGGAGATAGTAAAATCCGTGACGGAAAGCATCTGCAGGCACTCTCCAGATGCGGTCATAGTGGTGGTTACAAACCCCATCGATGCAATGGTGTACACGGTGTTCAAGGTCTCGGGCTTTCCGAAGAACAGGGTCGTGGGCATGGCAGGCGTGCTGGATTCAGCCAGGTACCGCACCTTCCTGGCACAGGCCCTGAAAGTTGCGCCCAGGGACGTCACGGCCCTGGTTATGGGCATCCACGGCGACAACATGCTGCCGCTTACGAGGCTTGCAAGCGTTGGAGGAGTACCAGTGGAGCAACTCCTTTCAAGGCAGGAGCTTGATGGCATTGTAACACGCACCCAGCAGGGAGGAGGAGAAATAGTAAAGCACCTCAAGACAGGAAGCGCCTTTTCCACCCCCGGGCTTGCAGCCATTGAAATGGCCCAGTCCATACTGGATGACCAGAAGCGGCTTCTTCCCTGTGCAGCCTACCTTGAAGGAGAATTCGGCATAAGCGGGGTCTTTCTCGGGGTACCTGTGATCCTGGGAAGAGGCGGAGTGGAAAAGATCCTGGAGTTTCCCCTGACAGATGAAGAAAAGGATGCCCTGCTCCTCTCGGTGGAGGCGGTGAAAAAACAGGTGGCGGCAACAGGCCTCTGATCCCTTGAAGACTGCCGCAGCTGTCATCTTCATCCTGCTGGGTATTTCCGGCATCTGCCTGCTGTTTTTCATCCCGCAGAAGGCGGAAGGCCCGGCCCTTGAAAGGCTCGACTGGGATGATCTCGACATCTCTTCCGGGCTCCAGGACAGGAAACTTGTCCTTTCGGGCATTGAAAAAGGCATTACCATCCTTGGTGCCCTGAAGGAAGAGGAGGTTGCCATCTCGGGGGTGCCGGTATCAAGACGCGGCCTGCTTGCCGGCCTGGAAAGGATGAAGGCCATTTTCAGCCAGGACGTTTCCAACAGAAAATGCCTGGCAGAGATCCGGAAGGAGTTCCTCCCCTGGGAGATCAGGGCAAACAAAAAGGAAAAACCCGTCCTTGCCACCGGATACTTCCAGCCGGCCTTCAAGGGCTCTTTAAATGCCACGGAGGAATATTCCTCTCCCGTATACGGCTGGCCGCCTGACCTCCTACGGGTAAGCCTCAAACGCTTCGACAATTGCCTGCCTTCCAGGACCATCTGGGGCCGGGTATCGGGCAGGCAGCTCGTTCCCTACTATTCCAGGCGGGAAATAGAGACGAAAGACCTCCTGCCTGCAGAAACTGTCCTGTGCTGGCTCTCTTCTCCAGTGGACGTACTTGAACTCCAGATCCAGGGCTCTGGCATAATAGGTTTCCCGGACGGCTCTTCCCGCTTCATCCATTACGCCGCAAGTAACGGCCTGGTGTACAAAAGCATCGGGAAGATCCTAAAGGAAAGGGGAATCCTTCCTCCTGAAAGGCTCGACTGGCCGGGCATAAAACAGTGGGCCCGGACCAACCCGGAGGAATTTCAAAGGATAGCATTCGAAAATCCCAGGTACGTGTTTTTCAGGTGGGAAGACAGGGGGCCGGTGGGCAGCTATGGCAGGGTGCTGGTTCCGGGCACATCTGCTGCCCTTGACAGGTCGGTCTACCCCCCTGCCCTGCCGGCATTTTTGAAGGTGGACTGGCCGGAGATCAAAAACGGTCCGGACTGGTTCAGGGCCCGGCCTGCCACGCTCATGGTCTTCAACCACGACAGGGGAAGCGCAATAAAGGGCCCCTTCAGGATCGATCTGTACTGCGGAACGGGGGAGCGGGCAGGAAACCTGGCAGGCAGGCTGAAAAGCCCTGCACGCCTTATACTCCTTCTTCCAAAGGACATGGAAATCGGCAGGAACTAGGCCGGGCCATGTTTCTGCCCCTGGAAAACCCCTGGCAGTTATAGTAGTATCCACGCTGTTTTTTTTGCAAATCCACACTTTTCAAGGAGAAATACTTACCAATGGGACTCAATGTTACCGAAAAGATTATTTCCGCCCACCTGGTGGAAGGCGAGATGACAACAGGGCAGCCCATCGCCCTCAGGATTGACCAGACCCTGACCCAGGACGCCACCGGGACAATGGCCTACCTGGAATTCGAGGCCATAGGAATAGACAGGGTAAAGACGGAGCTTTCCGTCAGCTACGTGGATCACAACCTGCTCCAGTCGGATTTCAGGAATGCAGACGACCACAGGTTCCTGCAGTCCATTGCAGCCAGGTACGGGATATATTTTTCAAGGCCTGGAAACGGTATCTGCCACCAGGTACACCTTGAAAGGTTCGCAGCGCCCGGGAAGACCCTCCTTGGCTCTGACAGCCACACGCCCACCGCAGGCGGATGCGGGATGCTTGCCATGGGCGCAGGCGGCCTGGATGTGGCCATGGCCATGGCGGGTGAGCCCTTCCACCTGAACATGCCGGAAGTGGTGGGAATAAGGCTAACAGGCAGTCTCCAGCCCTGGGTATCTGCAAAGGATGTCATCCTGGAGTTGCTGAGGAGACTTTCTGTCAAGGGCGGCGTGGGAAAGGTCATGGAATACCTCGGGCCGGGCGTTGAAACGCTCTCAGTGACCGACAGGGGAGCCATTGCGAACCTGGGCACCGAGCTCGGGGCCACCGGCACGGTGTTTCCCTCGGACAACGTTACCAAGAAATTCCTGGAGAGCCAGGACAGGGCCGATGTCTGGGTTCCGCTGGAGGCAGACCACGATGCATCCTACGGTGAGATAATAGAGCTGGACCTTTCCGAACTGGAGCCCATGACTGCATGTCCCTCGTCTCCTGACAATGTGGTAAAGGTAAGGGAGGTGGCAGGGCGCCCGGTGGCCCAGGTGATAATTGGCTCCTGCGCCAATTCCTCCTACAGGGACATCGTTACTGCCGCCAAGGCCCTCGAGACCAGGCAGATCAGCAGGGATGTCAGTTTCGAGATCAACCCCGGCAGCAGACAGGTGCTGGAAAATGCCGACATCAAAGGGGCATTAAAGAGCCTGATTCATGCAGGAGCGCGGATACACCAGTGCGGCTGCCTGGGCTGTATCGGAATGGGCCAGGCCCCGGCCACTGACACCATCTCCATGAGGACATTTACACGGAATTTCCCGGGCAGAAGCGGGACCAAGAACGACAAGGTCTACCTTTGCAGCCCTGAAACTGCCGTTGCCTCGGCCATCACAGGGGTGATTACTGACCCGAGGGACCTTGGCCAGGCCCCCGAAGTGGAACTTCCGGAAAAATACCTGGTAAACGATAACGGCATCATTCCACCGGCCGGGGACTCTTCCGGGGTGGAGATCATCAGGGGTCCCAACATAAAACCCCTGCCGGAGTTCGAGCCCCTGCCGGACGACCTGGAGGTCACCGTGGCCCTGAAGGTTGAAGACAACATCACGACCGACCATATAATGCCTGCAGGGAGCAAGATCCTTCCCCTCAGGAGTAATGTTCCGGCCATAAGCCAGTTCGTTTTTTCGGCCATTGACCCTGATTTTCCCGAGCGTGCCAAGAAACTTGCGCCTGTAATGGTGATAGGCGGTGAAAATTACGGCCAGGGTTCATCCCGGGAGCATGCAGCCCTTGCGCCCAGGTACCTCGGAGTGAGGGCCAAGCTCGTAAAGAGTTTCGCCCGCATTCACAAGGCGAACCTCATCAATTTCGGGATAGTGCCCATGACCTTTGAAAACCCCCAGGACTACGACCGGATAGAACAGGGAGAGAAACTCGTCATCCCTGGCATAAGGCGGGCGCTGCTGTCCGGTGCAGACACGGTGACGGTCAAGGCATCTTCCGGAAACACCTTCCAGGCAAGGCTTGACCTTTCGGAACGTGACAGGTTCATCCTGGTTGCCGGAAGCCTCCTGAACTGGGTAAAGGCCAAGATCTCCGGAAGGGAAGGCTGATCCTTGCGCATAGACGCTTCCACCAAGCTCTATGGTATCATAGGAAGGCCGGTGGGCCACAGCCTGAGCCCTGCCATGCACAATGCCGCCTTTGAACACCTTGGCATAAACGCGGTCTACCTGGCCTTTGAAACCGACTCCCCGGAAAGGGCCATGGTTGCAGTAAGGACCCTCGGGATAAGGGGCCTTTCCGTCACTGTTCCCAACAAGGAAACCGTAATGGACTTCCTGGACGAGACAGACGAGACCGCAAGGCAGATCGGAGCGGTAAATACGGTAAAGAACCTTGACGGACGCCTTTACGGCATCAACACCGACTGGATAGGAGCAGTAGAGGCGCTCAAGGCCGAGACGGGCATCAGGGGCAGGACAGCCGTTGTCCTGGGAGCAGGGGGCTCTGCCAGGGCCGTTGCCTTTGGCCTGGCAAGGGAAGGGGCAAGGGTGCACATTGCCAACCGCACGGTTGAAAAGGCCCGGAAGCTGGCCCGGGAATTCGGCTGCACGTTTTCAGGCCTCAGGGACCTGCCGCAGGTGGAAGGGGCGATCCTGGTAAACACCACCTCTGTTGGGATGGGTTCCCTTGCAGGCATTTCCCCGGTGCCAGAGGAAGAACTGGATGGATTTTCCCTGGTAATGGATATAGTATATGGCCGGGAACAGACCAGGCTTCTGAAGGACGCGGAAAGTCGCGGCTGCCGGATCATTCGGGGCACGGAAATGCTTCTGTACCAGGCCGCCTCCCAGTTCGAGTTCTGGACCGGAAGGCAGGCGCCTGTTGAGGTCATGAAAAAGGCACTCATGGATGCCATGTCCATATAAATTTTCAGGAAGGCTTTATGACAGTAGAAGTTACAGTTCCAGGTTCCAAGAGCATCACCCAGAGGGCACTAGTCACCTCGGCACTGGCCAGGGAAGAATCGGTTCTGGAATCTGCCCTGGACAGCGACGACACGAGGCTCCTCAGAAAAGGCCTGAGAATGCTGGGCGTTGAAATAGATGACAGCTCGGATACATGGACCATAAAGGGCACGGGCGGCAGACTCAGGCAGCCCGAAAAGGAGATATTCATGGGCAACAACGGCACAGGCATGAGGTTTCTGATGTCTGTGGCCGCCCTGGTCCAAGGCACGACAATACTTACAGGCAGCAGCAGGATGGAGGAAAGGCCTGCGGCACCCCTCCTTAAAGCCCTAAACGAACTCGGGGTCGAAGCAGTGAGCATCAGGGGGACAGGATGTCCGCCTGTAAGGATAACATCCAGGGGGATTTCCGGAGGCACGGTACATCTCAGCGCCTCGATAAGCAGCCAGTTCCTGTCTTCCCTCCTCCTGGTATCGCCCTGTGCTTCCGGACCCGTGTCCATCATCCTGGATGGAAAGCTTGTTTCAAGGCCATACGTTGACATCACCAGGAAGGTCATGGAGGACTTCGGAGCAGAAGTCAGCGAAAGGGATGATACGTTTTTCGTGCCCTGCAGGCCATACAGGGGAAGGCACTACCAGGTGGAAGCAGATGCATCCAGCGCATCCTACTTTCTCGCCGCCGCTGCAGTGACGGGCAAGGCCGTGCGGATAAAAAACCTGCCACCAGAGCCCATTCAGGGGGATGCCTATTTCGCCGATATTCTGTCACAAATGGGATGCCGGGTAAGACGGGACGAAAGGGGCACCCTGGTCCAGGGGCCAGAGAACGGACACCTCCAGGCCATTGACATAGACATGGGCCGGTGGCCCGACGTGGTGCCCACCCTGGCTGTCACCGCAGCCTTTGCCCAGGGTACCACCAGGATAACCAATGTGGCACATCTCAGGCTCAAGGAGACCGACAGGATCAGGGCAGTAGTAAACGAACTGAACCGTATCGGGGTGAAGGCAACGGAATTGCACGACGGCCTCACTGTAAAGGGTGGCAGCTCAGGCCTGACTCCTGCAGTCATCCACACCTATGACGATCACAGGATTGCGATGTCCTTTGCAGTGGCAGGCCTCAGGATACAGGGGATAAGATTCGACGATGATTCCGTGGTGGCAAAATCCTTCCCGGATTTCTGGGAAAGATGGGAAAAGCTCACCACGGCCATCTCAAAGGGCTGATCATCATGGCTCCAAAACGCAGAAAGATATTTCTCATTGGTTACCGTGCCACGGGAAAAAGTTCCGTGGGAAGGGAACTCGCCAGGATAATGGGATGCTCCTTCCTTGACCTCGACGACCAGATCGAGGCGGCAGCAGGTGCCACCATAGCCGAGATAGTTGAAAAAAACGGGTGGGACCACTTCAGGGCCATGGAAAAAAGCGCCCTCAAGGAGGCCATTGAAAAGCAGGGCAGCATGGTGATAGCATGCGGAGGAGGCATTGTACTGCACCCGGAGCTCATGGAGGCTGCAAAAAGGACATCCGTAGTGGTCTGGCTTACTGCACCCATTGACGTCATGAAAAGACGCATTGCTTCCGACAGCACCAGTGCCACCAGGAGGCCCTCCCTTTCGGGTGACGACATAGAAAAGGAGATCTCTGAAATTTTGAAACAGCGGGAACCGCTTTACAGAAAATTTTCGCATTTCGAGATAGACACATTTGAAAAAGGGCCCTTTCAGCTGGCCCGGGAAATCAGCGAGGCCACCAAATATGCCCGGTAACAGTTTCGGCCAGTTCTTCAGGGTCACGACGTGGGGAGAATCCCACGGCCCGGCCCTGGGTGCGGTAATAGACGGATGCCCTCCCCGTCTTCCCCTGACGGAGCAGGTAATTCAGGAGGCCCTGGACAAAAGACGCCCGGGCAAGGGAGGAGTTGCGGAAACCACCAGGAAGGAACCGGACAGAGTGGAGATCCTTTCTGGTGTCTTTGAAGGACTTACCACGGGCACGCCGATAAGCCTCATGATCAGGAACCGGGATGCCAGGAGCAGGTCCTACGACCATATAAAAGATATATTCAGGCCCGGCCACGGAGACTATACCTATCTTAAACGCTTCGGAATCAGGGACTACCGGGGCGGCGGAAGATCATCCGGCAGGGAGACGGCAGCCAGGGTGGCAGCAGGTGCTGTTGCGCAGCTGGTACTGGACCTTGCCGGCATAAGGGTTCATGCATATACCATCAGCCTGGGCGGCGTCCACGCGGAAGTCCGAGACCTTGAAAGGGTGAACGAAAACAGGCTCTTCTGCCCGGACACGAAGGCTGCAGAACGGATGGAAGAAAGGGTTGTTGAGGCAAAAAAGGCGGGAGACTCACTGGGCGGTATCGTTGAAATCAGGGCTGAAGGGGTCCCTGCGGGCCTTGGAGATCCGGTCTTTGACAAGCTGGACGCTGAAATTGCAGGTGCCATCATGTCGATAGGGGCGGTCAAGGGGGTGGAAATAGGCTCTGGTTTCAGGGCGGCAGAAAGTACAGGCTCAAAAAACAATGATCCAATCCGTCCCGAGGGCTTTCTGAGCAACAATGCAGGGGGGATACTTGCCGGTATTTCAAACGGGGAACCCTTGGTTGCCAGGGCCGCAGTCAAGCCCATTCCCTCCATAAGGATAGAACAGGACACCATCGACACGGCGGGCCAACCGGTGAAGCTTTCCGTAAAGGGCAGGCATGATGTATCGGCCATTCCCAGGATCGTACCTGTCATGAAGGCCATGATGCAGCTGGTACTGGCTGACGCCCTTTTAAGAAGATTTTCCATGGAGATTACTGATAACTGCAAGCTGATAAAGGACAGGGACAATGGACGCCTCGTTTAGACCCAGGATCGGCATCGTTGGCGGCAAGGGCAGGATGGGCCGCTGGTTTGAAAGGTTCTTCCAGGATGCCGGCTTCCAGGTACTGATTTCAGACATTGACACGGAACTTACGTCCAGGGACCTGGTGGAAAACTGCCCGATGATCCTGCTGGCAGTGCCCATGGACTGCTTCGAGCAGGTTGTTGAAGACGTGGCGCCCCTGGTCCCGGAGGAAAACTTCCTGACAGACATGTGCTCCCTGAAGGAACGCCAGGTGGAGGCCATGCTCAGGCACAGCAAGTGCCAGGTATGCGGGACGCATCCCCTCTTTGGCCCGGGGGAGAAGGATATCATAGGAAAGAGGGTGGCCCTGTGTCCGGCCAGGGGAACGGAATGGTTCAGCTGGTGGAAGGCATTTCTTGATTCCACAGGGGCACTGACTGCCGTGTTCACGCCACAGGAACACGACCGGACCATGGCCTGGGTCCAGGCCCTCAACCATTTCATTATACTGTGCCTGGGAAAATCCCTGGAAGAAGACGGCATCGACTTCAAGCACATACTTGAACTTGCCACGCCGAGCTTTGAAAGGCAGCTAAATATTGTGGCACGGCTCTGCCTCCAGGACCCGGAGCTCTATGCAACCATTCAGCTTGGAAACCCTTATACCAACACCGCCCTTGACACGTTCGGCAAATACAGCAAGCAGCTCAGGGCCATTCTCAAGGAAGGAGACAGGGAAGGCTTCATAAAGATGTTCAAGGAGGTCCAGGAGCTGGGCCCTTCGCTTCTGAAACATTGCCGGGAAAACCAGTTCTGATCCGGGCATTCCATGGCAGGGTATCCCCCCTTCATTGAAAAGGCAAAAAGAGGCACGATCATAAGGCTTCACGTCCAGCCCAGGGCATCCAGAGACCGGATTTCCGGCATCCACGGTGATAGGCTCAAGATCCACGTCCAGGCCCCCCCTGTGGACATGAAGGCAAACAGGGCCTGCCAAAAACTTCTATCAAAAATTTTAAAGATACCAAAATCCAGGCTCGTCCTGAAAAGCGGGACATCTTCCAGGCAGAAGACGTTCCTGGCCCAGGACGTGGAACCCGAGTACGTAATGGCCCGCATCAAGGCCTGAAAGGCCTTTTTGAGAATTTTCTCCTCCTTTCCGATAAGCAGAAGGAACATTGGTTTGTTTTTTGCTCATTCTGCCACTGGGATCTGCCAAAGATTGCGGTTCCACGATTTCGGCAAGGATATCAGAAGAGGAGTTTAGAAAGATGCCTGTTTACGTCTGGGTAGGAGTAGATGCTTCGGGGAAGAGTACAAAGGGAGAGATAGAGGCACAGGATGAACGCACAGCCCGCCTTCTTCTTTCCAGGAAAAAGGTTCGGCTGGAAAAACTCAAAAAGAAACCCAAGGACCTGCTGGAAAATGTCGCCTTTCTGCAGCCCAAGGTAAAGACCAAGGACATAGTCATCTTTACCAGGCAGCTCAGCACCATGATCGATGCAGGCCTCCCCCTGGTCCAGGGCCTGGACATTCTTGGTAATCAGCAGGAGAACCCCACCTTCAAGAAGATGCTTCTGGATATAAAAAACGAGGTTGAAAGCGGCTCCACATTTGCCGATGCCCTGAAGAAATATCCCAAGCATTTTGACAGGCTGTTCAGAAACATGGTGGCAGCAGGAGAGATAGGAGGCATCCTGGACGAGGTCCTGCGGAGACTGGCGGATTACATGGAAAAGGCCCAGGCACTCAGGGCCAAGGTCAAGAGCGCCATGACATATCCTGTAATGGTGCTTGCAATATCCGCAGTGGTACTGGGTATCATCTTGGTATTTGTCATCCCGGTATTTGCAAAGATGTTTGCGGATTCCGGTGCGGCCCTGCCATTACCGACACTTGTAGTTATCAAGCTTTCCAATTTTGTAAAATCCTACATGCTGGTAATCCTGGGAACACTGCTCTTTATTTTTGTGGCATTTAAGAAATTCTATGCCACGTCCAGGGGCAAGTATTTAATAGACAAGCTAATGCTCAGGGCCCCTGTATTCGGACCACTGATCAGGAAGGTTGCCGTGGCAAAATTTTCCAGGACCCTTGGAACGCTCATCAACAGCGGTGTGCCCATTATCGAGGCCCTGAATGTGGCAGGAGGCACGGCGGGAAACAAGATAGTGGAAAATGCCATCCGTGCCGTAAAGACCAGCATAAGCGAAGGACGATCCATAGCCCAGCCGCTAATGGAAAGCAAAATATTCCCCAGCATGGTGATACAGATGATCTCGGTGGGTGAAACAACCGGCGCCCTCGACAGCATGCTGAACAAGATAGCCGATTTCTATGACGAGGAAGTCGATACCGCAGTGGATGGTTTGACCAGCATGATCGAACCCTTCATGATCGTCTTCCTGGGCGGAACCATAGGATTCACCGTCATCGCCATGTATCTGCCGATCTTCAAGCTTGCAGGCGTGGTAAGCGGCTAAAGGACAGAAATCAAAAACACAAAAAAAGCCCCTGTTCTCTAAAAAAACAGGGGCTACCAAGTTTCCTTCCTGATCTTCCACGGGTCTTTTTACATATTCACTATCTTCTCATAGGGCCATGCAACTATTCCTCCGTCAAGAAGCCTGATATTTTCAGGGTCAAACCCGGCCTCTTCCAGCATCCTGGCTGCCTCGTACCCCCTGAGCGATATCTTGCACATGCATACTATCTCCTTGTCCTTTGGAAGTTCCGAGGCCTTCTTTCGCACCATTCCAAGTGGAATATGGACCACGTTGTCATAGGGCAGCTTCATCTGCTCAAGTTCCTTGGGGGTCCTGACATCGAGCAGGATAAAATCCTCGCCCTTTTCAAGTTTTTCCTTCACCTCCTTGGGTGAATAGGCATTTATCACCCCGTCCATCTTGTTCTGAATGACATTGGCCGCCACGATCAGGTTGTCGATGGCAGGTGAAAACGGGGGCGCATACGCCATGTCCGTCTCGAAAACGTCTTCCACAGTACCCCGGGCCTTGAGGATGGCCGCTGCCGTATCCACCCTGCTGAGCACTTCTCCCGGCCCCAGGACCTGGACCCCGAGGAGTCTTCCCGTATACCTTTCCGCGACCATCTTCATGTGAATGAGCTTGCTGCCCTTCATATAATGGGGTTTATCAGGCGCAGGGCACAGGCTGGTGACTGTCTCCAGGCCCTGCGCTTCAGCATCACGCTGGGTCAGGCCGGTACGGGCCACGTTGAAGCCCAGGATGTTGCACACGCCCGTGCCGCACACTCCCGAAAAGGTAGAGTTCCAGCCTGCAAGGTTGTTGCCTATTATCCGGCCGTGCTTGTTTGCAGTGGAACCCATGGGTGCATACATGTAGCTGCCGGACACTATGTTGAAGGATGCCACGCAGTCCCCGCCTGCATAGATGTCCGGATCGGAAGTCCTCATGTGGGCATCCGTCACTATGCCCATGCGTCCCACCTCAAGGCCGGCATCAACAGCGATCTGGACATTTGGACGAAACCCAATGGCCAGGAGCACCAGGTCTGCATCGATCTCCGTCTTTTCGGTAACCACCTTGGCGACACGGCCCTGGCCGTTGTCCTTGAAACTTTGAACCCCGTCATCGCAGTGCAGGACCACGCCCTTGGAACTTATGTGTTTCATAAGGGGGGCTGCCATCTCCTCGTCGAGAAGCGCAGGAAGGACGAAGGGGAGTTTTTCCACCACGTGGCAGGTAAAACCCGCCTTTAGAAGGGGTTCAAGACACTCCATGCCAATGAGGCCGGCGCCGACTATGACGGCATTCTTTCCGGAGGCATCCGCCATCGCCTGCTTGAGCATGGACCCATCCTCCATGGTCTTGAGGCAGTAAATCCCTTCCAGGTCTATTCCCGGGATAGGAGGCCTGACAGGGCTGCTGCCAGTGGCGATTACCAGCTTGTCATACCGGAGTTCCTCCTGGCTGCCGTCCTTGACATTTTTGACAGTGACCTTCTTGTCTTTTCGGTCTATTGAGACGGCTTCGGTATTCAGCCTAACATCCACGCCCTTTACCGCCTTGAAGAAATTGACATCTCTCGGCACACCCACAGGGGTGGTGGTCAGGTCCTTGAGGTCTCCCACCTGGCCTTCAAGATAGAAAGGAAGCCCGCAGGCCCCGTAAGAGATCTCTTCACCCTTTTCCACTATGGTGACCTCAACCGATGGATCTAGTCTTTTGACCCTGCAGGCAGCCTTGGGCCCGCAGGCAACACCGCCTATTACCAGTATCTTCTTTCCCATTTTTCAGAACCTCCTGATTGGATTTTGCCCTGCTTAAGTATCTTGTAGCACAATTCAGGTAAAAATAGAACGGTCCGGGACAAAAAATTTCAATCGTGTGCTCAAAAAAATTATTGACATTGTCCCTGTTGATACCTAAGTTTGTCGTACACGGCTGAATTGTACCATCTCGGTCCGGCATGCAAGCTCCGGAGCAGACCCGGCATTGACACGTGGCGCCCCTTCCTCAACATCCGGACGAGATGCGTAATGGATAAATTCTTTTGAGATCCCAGGAGAAAGCACATGAAAATTGCAATAAGTTCCACCGGCCCGAACCTTGACTCACCCCTTGACCCGCGATTTGGCCGGGCAAGCTACTTCGTAATCGTTGACTCGGACTCGAAACAGGTTACCGATGTAATCGATAACCGTGCCGCCCAGGAAGCGGCCCACGGGGCAGGCATAAATGCGGCGGCAATGGTCGCAGGCTCGGGGGCACGTGTCGTGCTTACCGGCAGGGTAGGACCCAAGGCCTTCGCAGTGCTCCAGACAGGCAATGTGGAGGTCGTCTCAGGGGCGGATGGAACCGTGCAAAGTGCCCTGGATGCATATCTTTCAGGCAGCCTCAAGGAAACCGGCGGACCCGACGGTTTCGCACACGCCGGCATGAAGCTCTTCCAGGACCCTCCTCCAAGGCCTGCGCAGCCCGGAGGAGACGGTAGGGCCAATACAGGCGGTGGCAGCGGCGCAGGAGCCGGCAGTGGCGGGCGCGGAATGGGATGCGGCGGAGGCCGTGGCATGGGCGGCAGAGGAAGAGGAGGCCGCGGTTGCGGCCGCACGTCATAAGCCCAAATCACGAACAAATTATGCATAATCCGGGCGAAGAAAGGCCAAGGCCATCCTTGCCTTAACATTACTTTCAGGGACATGAAATGAAAATAGCTGTTGCAAGCGGAAAGGGCGGCACCGGCAAGACCACGGTTTCAGTGAGCCTTGCCCTGGCATCCCCAAAGCCGGTCACCTATGTGGACTGTGATGTTGAGGAGCCGAATGCCCATATCTTCCTGAAACCGCAGATCACGGGTTCGGAAACGTTCTACCTGACCGTGCCGGAGGTCATTGAGGACAAGTGCAACTACTGCGGCAAATGCAGGGACATCTGCCAGTTCAACGCCATTACCGTCTTCGGGCACACCATAATGGCCTTTGCCGACATGTGCCATTCGTGCGGGGGCTGCTTCCTGGTCTGTGAGGAAAAGGCCCTGAAAGAGGCACGAAGGGAGATAGGCACGGTTGAATGGGGTACCAGTGAAGGGATCAAGTTCTTCCATGCCGCCATACGGATAGGAGAAGCCATGGCCTCTCCCCTGATCAAGGTGGTAAAAAAAAGGGCGGAAGAAAGCCCCCTGGTCATTTTCGACGCCCCTCCCGGCACATCCTGTCCTGTCATAAATACCGTCCGGGATGCAGATTACGTGCTACTGGTTACCGAGCCGACCCCCTTTGGGCTCCACGACCTGAAACTTGCCGCAGCTGTCATGAAGGAGCTGGGGCTCCCCTTTGGAGTGATACTGAACAAGGCAGGCATCGGCTTTGACAAGGTAAACAGGTGGTGTGAGCAAAACGGCGTGCCCCTGCACATGGAAATTCCCTTCAGCAGGGATGTTGCCAGTTCCTATGCCCAGGGGGTTCCCCTGGTAAATGCAGTAGACGGGCTTAAGGAGAAGTTCGCTAACCTTCTGGAGGAGCTTGAAAAGTGAAAGAACTCCTGGTCTTGAGCGGAAAGGGCGGCACTGGCAAAACCAGTATTGTTGGCTCCTTTGCAGTATTCAACAAAAATGCCATGCTTGTGGACTGTGACGTGGACGCAAGCGACCTTCACCTCCTCCTGACCCCTGAAGTGAAGGAAAGGAACGATTTTATCTCAGGGGTTACTGCGGAAATTCGCCCGGATGATTGCAGCGGATGCGGCACGTGCGTAGAACTTTGCCACTACGAAGCCATTTCCATGACCCATGAGGAAATTGCAAGTGTTGACCACCTGTCATGCGAGGGATGCGCGGTATGCGCCCATTTCTGCCCTGAAGATGCCATAGATCTGAAGCCCAATCACTGTGGATACTGGTATTTTTCCCATACGGAATACGGCCCAATGGTCCATGCAGAACTAAAGCCCGGAGAGGAAAATTCAGGCAAGCTGGTGTCCCTTGTAAAACAGAAGGCCAGGCAGAGGGCAGAAGAGCTGGGCAAGGACATCATCCTGGTGGACGGCCCTCCCGGGATCGGATGCCCGGTCATTGCGTCTGTCTCAGGGGCCGACCTCATCCTCGTGGTGACCGAGCCCACGCAGTCCGGGCTCCACGACCTGGAACGCGTCCTGGGACTTGCGGGCCACTTCAAGATCAGGTCATGCGTATGCATTAACAAGTGGGAACTGAACCGCGAGATGACCGAGAAGATAGAGGAAACATGCCGCAACAGGGGCATTGCCGTGGTCGGCAGGGTCCCTTTTGACGAGACCGTGATCGAAAGCCTGGTCCAGGGAGTGCCGGTTGTCGAATTTAAAGATTGCAACGCATCAAAAAGTATAGCAAATATCTGGGACGCAATTCAAAAAATGTTGAATCAGGAGGAATAAAAGTGACAGAAAAGGCAAAGAAGCCATCAAATCCGGTACTTGATGAACAGGACAAGAAAATCAACGAAAAGCTGTCCCAGATCGAGCACAAGGTCATGGTGATGAGCGGCAAGGGAGGTGTGGGAAAGAGCACTGTTTCCATAAACCTTGCCATAGGTCTTTCCCTTCAGAATTTTTACGTCGGGCTCCTGGATGTGGACCTTCACGGCCCCAATGTCCCGAAGATGCTGGGGCTGGAAGGCGGAGAACTCCAGAAGAGGCCGGACGGCACCGTTGGCCCGGTATATTATTCTCCAAACCTCAAGTTCATGTCCGTAGAGCCCCTGCTTCCAGACAAGGACTCGGCCGTCATGTGGAGAGGCCCCATGAAGATGTCCGCCATCAGGCAGTTCATATACGACATAGAATGGGGCAAACTCGACTATCTGGTAATAGATGCCCCTCCGGGAACCGGGGATGAGCAAATGACCGTTGCCCAGATAATCCCTGATGCCTACGCTGTGGTGGTGACAACCCCCCAGGAAGTAGCCCTCCTGGACGTGAAAAAGTCCATAAATTTCTGCAAACACGTGGGCATGCCCATAATCGGCATCGTGGAAAACATGAGTGGCATGATCTGCCCCCACTGCGGCAAGGCCATAGACGTGTTCAAAAGAGGCGGAGGGGAAAAGCTCTCCGAGGAAACGGGCATACCGTTTCTCGGAAAGATCCCCGTGGATCCGAGGATAGTGACCACCGGAGATGCCGGAAAGCCCATCATGGCCATGTATCCCAACAGCCATACCGCAGAGGCATTTGAAAAGGTGGTTCAGAACGTAATAAACGTAACCCAGACCCTTGCACTCAAGAAAAAGGAAGAAGCAGAGAAGGAGGCTGAAGAAAAATGATGAGGATAGCCCTTCCAATAGAAAACGGCATTTTGTGCGGCCACTTCGGCCATGCACCACAGTTCGGCTTTGTGGACGTGGAAGACAACGGGAAAATAGCCAGAAGCTGGCTGGACAACCCCCCGCCCCACGAACCAGGCTCTCTGCCCGCCTGGCTCAAGCAGCAGCAGGTCACCCATATCATCTGCGGCGGCATAGGGGCACGTGCAGTAGAACTTCTGAACCAGGCCGGCATCCAGGTCATCGCAGGCATCCCGTCAGGTGATCCTTCCAGGGTGGTTGAGGAATTCCTGGCAGGAAATCTAAAAGGAGCGACAGGTGCCACCTGTTCCGGGCATGAACATGGCGAAGGCCACCAGTGTGCCCATCACTAGGCACCAGAGTTTACAGAAGAGGGGCTGGATCAGGGAACTCTTTTTAAGGGGTTTACATAACAATCTTGAAAAACGGAAGGTGAACAGCAAAGATGCCTATCTATGAATACAGGTGTGAAAATTGCGGCAAGGTCAACGAACTGCTGATATTTTCTTCTACTTCTGCGCCTGAATGTCCGGATTGTGGCAGCAGGGAACTTACCAAACTCATGTCTGCCACATCCAGCCTTACCGGACAGACTCCAAGGAGCATGCCCGGCCCTTCTGATACCGCCTGCTGCGGCTCCAGGCCGGGGCAGGCCCCCGGATGTGCAGGCCCTGGATCCTGCTGCGGAAAGATCTGAGCTTTCTGCAAGGCGCACTTAAAGGGCCATGCTGAAGGGCCTGGAATCTCTTTATGCCAAGTACAACAGGAAGAGGTACGTCCATCCCGACCCCCTGGAGTTTCTCTATGCCTTCGCCGATCCTTCTGACAGGGAACTGGTTGCCCTGATATCGGCCTGTCTTGCGTACGGCCGTGTTCACCAGATCCTAAAAGGCATCAGGGCCTGTCTTGACATCATGGGGAACTGTCCCCGGCGCTTTCTTCTGTCGTCGAATGAGTCCAGCCTGGCCATGGCATTTGCCGGCTTCAACTACAGGTTCACCAGGGGCCACGAAATGGCCAGGTTCATGACGGGCCTGAAACGTGCCATTGAAAGGCATGGAAACCTGGAGGCGGTATTTTCGGCAGCACCTGATGCCACCGGGGCCCAGGGCACGATCAGCAGGCTAAAGAAGGGGGTGGACGAACTTTTGAGCCTTGCAGGCCTGCCACGGTCGTATCTGCTTCCGGATCCTGCAAAAAAAAGTGCCTGCAAAAGGCTTTTCCTGTTTCTAAGGTGGATGGTCAGGGCCGACCGGGTGGACCCTGGCGGATGGTCTGCCATCTCCCCTGCCGATCTTGTCATTCCCCTGGATACCCACATGTTTCACATTGCCACGGACCTTGGCCTTACATCGAGAAAGCAGGCCAACCTGGCCACGGCACTTGAGATCACCAGGGCATTTGCCAGGCTCAGTCCCTCAGACCCTGTAAAATATGACTTCGTACTCACGAGATTCGGCATAAGGGATGAGCTTTCAAGGGATGATGTGGTTACTCACCTTGGTTGACCGGAATGAACCCGGGGGAAAAAGGTTCAATGGCAGAAAACGGGTTGAACTATTTTGAAACGTGCATAACTTCTAATTGATACAGATTTTCAATAACAGGTTTCAAGGGGAACCTCGGCTTTCATTTCTTCTCCTCTCCCGAATAAAAGCCCTCCCAAAAGGTTCCCCTGTTTTTTCATTTTTCTTACCTGAAACTGCATGCATACACCAGGAGGTGTTCCCTGTAGGTCCCGAACCTCGGTGTGATGCCAAATGTCTCTATTTTCCCGAGATTTTCTTTGAAAAGCGCCTCCACTTCTTCCGGTTGAAGGCCTGTCCCCGTTTTATAGTTCAGGAGGCGGCTTTTGAATGGAGGCACCGGTTGCTGCCTTATCTCTGTTATCCCGAATTTCAAAGGCTTTCTTGCAATGGATGAGCCTTCCAGGAGCCTGAAGGTTCCCTTTGAAAGGGCATGGATTCTCTCCCTGTTTTTTTCCAGGAAAGACAGGGTAGCAAAAAATTCCTCTTCGGATTCACCTGGAAATCCGAACATTACAAACACCAGATTTTTTATCCCCTCCTGGGCAGCCACTGCCAACACGCGGTGTACCGCACCAGTATCGGTACCCTTGTTCATAAGATCCAGGATCCTCTGGCTAGCAGATTCCACGCCCCAAAGCAGCAGCCTGCAGCCGGAATCGTGTATCAGCTTCAATGCCTTCCTGTCAAAGGCACTGACCGGCTTGGCGTAGGCCGAGTAACATATATCCAGCCCCTTTTCCAGGATATCCCTGGCAAATTTTTTGAACCTGCCCGGGGGAATCATCTCGTCAAAAAGGTTGAATATGCGTACTTCATGGCGATCTGCCAGTTGCCTGATATCTTCAGTGACCTTGTCCAGTGACCTGTGCCTGTATTTTTTATAGGAATGGTGATGGGTGCAAAAGGTGCATTTTCCCCATGGGCACCCCCTTGCAGTCAGAAGCGGCAGGATCTTTTCAGGACACATGTAGCCATCCAGGGAAAAGTCCGAAAAATCCGGACAGGGCAGCCTGTCAAGGTCTTCCAGAACCGCTGGCGGATTGGATACCACCTTGCCATCTCTCATGAAGGTCAGGTTGGGCGTGTGGCCAAAATTTTCCGGCCTTTTCATGAGATCCAAAAGGGCAAGCTCACCCTCTCCAGAAATGATGCCGTCTATGAACTCCCCGGCCATGCAGTGATATCGATGTTTTTTGACCATTACTTTCACCGGCTCATGAAATAACCGGTCAAAGGCAGGTTCCACCCCGAACTTTGCCCCCCCGAGGACAACCCTTGCACCACTTGCTTCCTTGAATCTTTTTGCAAGCAAAAGGGCCATGGGCATCTGGACATCGAAGAGGACGGAAATGCCCACAATATCAGCAGGAAATGAAAGGGCCGGGTAACAAAGCTCTTCCAGAAAGGCTGAAATCCCGGACGGAACAGGGGCTGAAGTAATGCTCCTTAGGGCCATCTCTGAGATGAAGGCGTTGAAGATGTTTTCAAAGCTCAAAAAAATGGTGGCCTGCCTGTGATATTCCTCCATGTTTTCTGGCAGGGGTACTGTGGATCCCAGGAAACGAAAGGCCTTGTTCACCATTTCAGCGGTCTTGACGTGATCCCATTTGTAAAGCCTGAGCTTGATGGTACCTCTGTTGAGCCAGTCCATGGCAAGATGAAAATACCGAAGGTTCAGGTCGATACACCTTACGTCAGCAACAGGAAGCTCCTGTTTCAAAAACGCCTTGAGGCAGGCCGGAGCCAGGGGGGGAGATGTGGGCCTTATGAAGGGTGGAACCACCAGCAACAGGCCGGGGGCCGTGGCCTTGCCCTTAAAGCTTTTTCCTCTCCCTGATTCCGAAACCCGGCGGTTACAGCTCAAAGGTCGCCCCCAATCCACCGAACCAAAATCTTTCTCCAAAGTATTGCCGGAAATATTCCATGGCTGCATCACCCGTACAATGCGAGGGAGCCACGAGTTCAACCCCGCTTTCATCCAGGCTGAAGGCGGTGGCCCGGATGGCCTCAGTGGTTGACATCCCCCATGCTTCCACAAGGCCTCTTGAAAGATTGAAGTTGTTAAAGACTATGGTGATCTTCATGGCAATTTCCAGTTAGCAGTCATGATGCCGGTAAAAGACAGAAAAGTATAACAGGATATTTCATGAAGACATCCAAATAAAAAAGGCAGGCCTCGATTACCGAAGCCTGCCTTTTGGACTTGCCTAGTCTCAACAAGAGAGCCGATTATCCCTTATTGAAGACGATATGGTTGTTTTCGTCAAGGTCCACCACTATGCGGTCTCCTTCCTGGAACACTCCTTCCAGGATCTGGAGGGCAAGAGGATCTTCCACGTAGCGCTGTATTGCCCTCTTTAAAGGCCTTGCGCCGTAATTCGGATCATAGCCAACCTCTGCCAGCCATTCCTTTGCCCTTTCCGTGACCTCCAGATCAAAGTGGCTTTCCTTGAGCCTTTCGGCCAGGTACCTGATCTGGATATCCACGATCTTTGTCAGCTGTTCCTTGGTAAGGGAATGGAATATGATTATATCATCCACCCTGTTCAGGAACTCCGGCTTGAAGCTGGCCCTCAGGCTGTCCATTACCCTCCGTTCCATCTCCTCCGGATTGGCGACTTCCTGGATCAGCGCACTTCCAACGTTGGAGGTCATGATGATTATGGTGTTCCTGAAATCCACCGTCCTGCCCTTCCCGTCGGTGAGGCGCCCGTCATCCAGAATCTGGAGAAGGATGTTGAACACGTCGGGGTGGGCCTTCTCGATTTCATCGAAGAGAACCACTGAATAGGGTTTTCTCCTTACAGCCTCGGTAAGGTAACCGCCCTCCTCGTATCCTACGTAGCCTGGAGGTGCGCCTATGAGCCTTGCCACCGCGTGCTTTTCCATGAACTCGCTCATGTCTATGCGGATCATGGCATGTTCTGTATCGAACAGGAACTCCGCAAGGGCCTTGGCAAGCTCGGTCTTTCCTACTCCAGTGGGTCCGAGGAAGATAAACGAGCCAATGGGCCTGTTGGGCGCCTGGAGCCCTGCCCTTGCACGCCTTACCGCATTTGAAACGGCGACAATGGCCTTTTCCTGGCCGATCACCCGTTTTCCAAGCTCCTCTTCGAGGCGTATCAGTTTCTCCTTTTCACCCTGCATGAGCTTGCTTACCGGGATCCCGGTCCACTTGGAAATGATGGCTGCTATGTCCTCGGCATCCACCTCTTCCTTCAACATGCTCTTTCCGCCCTTCTGGAACTCATCCAGCCTCTTTTGCTGTTCTTCAAGTTCCTTTTCAAGCTTGGGTATCTCACCGTAGAGGATCTCTGCAACCTTGTTGAGATCTCCCAGGCGCTGCTTCTGCTCAGCCTCGACCTTTAGTTTGTCGATCTGCTCCTTGATATCCCTGATCCGCTGGATCATGCCCTTTTCTTCCTTCCAGCGGGCCTTGAGGGCGTCGCTCTCCTCCCTCAAATTTGCAAGCTCTTCCTCTATCCTGGAAAGCCTTTCCTGTGAGGCCGGATCACTTTCCTTCTTGAGTGCCTCCCTCTCGATTTCAAGCTGCACGATCTTGCGCTCGATCTCGTCTATTTCAGTGGGAAGGGAGTCTATTTCTATCCTGAGCTTCGCCGCTGCCTCGTCTATGAGGTCAATGGCCTTGTCCGGAAGAAAACGGTCGGTGATATAGCGGTGGGAAAGGGTCGCCGCTGCCACAAGTGCGGAATCCTTTATCCTGACACCGTGATGCACCTCGTACTTCTCCTTGAGCCCCCTGAGGATGGCAATTGCATCCTCGACGCTTGGCTCCTCCACCAGCACGGGCTGAAAACGCCTTTCAAGGGCCGGATCCTTTTCGATGTACTTCCTGTACTCATCTATGGTGGTGGCGCCGATACAGTGCAATTCTCCCCTGGCCAGTGCGGGCTTCAGCATGTTGGATGCATCCATGGCACCCTCGCTTGCTCCTGCCCCCACCAAGGTATGAATCTCGTCGATAAAGAGTATGACCTCGCCCTGCTTTTCCGACACCTCTTTTAGCACGGCCTTGAGCCTTTCCTCGAATTCGCCCCTGTACTTGGCACCTGCAATGAGGGCACCCATGTCCAGGGCGGCTATCCGCCTGTTCTTCAGGGTCTCGGGGACATCTCCGGCGACAATCCTCTGGGCCAGCCCCTCCACAATGGCGGTCTTGCCGACCCCGGGCTCTCCAATGAGCACCGGGTTGTTCTTGGTCCGCCTTGAAAGGACCTGCATCACCCGCCTGATCTCTTCATCCCGTCCGATGACAGGATCAAGCTTCCCAGAACGGGCCAGGTCCGTAAGGTCTCTGGCATACTTTTCAAGCGCCTGGTATTTTTCCTCGGGGTTCTGGTCTGTGATCCGCTCTGTCCCGCGGATGGTGACCAGGGCCTTCATGAAGGCCTCCTTGTTCACGCCATGGGCAACCAGAGACTGGGCCGCCTTGGAGCCTCCAACCTCTATCATGGCAAGTACCAGGTGTTCCTGGCTGACGTACTCGTCTTTCATTTCAGAGGCAACGCTGAAAGCCTTCTGGAGCACCTCATTCAGGGCAGGGGACAGATATACCTGGCCTCCCGCACCGGTAACCTTGGGAAAGCCCTTTACGGCCTCGTCCATTTCGGCCTCGATGGCCTTTACCGGCACGCCCATTTTCTTGAGGACGGCTGGCACTATCCCGTCTTCCTGGGAAAGAAGGACTTTCAGCAGGTGCTCAACCTCTATCTGCTGATGGTTCAGCCCCTGGGCAAGCCTCTGGGCCTCCTGAAGGGCCTCCTGTGATTTCATCGTAAACTTGTCGTATTGCATGGGATTTCTCCTCTCGTATCTTCAGATTTTTACCTGCACTTTCTGGAAAAAGACGGTCTTCGTCTTCACACTTCACGGGCTTAAAGGGCTGTCCACCCTGCCCGGGAGCGCAATTTTTAAGGCCAATGAAAAAATCTTTTTTCCAGAGGATGCTGTTAACGTGCTGATTTTCTTTATGGAAGCTAAGAACGGCCCTGAAGGGTGTCAAGGCTGGAACGGCATTTTTGTCCTGAAAAAACGGCCTGCAGGGACAAGGCGGGAAGCATACCGGGAGGCTTCCCGGGGAGAACAGGTGGCAAGGCAAAAATGCCCGGGGAGAGACTCGAACTCTCACGGCGCCAAGCGCCAAGGGATTTTAAGTCCCTTGTGTCTACCAATTCCACCACCCGGGCGATATCCAAGAAAACTGGAAAATTTATACTTTACGGTACTGAAAAGGTCAATGCAGCTTTAACCTGGACATTTACAGCTTTTTGGCAGCTTGGTAGATTCGTGACCGGGAGCTTGGTGCCCGAAAAATTTTCCGGAGGCGATCAATTGATTTCAATGGTAAAGAGTTGCCAGCGGCCAGGGCTTTTTAAGCCTCTGGTATTGTTTCTTTTGATACTGTTGTTGCCGGCGCCATCGTCATGGGCAACCGATACAGATTGGACGATATTTTCAAACCTGGAATATCCCCTGGAAGATGCACCGGGCGGAAAAATCGTCCTGAAAAACGGCCTGTTTTCGGCCCCCATAGTGGAAGGCTCGGCCTCCAGATTTGAAGCAAGACTCCTCGAGCCCATAGCAACGGGAAACTGGAAGGGCACCGGGGTTGCTGCAGCAGTCATTTTTCATTCAGAAGGCGGCAGCGGGAATTTCAGGCGGCTCTACTTCCTGGTAAAGGACAAGGGCCAGTGGAAACCCAAGGCGTGGACAGAGCTGGGAGATAGAATCAGGGTCAGATACCTTGGCCTTGAATCTCACGGGACAATCATTGTCGGAATGATTACCCACGGGCCCAAAGACCCCCAGTGCTGTCCCACCAAGAGGATAGTCAGGACCTATCTGGTGAAAGGAAACAAGCTCCTGCCCTCCAAGACAGCAAGGGCCGGGATATTCCCCGATGAAGTCCACTTCTCCAAAGACATTCTCAAGGAGGATATCCGGGCGGTACTGGTCCCTGAGATCGGGTTTACTGCACACGGCCAAGGGAAAATCCCTCCATGCCCAAGCCATGTGGCCCTGGTCGCAGGCGGGAAAAAGATTCTACGGATATTTCCTGCGGAAACATACAAAAACATGTGGCTGGAACACAGGGATCTTACCATTCAGATAGCCATAAAGATGGTTGAAAGGATTACTCAAAAAAAGGAAACAGACCTGTCACCCCCCCTGCCGATTCTTCCTCCCAGGCCAGGCATCAACGACCTGGCTGCCAGGATCGAGATGGTTCCGCTCAAAAACGGCCACGGCGTTGGTTTTATCGGCAGGACAACAAGGTCCCTTTCCTGTGTTTCACCGGATCAGCTTAAATATTACTTTTCAGGCCTCTCAAACCATGGGAAGTTCGTTATCTCCCTTGAGCATTCCATTTCCGTGAAAGGAATTGCCTCGGAGACATGGACCTGCGAAAAAACAGTGGAAGGGCTGAAAAAGCAGATCGCGGAGGTTAAAAGGGCCCTGGAAAATAAAAAGGATGATGACTTTTCTCCTTCCACCAGGGATATAAGGGCATTTCTCTTATCTGTTTTGATCCATGAAAAATAAGAAAGGGAACAAGGGATGAGCCTGCCTCTTGACAGACAGGCTCATCCCGCAACCAACCAACGGCTGATCAACAGCCTTCCACCTTTGTAACTTCCTTGACCTTCAGCCTTACCTGCTGGCCCTTCTCTGGAATGAAGTCCTTGTCAGGCCGGATGACTATGAGTGTTTTCTCATCTTCCACCTTCCAAAGGACAAGATTCTTTGCGTCCTTTGCCCGTTCCTTGAAGGCCTTTATATCAAGGGGGAGGTCAAAAATCGCCACTACCTTGCCCGGGGTCTTGCCTGCATCCCTTGCCTTCAGCAGTACAGCCTGGTCCTTTTTCAGCCTTGGCTTCTTATCAGACTGGATGAGAGTCAGCACCATCTGCTCAGGCAATCCGTCACTGCTGCATTCATCCGGCATGGCGGCCAATCCCTTCAGGATATTACAAGGGGCCTCACCTGCCTTGATAACGGCCGAGACTTCTCCCTTGGCCTTTTGCGCCGACATGACATCTGTGGCAAACAGCAGAAGGCAAGAGGCCAGCAAGATACTTGTCAAGTGTAGAATCGATTGCTTTTTGGTCATTTTGTCGCTCCTTTCCTGCCATGACAGCCCTTGCATGATGTGGGACCTGTGGGTTTTTGTTCCTTTTTGAGTTCCTTATGACACTTGAGACACTGGTTGTGGAAATGGTCCTTGAGCTTTGCTGGTCCTCCTGTTTTTTCAAGCTCTTTTTGTATTCTGTTGCATCTTTCCGCACCGGTAATATCCTCTTCGGTCTTGGCATCTTGATGACAGGTGGCACAGACAAAGCCCTTTCCTTCCTTTTTAATGGCATCGATGTGTGCCTTATGGGAAAAATGCTTCACCGATTTGGTATCCTTCTTCAGCCCGGCCATGTCAGGACATTTGGCCTGGATATTTATATCAATAAATTCCGGGGGGGCCTTGACGGCAGCAGTGCCGTTTTCATCCGCCAGGGACAGATGAAACGATATGGCCAGCACAAAGGCTGCCATCAAGCTTGTAATAAGCGGGTTGAAAAACATCTTTCTCACGCATCTTTCATCCTTCAATGTCTTTTCCTTTTTTTTCATCCTGTATTTCCTCCTTTGATTAACCTGTTCTTTTTCCTGCCCGGAACCTTTGTCAGCCGGCTCATTCAAGGGTTTCCAGGGATGAATCCGGATATCCTGGGAAAAGGACCCGTGAAACCAGGGTTTGATTGCCGTATCACCGATACTTCCCCTTGATACCTTTGATTTGACCTTATGCAGGAAGGATTGATAAAACAATGGACATGGGGTTAAATGTCCATAGATGTCTGGTAGACACGGGGTAGATGTAGGATGAATGGGGGTTAATTGTCCCTTAATTTCACGAGGTTAGTTAAAGCAAACCACTTCAGTATCTTGAATGAATAATCAGGAAGAAGGACCAGCAAAACTCAGCCTGCAGCTTCCGCCAACCGTCAATCTCGATGGGGCCAAGGTACGGAAGATACGGGAAGCAAAGGGCCTTACCCAGCTTTATGTGGCGTCATCCGTCGGGGTTACAACGGATACCATTTCCAGATGGGAGAACAAGCGGTATCCCACGGTAAAGAGGGAAAATGTCCTGAAACTTGCCCATGCCCTGGAGGTGGACATCTTTGATCTCCTGGAGCAAGGAGAGATAGACCACCTGAAAGGCCACCAATCAAAAGATGACGAACCAGAGGCAGGCAGTGGCAAAAGCAAGGCGGAAATACCCTCGGAAGAAATGGCGGCGCCAAAAGACCAATCCGAGGCACCAGGGCCAGGCCCTTCCAGGTCAAAACAACTCCTGGCCAGCATGCTTATCCTCATTTTTCTGGCAGGTGCAGCCGGCCTTTATATCTTCTATAAATCACGCGGGGAGTTCCTGAATGTTACGGCTACCAGGTTTCTTCCGGATCATTCGGCACCTGGGCAGGTATTTCCAGTAATCATAGACATATATGTTAGGCCTGAGGGGCAAAGGACTCTCCTTCTAAAGGATGCAGCAGGCCACGGAATAGAGTTTTTAAGGGGCATTCCGGCCTTTACAAGCCATACCGGCAGCTCCATAAAATGGATTTACACCGGAAAACTCGGCTATTCGAAATTCATCTATCTGGCCAGGATAAACTCTCGGTTCCCCCAGGGAGACACCATCCGTTTCAAGGGTGAAGTCACAATAAAGAACTTGAAGAAAAAAACCTTTCTCCTGGGTGGAAACGGTCTGATTACCGCCATTCCTTTCAGCTGGGCTGACTTGAACAGGGACCATGTGATAGACGACGAGGAAATACTCGAGGCCTATGACCTGCTTTCCGATGTTAAGGCAGCTGGAAATATCCTGAAGGAGGTCGAGGAACTGTGGTCAGCAGGAGGTTACATGTGGGATATAAATGAAAAAAGATTCCTGCCTGCTTCCCGAAAGCCGGAAGAAGAAAAGGGGCATTAAATTGACTGGAGAAAGGGAGTTACCATGTTAGCACGAAAAAAGACGACATTATCCATCCTTGTATTCATGGTCTTTGTTTTCTGCTGTAAAAATGCCTTGTGCAGCCAGGTTTCCGGCAAGATCAGGACATCAGGGGCCAGGAATGTCCAGATCCTTGTAAAAATCCCCACCCCGGCTCCAAAAACCATTATCCTGACCCTCAAGCTGCCAGCAGGGGTCAGCGTGGCCTCTGCAAATCCGGCTCCTTCCAGGCTCCTTTCCGATAAACAGGAGGTAAACTGGCTCCTTTCCGATTTGGGGCCGGGAGAGCGGAAGATCGAATGCAAAATAGACAGAAACGTCAAAATATCAGACTTGAGGGTATCGGTCCGGTACAAAAATCCACGTACCGGAAAGATGGAAGAACATGCCCTGGGCGAATGACAGACAGTGATTTCAGCCGGGACAAGTCCGTATCTACTGAACTTAAAAGGGTCGTAAGTGACCGATCTGGAGGTGTGGAATGAGCATAATCAGCGATCTTTTCGGAAAATCACCATTTGGTCCGCTGGTGGAGCATACCAAGAAGGTACATGAGTGTGTCGAGATGATCAGGCCCCTCATGGAGGCCTTGAGCCATGAAAATTACATCGAGATCCGGGAACTTCATAACAGGGTTTCCAAGCTTGAATACGAGGCGGACAAGATCAAACACGAAGTCAGAAGCCAGCTTCCCAGGCGCCTTTTTCTGCCCGTTGACAGGATCGACCTTGAAAATTTCCTGAGATGCCAGGACAAGATCGCGGATTACACCGAGGATTTCTCCGTGATACTCACCATCAGGAATACCAAGATCCATCCCGGACTCATAGACAAGTTCTTCAAGCTGGTTGACCAGGTTTTCCAGGTAACCGGCACACTGCTTACCGCCGCAGTGGAGCTTCAGAATCTTGCAGAGGTATCATTCAGCGGGGCCGAGGCCAAAAGGGTGCTGAAATGGCTGGACGGTCTTGGGGAAGAGGAGTGGAAAGCGGACCGCATAGCCAGGGACCTGTCAAGGGACATTTACAAACTGGAACACGAGGTGGATACCCTGACCATCATCTTCTATGAAAAGATGATCCGGAAACTGGGACAAATTGCCAACGAGGCGGAAAATGCCGGGGATATGTTAAGGGGTATGCTGGTAAGATAACCCTCTTTCCGCCCGGGCAAATTGAAAGGCAAAAAAAGATGGAAACATTCGTAATAGGAATCGCCTCGCTTCTTGGCCTGTACATGGCATGGAACATCGGGGCCAATGACGTGGCAAACTCCATGGCAGACGCCGTGGGCTCCAAGGCCGTAACAGTAGGCCAGGCCGTTATACTTGCGGGGATCTGCGAGTTCGCCGGTGCAGTCCTTGTGGGTGCACCTGTCACCGACACTGTCAGAAAGGGGATAGTCAACCCGGACACCTTCCTGGCACTAACTGGTCTCAGCCCCGCGCAGGCAGCGGCCCTTTTCGTCATAGGCATGACATCGGCCCTTCTGTCCGCGGCAATATGGCTGAACATATCGTCCATAATGGGGCTTCCTGTTTCAACCACCCACTCCATAGTGGGAGCAGTAGCGGGTTTTGGCATTGTGGCAGCCGGATGGAGCGCCGTGGAATGGCCGAAGATGGCAATGATAGTAGCCAGCTGGTTTGTTTCCCCTGTGGCAGGCGGAATAATGGCCTACATATTATTCAAGTTCATAAACAGGTTTATACTGGGCAGGGACAGGCCTGCCAGGGCCGCCATCAAATACACGCCTTACCTGGTTTCCGCAGTGACGGCCACGGTGGTGCTTGCCACTATCTACAAGGGGCTCAAGCACGTAATAGGGAACATCCAGTGGCTGACACCGGAAGTATCCATAATGCTGACCGTGGTTGCAAGCATCCTGACGGGACTGATCTCCCGTGTGATCCTTAAACGGCGGCTCAGGGGCAAGGAAAGGCTTCCTGTTGGAGAACAGCTGGAGCTGGTTGAAAGGGTGTTTGTGCCAATAGTCATCATTACCTCCTGCTCTGTTGCCTTTGCCCATGGGGCCAATGACGTGGCAAATGCCATTGGCCCCCTGGCCGCAGTGGTGAGGGTGATAGAAACGGGAACCGTTGTACACAAAGTCGGAGTCCCTTTTTGGGTCCTGGTGCTTGGCGGGTTCGGCATCGTCATGGGACTTGCCACCTTCGGGTACAGGGTCATGAAGACAGTGGGTACAGATATCACGGAAATAACCCCGTCCCGCGGCGTGGCAGCTGACCTTGCCGCCACTGCCACGGTTCTCATATGCACCAGGATGAAACTTCCCATCTCCACCACCCATACACTGGTTGGGGCCATACTGGGCATAGGCCTTGCCAGGGGCCTGGGCGGCATCAACAAGTCGGTCACCAACAGGATCTTCGGAGCCTGGTTCGTGACAGTGCCTGCAGCCGCCATCCTCTGCGTGTTTCTTTTTCTGCTGGGGAAGATGTACTATTTTGACTATCTTACCGAGGTATGTACCAAGTAACGTGGCTCCCGCCCGGAAGACATGGCCCCAAGCCGGCAAATAAAAAAAGGAATTATCGGAGATAACATCAGGATGAGCGAAGACATAAATGCCGTCTTTGGCACCGGAAACGTCATATGGAATCTGGAAGACCTCTACAGGGAGATAAACGACCCGAAGATACAAGAAGACATGGACTGGTGCCTGAAAGAGGCAAGGCATATCAGGGAAGGCTTTGCGGGGAAACTTTCCAGCCTGGAACCTGAAGGACTCTTCCAGCTGGTTCAGAGGATTGAAAGGCTTTCCGAGACCATGGGAAAGCTGGGGGCCTTTGCCTACCTCAATTTTTCCACAAGGGTCAACGATCCGGAGGCCGGAGCATTCCTCCAACGGGTAAAGGAATTTTCCACACAGATCCAGAAGGAAATCGTCTTTTTCGAGCTGGAATGGGCGGCCCTTCCCGATGAAACAGCAGAAAAGTTCCTTGCCTCGCCGAAACTCCACCACTACAGGCACTACCTGAAGGCCGCCAGGCGCTACAGGCCGCATCTTCTTTCCGAGACGGAAGAACGGCTCCTCATCGAGATCAGCCCGGCCGGCAGGTCGAGCTGGATAAACCTTTTCGACAAGGTACTGGCGCACCAGCGCTATGGCGAAAAGAGACGCACCCAGGAAGAGGTGCTGACAGATCTTTATTCGCCTGACAGGCCCACCAGAAAACAGGCGGCACAGGAGCTTGCCCAGGGCCTTCAAAAAGAACTCCACGTCTTGACACATACCTTCAACACCGTTCTTTGCGACAAGATGATAAGTGACAGGCTCCGGAAATACCCGAGCTGGATAAGCTCCATGAATCTTGCAAACGAGCTGGACGATTCCACCGTCGAGGCCCTGATCTCTGCGGTAACAGGCCGATACGACATTGTCGAAACCTACTACAAACTAAAGAAAAGGCTCCTTTCCCTGGATGAACTCTACGACTATGACAGGTATGCGCCTCTTCCATGGCTGCCGGAGAAAAAGGTCACGTGGAAAGAGGCCAGGGAGATGGTCTTAAAGGCATTTGGCAGGTTCTCAGCCGATATGGCAGAAATAGCCCGGACCTTTTTTGAAAAGGGTTGGATACATGCCCCGGTTGTGGAGGGAAAAACCAGCGGGGCCTTCGCCCATCCTGTAACTCCATCTGCACACCCTTTCGTACTGGTCAACTTCACAGGCACATTGAGGGACGTGGAAACCCTGGCTCACGAGCTGGGACACGGCATACACCAGGTACTTGCGGCCAAGAAAGGTTATTTCAACGCGGATACCCCGCTAACCCTTGCTGAAACGGCATCGGTATTCGGAGAGATGCTGGTCTTCAGGGATATACTGGACCAGCTGGAAACCCCTGAAGAAAAGCTGGGCTTTACTGCCGCAAAGCTGGAATCCATCTTTGCCACGGTATTCAGGCAGATTGCAATGAACCGTTTTGAAGACGGCATACATACAAGACGAAGGGAAAAGGGTGAACTTTCCCAGGACGAGTTTTCCCAGATCTGGATGAACACGCAATCCGCAATGTTTGGAAGCAGCGTGAAGCTCACCGACGGTTACAGGGTCTGGTGGTCATATATCTCCCATTTTCTCCACGTGCCCGGCTACGTGTACTCCTATGCCTTTGGAGAACTTCTGGTACTTTCCCTGTATGCCATCTATCAAAAAGAAGGAAGCGGCTTTGTTGAAAACTACAAAAAACTCCTGGAGGCCGGGGGCAGTGACACAGCCTACGAACTCCTGAAACCCTTCGGGATAGACCTGCGGGACAGTTCCTTCTGGCAGGGCGGCCTTTCAATAATCGACACCATGGTCGGGGACGCAAAAAAACTGTCAGACACCATTTCATGACGCCAAGACCATCGGAGCTGCTCCAGGATCTTATCTCTGAAGAGAGAAAGGCCCGTATCGAAACTGTCCTTGAAAGGCGGACCCGCCTTGTCACAGTGGTCCTGGACAATCTCTATCATCCCCACAACATGAGTGCAGTTGTAAGGTCCTGTGAGGCATTCGGTATCCAGGACATACACGCCATAGAAAAAGAAAACCGGTTCGATCCCAGCCACGGTATAGCCATGGGGGCACAGAGATGGATAACCCTGTACAGACATCCCTCAGCCCGTAATTGTACTGAATGGCTAAAAAAGCGGGGTTATACGCTCCTTGCCGCCGACCCTCCAGACAAGGCGGCTAAAACCAAAACCGGGAATGCCTTTACCCTGGATCGGATTCCCCTGGAACAGGGACCCGTAGCACTGGTGTTTGGAAAGGAGCTGGACGGCCTGGATCCAGAACTGAGAAATCTTTGTGATGCTGTAGTATCCATACCCATGTCAGGCTTCACAGAGAGCCTGAACGTTTCTGTGACAGCGGCAATATGCATGTACGAGCTCAGAAAAAGGCTGAATGAAATGGCCAGGGCATCCTGGCAGCTATCCCGGGAAGAAAAGGCCATCCTCAGGGACGAATGGTATATCAGATCGGTAAAACATGGCCCTAAGGTACTGGAGGAGCTGACAAAAAGGTAAGCGGCAGCTGCTATTTTACATAGATCCACATACCGGCCCCCAGCATGGCAAGAGTCACAAGAAAGTACCTGGCAAGCTGCCAGCCAAGCCTCCACCCTGCCACCCAGCATACAATTCCGAGCTTCACTAGAGAATTTACAACCGAGGCGATAATGATCCCGTTCATGGCGGCCACTGTCTTCAAGCTGCCCTCCTCGGCCAGCTGGGCCAGGGTCAGCGTCACGGCGTCCACGTCTGTAATGCCCGAGAGCATGGACACCACGTACACCCCTATGTCGCCGTACCTCGCCTGGACAAAGGCAACGGCCCCGTAAACCATTCCGAAGAGGATGCCGAATTTGATGGCCTCGCTGAGCTGGAGCGGGTTTCTTGCAAAGGTATCCCCAACTGACACGCTGCCCGACCGGGCCGTCCTGTACAGGTACCATGTATAGGCCAGCCCGCCTGCCGAGGCGGCTGAAAAGGGCACAAGCAGATCGGCGGCCATTTCCGGATTCACCACGAACACCAGGATCAATACGCGCAGGAACATGAAGGTGCAGGCAATGGCAATTGCCGCTGCAAAATGGACAGCAAAGCGCTTCTGGGTCACTGCCAGCCTGGACATGGATACGGATACGGCAGTGGAGGACACCAATCCTCCCAGGGCACCGGTGAGAAACAGGCCCTTCTTATGCCCCAGAATCTTTATGGCCGCATAGCCCACGAATGATATTGCTGATATTATCACAGCCATGAGCCAGGTCTTGTAGGGGTTGAACAGCTGGTAAGGGCCGATCATCCTGTCTGGCAGCACGGGCAGTACCAGAAAAGTCATGGCCAAAAGAAGTACTGCTGCATTTATGTCCGTAGGCGTGATCTTTGCCTCAAACCGTTGCAGCTTGGGCTTGATTTCTAGCAATACGATGATCAGGACCCCCAAAAAGATGGCATATTTCTCCTGGCCCAGACTCACCATCACACCCAGCAGGTACGTGGCTATTGCCGCAAAGTGGGTGGTGCTGCCATAACCCTCCCTGTTGGTAACCTTGAAATAGTAGGCCGCAAGTATGACCGCCCCTGCCAGAACACCCACCATCATGGCGATGCCGCCGAAATCCGTGTCAAGATACCCGGCCATGTACCCCACCATGGATATAAGGGAAAAGGTGCGGGATCCGGCAAAGCTCTTCTCATCCTGGCTCAAATGGTATATGGCCCTTTGCATGCCGATCATGAAACCGAGTCCTACGGCTATGAGTATGGACTTGATGACCTGAAATTCCATGGCGGTGGCAGCTCTCCTCTTTACTGGTTCTCCCGGATTTCAATGAAAATAACGCATTTCTTTGCAAAATGCCTCACAAAAAGATCTTTGACTGCCCACTTTCCGGACACATACCAGGGATGAGCTGGTTGAGATGTACACCCCGGTAAGCAGGGAACAAAGGCTGTCAATCTGGATCCTGTTTCGTCAGGCTGCGGGTATAGTCACCAGTGAGCATTGTATGACAAACAAAAAAGGGCCTGCTGATGAATCAGCAGGCCCTGGTCAAAACTTTCTCCCGCTTCTGCGGGACTGGTTTGTTATATTTCCTGGATGGTAACGAACTTCAGTGCCCTTGTGGTGCACTTTGTGACACAGGCCGGCTTCAGCCCCGCATCCAGCCTGTCCATGCAGTAATCGCACTTGACTGCCTTTCCTGTATTGGGATTGAACTGGGGAATGTGCCACGGGCAGGCCCCGGCGCAGGCCATGCAGCCTATGCAGGCCTCTGCCTCGATATAGACGATCCCGTCTTCCCTCTTTTTCATGGCCCCGGTGGGGCATACAGGCACGCAGTATGGATCTTCGCAGTGGTAACAGGAACGGAAATGGTATTCCGTCTTGGGCACGCCCTTTACGGCCTTCAGGGGCTCATGGGATATTTCACAGAGGAACGGTCCAACCGGCAGGTCCTTGTTGGTCTTGCAGTGGACCTCGCATCCATGGCAGCCAATACACCTCTTGGAATTCAGATAAATCATATATTTGTTCACAGTTCTACCCTCCTTCTCGGATTTCTGGGACTGCGGCGCACAGTGACGAATTTCTCGCACAGGCACAAGCCGCCTCCTACAGGATCCATAGACTCAAGAAGTCCTTCCTGAAGTTTCTGGTCGCTCATGCCTGCATGATAGGCCCTGCTCTGAAGAGGCACTTGGCGGCCAAAACCGTGAACCGTGTAAACGGCCTCTGGATGTATGAAGTCTGTCACATGGGCCCTGATAGTCCCCTTCTGGGAATCGGCAATTACATCCACCCAGTCTCCCTCGCTGATACCCATGCGCGAGGCAACCCTGGAGTTTATCCATAGGGTGTTTTCAGGCATGAGTTCATTCAGCAACGGGTTGTTGATGGTATGTCCATGGGCATGCACCGGACTCCGGCCGAATATCAGCCTGAACTTGCCCTTTGGAGGCTTCTGCGGGCTCTCGTAGGGTTTGAAGGAAGGAAAACCATTTTCCTCAAGCATCTGGCTAATGAATTCGATCTTGCCTGACGGTGTCTTGAACTTTCCGTCGAGATTGTCACGGTCATACATTATGGGCTTGTCTGTCAGGGCAACGAAACCCTTTTCCCTGAGATCGTCTATCTTGTAGCCAGTTGGTTCAAGCTGGAATTCCCACATCTCTTCGGCTGTTGTCCACGGGAAGTATTCGCCGATGTCCAGCCTGTCGGCCAGCATCTTGAAGATCTCCCAGGAAGGCTTGGTATCAAAACGGGGCTCCACTGCCCTGTCCCTGAAAGCGAACCTGGGCTTTGGCCCCTTCTGGGTGCAGACCGGTGTCTCCCTTTCAAGGTACATGGATTCCGGCAGAATCACGTCAGAGTACCAGCCGAATTCGCTGTAGTGGGTATCTATGGAAACCAGCAATTCGCAGTTGTCGAATGCCTCCTTCTGTGCCGCAACGTCTGGGAAACAGTTGAACGGGTCATGCCTGTAGCATATGACTCCCTTTATGGGATAGGGTTCCCCTGTAAGCATTGCGTCATAAAAGAGATGGAAGAGGCCGGGGCCCTTGTCGAAATGCTTGTATTTCCAGCCCACTCCGTCTGCCCTCTTGTCCTCGGGTTTTGGAATGATAGAACTGAAGGCCTTCAGTCCCTTGACGCCACAGTCACCCGGGGTCTTGGGGAACTGCTGGCCGCCTTCCACTTCAACGCTGCCCATGAGCACGTTCAAGATGTGGAGCATGCGGCTGGCGTAAAAGGAATCCTTGTACCTGGAAAGCATCCAGCCGGGATGGAAGATGACCCTGGGCCTCTGCTGCCCAATTTCAGATACAAAATCCTTCAGTTTCTTTACCTTGATGCCGCATTCCTTGGCAGCCCACTCTGCGGTGTACTGTTCCACGAACTCTGCCATCTGGTCAAAACCAGTGGTATATTTTTCAATGAATTCCTTGTCGTACGCCTCCTGCTTGATGACCTCGTTGATCATCCCGAGTGCCAGGGCATAGTCAGTACCTGGCCTTACCTGGAAAAAGCGAGTGGCCTTGATGCCTGTAAGGGTCTGGCGGACGTCCACGTAAGTGAAGCTGCCTCCGTTGTCAAGCATGTCCATGATCTGATTGACTTCAGCGATGCGCAGGGAGGCCATGAGGTTACGACCAAAGCTTACAAGATGCTTCGCATTCTTTATGTCGTAGATAAATCCCTTCCTGCCCAGGCCATAAACGGACTTGCTGGCGTGATGGACATTTCTGCCGCAGCCGCTGTCGTGATTGGTGAAATTGGGAGAGCCAAATGCATGGATAAAGCTCTTCCAAAGATCCTGCCATGGACCTCCACGGCAGCTCAGCATCACGGCCTTGGCACCGTACTTGTCCTTGATCTTTTTCATTTTGTCTGCCACATAATCAAGGGCAGTGTACCAGCTCACCGGCTCCCACTTCCCTGAACCACGGCCTCCCCTTTGAATCAGGGGTTGCTGGGGACGCTCGGCATCCCTCTGCAGGGCGATACCTGCCGAGCCTTTGGCGCAGAGTGCTCCCTTGAGGATGTGCGGATTTCCCTCGATCCACTTGACCTTGCCGTCCTCTACCTCTACCTTGATGGGGCATCTTACGGAACACATGCTGCACATGCTCCAGACTGTCTTTCTCATAAACGCCTCCCTTTCTCTAGTTACTGCTGAATCAATAAACTGGGCCTAATTTATACAATTTTAACTGGTAGATTATTGTATCATTTCGCATTTAAGTCAAGACAAAACAAATTAAAAGTATCTTGTTCTCATTTTCACAACTAAATTTAACAATACTTAAATTAATAAATACACATAAAGAGCAATGCTTCTTGATATAGATAAAATATTCACAGGAAACTGGGGCCAGAAACAATAAAAGTGGTATCACTTTTGCTTGAAATTCTGATAAATTTTTCAACAATCGATCAAAATAGAGAATTTATGTTGCATTTTCAGCGGTTATTATTACCATCGTCTAGCGAACAAATAAGGAGGGATGGGAAACAGTGCAGAAAGGCATGATCCAGAGGTTTGTCAAATGCTTGTTTTTCGTATTGGCCCTTAACCTTGTTTATCTCCTTCCATCACCGTCGGCATCCTGGTTTTCCAGGACTGCAAGCCCAAAATACACCAGCAATTTTACCGAGCGCAAATTCCATGAATATGCCCATGCCATATTCCGGGAAAGTGGCCTCTACAAATACACCGACCTGGAAACCCTTGAAACCTGCCTCGTCGGGTACCTGAACCTCAAAAGGAGGCACATGATAAAAAAGGATGGCCTCCTGGTACTTATAGACTACCGCAAACCCTCCACGGAAAACCGGTTTTTCGTGCTGGACCTGAAGAAGAGAAAACTGCTTTTCAAGAGCCTGGTAGCACACGGAAGGAATTCGGGCGAGACGCTGGCGTTCAGCTTTTCCAACCGGCCTGGCTCGTACAAGAGCTGCCTTGGATTCTTTGTCACGGGAGAGCCTTACGTAAACAGGCACGGTTATTCACTCAATATCAGGGGGGTTGAACCCGGCATCAATGACAAGGCTGAAAAACGAAGGATAGTGATACACGGGGCGGACTATGTCTCGAAACAGTTCATAAAAAAATACGGTCGTCTCGGAAGGAGCCTGGGATGCCCTGCCCTTCCAAACAACCTCGCCCGCCCTGTCATCGACACCATAAAAAACGGAAGCTGCCTCTTCATTTTTGGAAATGACAGGTGTTATCTTTCCAAATCCAGGATGGTGGATGCCAGAAGTGCCATTGAATATTTCAATCATGCCGGCCTCTAACCGAAACCTCATAAAAGGGGTCGCGCTGTTCCTTTTTGCATTAACCGCCCTGTACATACTTGATTTACGGATCTGCCGGGCCCAGGGGCCCAGAAATCCCGTCTCCCAGCACATTCTGAAAAGATGCGAGTACCTGGAGCAGTTCAAGCACATACCGGTATGCTCCACTTGCGTGGCATCCCACAGGACCATTCCCGCCTTTTACAGGAACAGGAATTACCGGCCCGCCTGGACCAGCAAACAGGCCATATCCCAGATGCTGGAGGCCGTCCAAGCCTCCGTGGATGATGGCCTTATGCCTTCGGATTATCACAGCATCGCCCTCGGGCAGATGAATCGGGAGATAGAAAAATCCTTGCACCCCGACCCCAGAACCGTGGCGGATTTTGACATGCTGCTGACAGATGCCCTGCTCAGGCTCAGCTACCACCTCTATTACGGCAAGGTAAACCCCGAGAGCCTGGACCCTGACTGGAACTTCAGGAGGGATATTCACAAGATCGACCCCGAGGTCTACCTGGAAAGGGTGATCACGTCGGGAAAGATCACGGAAAACCTGGACAGCCTGAGGCCGGCGCATCCCTATTATTCCATTTTGAAAACGTACCTGAAAAGGTACAGGCAGCTTGCCGAACATCCCTGGCCGGTGATACCCGGAGGAAAGGTCCTGAAACCCGGCATGGAAGACTCTAGGCTCCCTGTCCTCATCCAGCGCCTGTCCGCCGAGGGCTACCACGTTGAGAGGGAAGGAAACTCCACCGAAATCTACGACCAGGCGGTTATGGAGGCGGTGAAAGACTTCCAGGAGCACCATGGCCTGGAGGCAGACGGCATTCTCGGCCGAAATACCCTTAGAGAGCTCAACATTCCTGCAAAACAGAGGGTTAACGCCATAAGGGTGAACCTCGAGAGGGCCCGATGGATCCTTCACGGCCTGGATCCCGAATTCCTTGTTGTGAACATCGCTGCCTTTGAACTCTATTTTGTAAAAGAAGGGGAAAAGCAGTGGCAGTGCAAGGTGATGGTGGGAAAACCTTTCTGGAAGACCCCTTGTTTCAGGGCTACGGTTGAATACGTTGTGGTAAATCCATACTGGGTCGTACCTCCTGGCATCCTGGCAAAGGAGACGATTCCAAAAATCAAGAAAAACCCAAACTACCTGGCCAAGGAGAACCTTGAAATAGTAGACAGCAAGGGCCGGGTGATAAATCCCCGCTCAATCAACTGGTCCCGCGTAAATCCCAGGCGCTTTCCATACATCATTCGCCAGAAACCAGGTCCGAAAAATGCCCTTGGCAGGATAAAATTCATCTTTCCCAACAAGCACTTCGTGTTCCTTCATGACACACCTTCAAAAAGCCTTTTTGCCAGGCACAGCAGGGCATTCAGCCATGGATGCATAAGGGTTGAAAAACCCCTGGAACTGGCATCCATTCTCTTTCAGGGCTCCAAGGCCTGGAACAGGCAGAAAATAGAAGAACTCATGGAAACCCGCGAGACAAGAACCATCCACCTTGAACACCCCATGCCCATTCTCATCCTTTACTGGACCGTTACCGCAAGGGATGACGGAGAAATAAATTTCCTCCAGGACATCTACGGCCGCGACCAGAAGATCCTTATTGGCCTGGACACCCCGCTCAGGATTGCAAACATAGTGATGCCCTGGAAACAGGCAGCTAGAACAACCAGCGCCAGCTTCTACCGGCCAGGTAGAGATCTTTAAGGGTGGTTATCCCGCCCCTGTTCAGTTTCCTGACCAGGAACAGAAAAAGGTAGGCAGTCTGTATGGCATCCTGCAGGGCATCGTGCTGTTCCATCCTTGGCAAGTTGTACTCTTCAGCAAGGTCGGAAAGATTGAAGGATATATTATAGTTGAACTGGTCGTAGTAGTTTCCCCACTCTTCCTCCCTGAATACCTGTGCCAGGCGCAGGGTATCTATGCATGGGTTGGCGATGGTGCCGCCAAGGATCTTCCTGGTGGCCTTGTTGAGAAACCCCATGTCGAGATCGATGTAATGGCCGACTATGAGGCTTCCGTTGCAGAACCTTACAAAGTCCTCCAGCACCTCCTCCAGTGGAGGTGCATTTTTTATCTGTTCAGGCGTAATGCGGTGGATAAGGGTGCTGTCCTTCGGCAGCTCTCCCCCTGGCTTGACAAAGACGTAGAAGTTGTCGGACATCTGGATCCTGAGCCCCTTGATCCTGACAGCACCAATGGAGACTATCTCGTCCTGCCTCGAATTAAGCCCCGTCAGCTCCGTATCGAAAACCACGAAATCATATTCCTGCAGGGTCTTTGTCTGATCGAATTCCCTGAACCATGCGTGGTTTTCCTCGAGAACCGGATGGGGCTTCCTCCATAGGCGCGCAATCCTGTCTATTATGGGCACAACCGTATCCTGCTTAGATCATGGGGAAGACGTCTTTTATAATGGCCTGGAGCCTTCCTATGACTGCAAAGGCCTCCTTCAGGGTCTGTTTTTCCAGGTCTGAAAGCTCCCTGGGGTTGATGTAGTTGTCGGGTTGTTGCCCTGCCTCCATCATCTGCAGCTGGTGAACGAAACGAAGCTGCATCTGGAACTCGTAGGCCTCCACGGTCTCCACGTAGAGTTCCTTTGAGATATGCTCGTTCTGGTAGAGGAGTTCCAGCCTGCCCAGGGTATTGGTCTCCTTTATGCCGTACTTTAAAGACATGAGCCTTGCAAAGTCCACGAAGGGCACAAGGCCCCTTGTCTTTATATCCAGCCTGTTCTTGTGCTCCCCGTCCTTTTCAACGATGAAATTCTTGAAAAAGGTCAGTGGCGGACGGCTTTCAAGGCAATCCTTTGCCAGGTGAAGGAGGAATATCTCCTGCCTCTGGGTCATCTTGTTCAGGTGTTCCCTGAGCTTGTAACCCATGTTGAGCTTCCCGTAGCCCGGCCTGAAATCGAAAAAGATGGTTGCATGAAGCACCTGCTTAGGCTCTGGCCGAAGGACCCAGTCATCGAAGTAACCCTGCCACACAGAGTAGGGCTGGCACCACTTGGGATTGGATGCCATGATATTGCCCGGGCACCTGGGGTAGCCGCATTTTACCAGGTGTTCTATCGCCTCCTGGCCAAAGGCCCTGAAATATTCCTCTGCCTCCTTTTTCTGAGCCTCACCTTCCGGGTCTGCATACATGAGGGCATTGTCCTGATCGGTTCGGAAGGTCTGCTCCTTTCTTCCTTCACTGCCCATCAGCAACCAGCAGAAAGGTACTGGTGGAGGCCCCAGTTCTTCCTGCATGAGGGTTAGAAGCCTGTCCAAGATATGGTCATTCAGGACAGTGATCATCCTGGTGATATTGTTGGGCTTTGCGCCTTCTTCAATGAGCGTCCTGACTATGAGTGGGACCTTCCGGGACAGGGGATAGAGGCCGTCTATGGTCCTCTGGCTGACTATCTCCCTGAAAAGATACAGAGGGGAGCTGCCCTGTAGAACCATGATATCGTGAGAAGTGATGACGCCTATGATCTTGCCCTGGCGCTCCACTGCGAGGTGATGGATCTTCTTTGTCATCATGACAAGCAGCGCATCGAAACAGACCTTGTGGCTTTCGATGCTCTCCACCGGGCTTACCATGATGTTTCCCACGGGCTCGTTGATGGACCTGCCCTGGGCCACAACCTTTGTTCTAAGGTCCTTGTCTGTAACAATGCCTGCAATACTTCCTGCCTCGTCGGTCACCAGGAGGGAACCTATATGGTATTCGGCCATCTTCGAAGCAGCACTCTGAAGGGTAGCAGAAGCTGGCACTGTCTGGGGCTCGCTCTTTACAAGGTCTCCGACCTGGACGCTGAAAAGATAAAGGGTTCCCTCTGTCTTGGGCGCAACACGGTGCTGCCTGAGCTCCGCATAGGCGGTTCTCAAAAATTTTTCAGAAAAGCTCTTTAGATAGTACTGTGCAAATCTTGGATTTGACTGGATAAGGTCCAGGAAGATCTCCTTTTTCAGGAGAAAACAAAAGGTGTCCTCAACGGTTTCCACATTCAGGTTGGCCTTTGTGCCCTGGATAATGGGAAGGGCCCCTATGTAAGACCCCTCTCCCCTGAAATCCTTCAAGGTCACCATTCCGTCTTCATCCTTGAGATATATCTTCACCCCACCCTTCTGGATGATGTAAAGATATTCAACCACCGTTTCATCCTGCCTGAAGATGGTTGTCCCCTTGGGGAAGAAATCCACGGTGAACTCCTTGGCAATCTTTTGAAGGGTTTCATCATCGAGTTCGTTGAAGGGAAGGGTCTTTTTCAAAAAATCTATCACCACCTCGGGTGTGACAGAGTGTACGTCTTTTTTGTCTTGCTGCCGCATAAAATAACCTCAAAGGCCCTGGAGATTTCTCCAGGGCCTGCAGATGTCTAAAACAAGATCACGAATGAATTCGATTACCGTTACTTTTTCTTCTTCAAGAGGGCCTTGCTTCCGCTTATGAGGTCGTCAACCACTGAAGGATCTGCCAGGGTGGAGGTATCACCGAAGTCCTTGGTGTCGCCGGCTGCTATCTTCCTGAGGATACGGCGCATGATCTTTCCGCTCCTGGTCTTGGGTAGTCCTGCTGCAAACTGGATCACCTCAGGAGAGGCAATGGGGCCGATCTCCTTCCTGACGTGTGTCCTGAGCTCCTTGATGAGCTTTTCGCTCTCCTTTACCCCGGCCTTGAGAGTTACGTAAGCATAGATGGCCTGGCCCTTGATGGGATGCGGCATGCCCACAACAGCTGCCTCGGCCACTGCGGGATGTGCCACAAGGGCTGATTCTATCTCCGCTGTTCCCATGCGGTGGCCAGAAACGTTTATGACATCATCCAGCCTGCCCATGATCCAGTAGTAGCCGTCTTCGTCTCTCCTGGCTCCGTCGCCGGCATCGTAAACACCCGGGAACCTTTCAAAATATGTGGTCTTGAACCTCTTGGGATCGCCGAAAACGCCCCTGAGCATTCCGGGCCAGGGCTTCTTTATCACCAGGTGGCCGCCTTCGTTTGTGGATGCGCGGCTTCCGTCTTCCCTGAGGATGTCTGCGTCAACACCAGGCAGCGGCAATGTTGCAGAACCCGGCTTGAGGGGAGTGGCAAATGGCAGCGGGGAGATGAGGATTCCACCTGTTTCGGTCTGCCACCAGGTGTCCACAATGGGCAGCTTGCCCTTTCCGATATTCTCATGGTACCACATCCATGCTTCCGGGTTGATGGGCTCGCCAACCGTGCCAAGGAGCTTCAGGCTGGAAAGATCGTGCTTCTTGGTCCATTCGGAGCCTTCCCTCATGAGTGCCCTGATGACAGTAGGGGCGGTATAGAAGGTGTTTACCTTGAACTTTTCTACAATCTGCCAGAAACGGTCCGGCCCCGGATAGGTGGGGACACCCTCGAACATGAGGGATGTTGCACCGAGTGCCAGGGGTCCGTAGAGGATGTAGGTATGGCCTGTAATCCAGCCGATATCAGCAGTACACCAGTAGACGTCCTCGTCCTTCATGTCAAAGACCCACTGGGTGGTATGTGCCGCATAGACCATGTAGCCACCCGTGGTGTGGATAACACCCTTGGGCTTTCCGGTACTGCCGCTGGTGTAGAGGATGAAAAGGATATCCTCTGCATTCATTGGAACAGGATCGCACTTATCGGTAATATCTTCGGCGGAGATTTCATCGTGCCACCAGCTGTCCCGGCCCTTTTTCATCTTTACCTCGTTGCCGGCCCTCTCGACCACGATGCAGCTCTTCACGGTAGGAGCGTCCTTGAGGGCCTCGTCGGCATTGGGCTTGAGGGGAATGGTCCTGCCAGCCCTGATAACTGCATCGGATGTTATGAGAACCTTTGCCTTGCAGTCGTTTATCCTGCTCTGGAGACTGGATGCGCTGAAGCCTGCAAAAACGACACTGTGCATGGCGCCTATCCTGGCACATGCCAGCATTGCTATGGGAAGCTCGGGAATCATGGGAAGATAGATGGAAACCCTGTCCCCCTTTTTCACTCCGTGTTTCTTCAGCACGTTTGCAAAACGGCACACCTCGGTGTGAAGCATCTGGTAGGTATATACCTTTACCTCGCCATCAGGCTCTCCCTGCCAGATTATGGCTGCCTTGTTGCGCCTGCCGTCTGTCAGGTGCCTGTCAAGACAGTTATAGGATGCATTGAGCTGTCCGCCGATGAACCACTCGATCTTTGGCTTGTGGAAATCGGCCCTTACAACGGTTCTCCATTTCCTTTTCCAGGTAATGAGTTCCTCGGCCCTCTGGCTCCAGAAACCAGCAGGATCTTCCATGGATTTCTTGTAGTGTTCCCTGTACTCCTTCATGCTCTTCACATGGGCCGTCATCTGGGCCTTGCGTGAAGGGCGGAAAACTCGCTTTTCCGACATCAAGCTTTCGATCTTTCCGCCTTTTGACATGTGCCTGTTTCTCCCTTCTAATGAAATTATTTGCCCGGCATCGCTGGCCGCCGGTTTAAAAGGTCAAAAAAGTTGAACTACTATTCAACTATTTCGTCTTCTTGTCAAGAATTAATGT